>NZ_QKSJ01000001.1:0-527274 GCF_003234135.1 Curtobacterium sp. MCPF17_018 | reverse complement strand
GATGTGTATAAGAGACAGCCCCCGCCCCGACGGCCCGCAAGACGCCGTCGTGTCGGCACCACGCACCCTGGTGCGTGAGACGCCGCCGCCTTCGGCGGCGTGTCGACGACACGACGGCGTCTTGCGACACCCACTCGCGCGACCCACGCGCGCGCTCTGTCCCCCGTTCTGCGGACCGCGCTCCCACAGAACGCGCTGAACGACCAGGACCCGGCAGTTTCCTGTACCCCGCAGCGCGTCGTCGTGTTACGTCGAGTGCATGCCAGGACAGACCCGTCGATCCGACCGACCGCACCGAATGACGGACATGACTGTCGACGTGATCCTGCCGTGCCTCGACGAGGCGGATGCCCTGCCGAAGGTCATCGCGCGGCTCCCCACGGGCTACCGGGCCATCGTCGTCGACAACGGATCGACCGACGGATCAGCCGACGTCGCCCGCGCCCACGGTGCCCTCGTGGTGACGGAACCCGTCAAGGGCTTCGGTTCGGCCTGCGCCGCCGGGGTCGCCGCGGCGACCGCCGACTTCGTCGCGTTCTGCGACGCCGACGCCTCGATGGACCCCGCCGAGCTCCCGCCCCTGGTCGACCGCGTGGCCAGCGGCCGCGTCGACCTGGCACTCGGCCGCCGCGTCCCGACCGGCCGCGGTGCGTGGGCTCCGCACGCGCGCTTCGCGAACCGCGTCCTCGCCGTCCTCATGCACCGCGCGACCGGCTACCGACTGCGCGACCTCGGCCCGATGCGCGTGATGCGCCGCGAGGACCTCGTCTCCCTCGATCTGCGCGACCGCCGCAGCGGCTACCCGCTCGAGATGGTCCTGGCCGCCCACGCCGCCGGCTGGTGCGTCGACGAGTCCGACATCGGGTACGCGCAGCGCATCGGCGACAGCAAGGTCACCGGCACGCTCCGCGGCACGATCAACGCGGTGCGCGACATGTCCCGTCTGCTCCGTGCGTACCGCCGGGAGGCCCGTGCCCGGGTCGTCGCACCGGGGCCGCTCCGCCAGGCGGCCGAGTCCACCCCCGTGGTCGAGGAGGCCCGCTCGTGACCGTCGACCCCACCCACGTCAGCGACGCTGCAGCCGACGGCGTCTCCGTCCCGGTGACCGTCGCCGTCGTGGCGAAGGAGTGCCTGCCCGGCAAGGTGAAGACCCGGCTGACGCCGGCGCTCTCCCCCGAGGGCGCCGCGCGCGTCGCTTCCGCGAGCCTCGCCGACACCCTGGCGACCGTCCGCGCACTGCCCGCGGCCCGCCGGGTCCTGTTCTTCGACGGCGACGTCGTGCCGGCGTCGGCCGAGGGGTTCGAGGTGCTGCGCCAGCCCGGTGGCGGCCTGGACGAGCGCCTCGGGTTCCTGTTCGACGCCGTCGACGGTCCGCTGCTGCTCGTCGGCATGGACACCCCGCAGGTGTCCACCGCGGACCTCGCGCCGGTGTTCGACGACGCCGAGCGCGACGCCTGGTTCGGCCCGGCCGAGGACGGCGGCTTCTGGTCGCTGTACCTGCGACGGCCCACCGGCGACCTGCTGCGCGGCGTCCCGATGTCGCGTGACGACACCGGAGCCGTGCAGCTCGCACGCCTGACCGACGCCGGACTCGACGTGGGCGTGCTCGGGGAGCTGCTCGACGTCGACACGATTGCGGACGCCGAGCGGGTCGCCGACCTCGCACCCGACTCCGACTTCACCAGGGCACTCCGTGCCGAGACCGTGGGGAGCACCCGATGACCATGCACGCACCCGTCTCGTTCGGTGCCGGCGGCGGCGAGCCGTACGCCCGTGCCCTGCGCACCGACGGCCACCTGCGCCTGACCGACCCCGACCGGCCCGACGCCGTCACCACGATGGACGTCGGTCGCTGGAGCGCCGCCGCCGACCGCGTCGACCGCTCGCTGCTCGACGACGTCGACGGCGGGGTCATCGACATCGGCTGCGGTCCGGGCCGGATGCTCGTCGCCGCCCGGTCCCGGGGCATCCCGGCGCTCGGTGTCGACGTCTCCGCCGAGGCCGTGGCCATCGCGCAGCGCGCCGGCGGCACGGCCCTGCAGGGCTCCGTGTTCGACGCGGTGCCCGACGAGGGCCACTGGGACACCGCGCTGGTGATCGACGGCAACATCGGCATCGGTGGCGACCCCACGGCCCTGCTCACCCGTTGCCGCGAGATCGTGCGCGCCGGCGGCCGGGTCATCGTCGAGACGAACCCCGAAGCCGCGGCCGACCGCGTGTACACCGCGCGGGTGGTGGACGCCGACGGCAACGAGAGCGCCGGGTTCCCGTGGGCCGAGGTCGGCCTCGACGCCCTGCACCGGCACGCGGCGGACGCCGGGATGGTCCCGCGGCAGAGCTGGACGGCCGAGGGCCGGAACTTCTGCGAGCTGCTCGCCTGAGCCTCCGACACGCGCTTGTTTTGCACCATGCAAGACAAGCGCGTAGGGTGGTGGTCATCCAGCCGACGGCGTCGCGGTCGCCGGCTCGGTGACCCGCGGACCTCGGCACGACGACGAGGAGCACCCATGCAGAACCGTCAGAACCCCCTGGGCGGCGCCTACGTGACCGGCCTCGAGACCCGCGCCGAGCTCGGCAGCTACACGGGCGACGCGACCCGCAGCCCGATCGGCAGCTACACGGGCGCCGGCATCGGACGAGCACTCGGACGCTTCGTCGACACGCAGTTCCGCCGCCCCGGGACCGCGACGTCCTCGACGCGCACCGTGACCGGCTCGTTCCGCACGGCGACGGGATCGTTCCGCACCGCCTGAGGCACCCGCCTCCACAGACCGCGAGCGGTCGTCCACCCCGGGGGTCCCCCCTCAACCCGGGTGGGGCGGCCGCTCGCTCGCGTTCCCCCGACCTCCGGTGCACTTCCCCCGAACGCGCCAGGGCCGCCGATGCCAGGATGGACGCATGAACGACCGCGCCGGCACCCCAGCGACCGCAGACGACCTCGTCGACCTCGACGAGCTCCTCGCCGCCTACCACGACCGAGTGCCCGACGTCTCGATCCCGGAGCAGAAGGTCGTGTTCGGCACGTCCGGACACCGCGGGTCGTCGCTCGACACCGCCTTCAACGACATCCACATCGCCGCCATCACGCAGGCGATCGTGGAGTACCGCCGCGACCAGGGCACCGACGGGCCGCTCTTCATCGGCCGCGACACCCACGCGCTCTCGGCCCCCGCCGAGCAGACCGCTCTGCAGGTCCTCGCCGCCAACGGCGTGCGCGTGCTCGCCGACAGCCAGGACGGTTTCGTGCCGACGCCCGCGCTGAGCCACGCGATCATCCGCTACAACCGCGCCGGCAACCCGGACACGGCCGACGGCATCGTCATCACGCCGAGCCACAACCCGCCCCGCGACGGCGGCTTCAAGTACAACCCGCCGCACGGTGGCCCCGCCGACAGCGACGCCACGAGCTGGATCGCGAACCGGGCGAATGCGATCATCGAGGGCGGCAACGCCGAGGTGCAGCGCACCGAGGACTCCGAGCCCGAGCGCTACGACTTCCTGAACACGTACGTGGCCGACCTCGAGAACATCATCGACATCGCCGCGATCAAGCGTGCCGGCGTGAAGATCGGCGCCGACCCGCTCGGTGGCGCCTCGCTGCCGTACTGGAACGCCATCCGCGACCACTACGGCCTCGACCTGACCGTCGTGAACCCCGCGGTCGACCCCACGTGGGCGTTCATGACGCTCGACTGGGACGGCAAGATCCGGATGGACCCGTCGAGCCCCTCGGCGATGGCCTCGGTGCTTGCCCGCAAGGACGACTTCGACGTGCTCACCGGCAACGACGCCGACTCCGACCGGCACGGCATCGTCACGCCCGACGGCGGACTGATGAACCCGAACCACTACCTCGCGGTCGCGATCGAGTACCTCTACGCGCACCGGCCCGAGTGGCGCGACGACGCCGCGATCGGCAAGACCCTGGTGTCGTCGAGCATCATCGACCGCGTCGCCGAGTCCCTGGGCCGTCGCCTGTGGGAGGTCCCGGTCGGCTTCAAGTGGTTCGTCCCCGGCCTGATCGACGGCTCGGTGGCGTTCGGCGGCGAGGAATCCGCGGGTGCGTCGTTCCTGCGCACCGACGGCACCGCGTGGACCACCGACAAGGACGGCATCATCCTGGCGCTCCTGGCGTCCGAGATCGTCGCCGTCACCGGCAAGACCCCGTCGCAGCTCTACGCCGAGCTGACCGAGCGCTTCGGTGCCCCGGTCTACCAGCGCGTCGACGCCGCGGCCTCGAAGGAGCAGAAGGCCCGCCTCGGCAAGCTCGACGGCGACGCCATCACCGCGGACACCCTGGCCGGCGACCCGATCACCGCGAAGCTGTCGAAGGCGCCGGGCAACGACGCAGCCGTCGGCGGCGTGAAGGTCGTCACCGACAAGGCGTGGTTCGCCGCGCGCCCGTCGGGCACCGAGGACGTCTATAAGATCTACGCGGAGAGCTTCGTCGGGCAGGAGCACCTCGAGCAGGTGCAGCGCGAGGCCAAGGAGATCGTCGACGCAGCACTGGGCGCCTAGCGCCCTCGTCGGACGGGCTGCGGGTCTCGGACACCGCAGCCCGTCCGCCGGAACCGAGCCGGGCCTCCAGGCCGTGTGCCAGCGGGGCCCACTGGGCGTACCGTGACTGCCGATCCACTCAGGAAGCCGTCTCGGCGCGACCGAGCACTTGCGGCAGTTGTAACTTTGCAGGCAGCGCAAAAATCGTTCTGCCAGCGCATCGGTACCCCGGGAGACCCTGCTCATGACCCAGACGGCGACCGCACCCGCGGCCCCCACCACGGCGTCCAACGTCGTGATGAACCACCGACAGATCCTGTTGGTGATCTACGGCCTGATGGCCGGCATGTTCCTCGGTGCCCTCGACCAGACGATCGTCGGCACCGCGATCCGCACCATCGGCGACGACCTGCACGGACTCGACCAGCAGGCCTGGGTCACCACCGGGTACCTGATCGCGTCGACGGTGACGACCCCGATCTACGGCAAGCTCTCCGACATCTTCGGTCGCCGGCCGCTCTTCATCACCGCGATCGGCATCTTCATCGTCGGCTCGTTCGCGGCGTCGTTCTCCGACTCGATGCTCATGCTCGCCGGGTTCCGCGCACTGCAGGGCCTGGGTGCCGGTGGTCTGATGTCCCTGCCGCTGGCGATCATGGGCGACATGCTCGCTCCACGCGAGCGGGCGAAGTACCAGGGCTACTTCCTGGCGGTCTTCGGCATCTCGTCCGTCATCGGGCCGCTGGTCGGCGGCGTCTTCGCCGGTGCGGACCAGCTGCTGTTCATCGCCGGCTGGCGCTGGGTGTTCCTGATCAACGTGCCGATCGGCATCATCGCCCTGTTCATGGTGCTGACGTTCCTGCACCTGCCGAAGTTCGGCGACCGCGGCAAGCCCCGCATCGACTGGTGGGGCGCGACGCTCGTCATCGTCACGCTCGTGCCGCTGCTGCTCATCGCCGAGCAGGGCCGCGAGTGGGGCTGGGACTCCCCCGCCGCGTTCGCCTGCTACGCCATCGGCGCCCTCGGCCTGATCGCGTTCATCATCGTCGAGCGGGCCATGGGCGACGACGCGATCCTGCCGATGAAGCTGTTCGGATCGCGGGTGTTCTCGATGTCCGCGATCCTGTCCGTGCTCGTCGGCTTCGGCATGTTCGGAGCGATGCTGACGATCCCGCTCTACCTGCAGATCGTCAAGGGCGTGACCCCGACCGAGTCCGGGTTCGCCATGCTGCCGATGGTGCTCGGCCTGATGATCTCGTCGATCGCCTCCGGCCAGATCATCTCCCGCACCGGCAACTACCAGGTCTTCCCGATCACCGGAACGGCGTTCACGGCGATCGGCTTCACGGTCCTGACGTTCCTGACGGCCGACCGGCCCCTGTGGTTCCTGATGCTCGGCATGTTCGGCATCGGGCTCGGACTCGGACAGCTCATGCAGACGCTGACCCTCGCCGCGCAGAACTCGGTGTCACCGCGGGACATCGGTGTCGCCACGAGCGCCGCGACGTTCTTCCGCCAGATCGGCGGCACGATGGGCACCGCTGTCCTGCTCTCCGTGCTGTTCACCCTGATGCCGACGAACATCAGCGCCGCGATGCAGAACGAGTCCGACCTGAAGAGCGCGCTCAACGCCGCGATGACGCCCTCGGTCGCGAACGCGTCGAAGAACCAGGGCGTGATGGACGAGATCTGGAGGAAGATCGTCGACCCGGTGCAGCAGAACGTGCAGGACGGTCTCGACCAGGGCACCGCGCAGGCGAAGCAGGCCGCCGATGCCGCCGTGACCAAGCAGGTGACGGCGGCGGTGCAGCAGCAGGTCGCCGCGGGGACCGTCCCGGCCGCAGCAGCGGACACGATCATCGCCCAGCAGATCGACGACGCCAAGCCCGCAGCCGAGCAGCAGGCGCTCGAGACCGCCGCCACGAAGGCGAACGCCTCGGTCGTCGACGGCAAGCTGCAGATCGACTACTCGGACAAGGCGCAGCGGGAGAACGTCGTCGACCAGGTCGCCCCGACGCTCATCAAGCAGCTCAAGAGCGGTGACTCGGCCGCGAGCTCCTCCACCGACTCGGCGACGAGCGACACGTCGTTCCTGAACGGGGCGGACCCCCGGCTCAGCCGTCCGTTCCTGGTCGGGTTCAGCGACTCGGCCGTCCGTGTCTACTACGTCGGCCTCGCGGTGATCCTGCTCGCGTTCGTGCTGACGTGGTTCTTCCGGGTGCCGCCGCTCCGCAAGACCTCGGCGCTGCAGGAGCAGGCCGATGCCGCACGCACGGCGGCCGGTGCGGGGTCGGACGGGAGCGCCGCTGCAGCTGCTGCCGCCGCCGCACCCGGCGCCGGGCCGGTGCCGCAGGGGTCGTCCTCCGCCGAAGTGCCGACGTCGCCCGAGGTGCCGACGTCGCCGGACGTGCAGCCTCGGGCCGCCCGGGCCGCCCGGGCCGCCCGGGCCGCCGGAGCGTCGGACGTCTCGGTGCTGCCGCACGGGGTCGACGACACCCGCGCGCCGCTGCCGAACGCCACGACGCACGGTGCACACTCGGCGGCTGCGCCGGTCGACGAGCCCCCGACGACGACCGGTGCCATCCGGACCCGGGCTGCCCACGCCGCCCCGGTCGTGGAGCCGGACGCCCACGGGGCCGGAGCCGATGCGGCGGAGGCGAGCCGGGCCTCCCGGCCGGACGCTGACGAAGCGCACGGACACGGGCGGCACTCCGCGGAGTAGTCGGCGCGGGCGCTCGCTCGGTGCGTGTGCATGTTCCGACGATTCACGCGTCGAACGACTCGTGGATCGTCGCAGACCCCGCTCGCCTCAGCCCGCCTGACGATCCCGTGCGGAGGCTACGAGCGCTCTCGCTCGCGCATCTCGACGTAGTCCCCGGCAGCGCACGCCGAGGTACCACTGACCGTGTCGCCCCCGCCGAGGTCGGAGGACTGGAACCCGATGTTCGCCACGCCGTCCCCGCTGCCGTCGACGCCGCTGTAGGACGCGTCGGCATCGGAGAACCGCTTCGTGTCGAGTCCGCGCTCGCCCCACAGCTTCTCGAGCGTCCGGATCCCCTGCTCGACATCGCCGCGATCAGCGCGCGACTTGATGTACGTGTAGTTCACACCCTCGCCGACGCCGCGCTCGTCCTCGCACGTGCCGAGCCGCGGCCCTTCCTGGACCGTCCACGTCCCACCGAGCGCATCGGTCGTGTCGTCGACGAGCTGCTGGATGCTGCGCTTCGCATCGGCCGGCTCCTGGGTCGGTCGGTTCTCCATCTGTCCTCCAGAACAGCCGGCAGTCGTGCCGACGATCGCGATCGTGGTCACGGTGACTGCGATCCACTGCTTCAGGGCGGTCATCGGCGTCGGTTCTCCGTAGGGTTGTCGGGCGTCCAGCATGTCACCCTGCCGGCGTCACACGGTCGCCGTGACCGGTCGTCGTCTTTGCCACGTTCCTCAGCGAATCCGTGCCCGGGTCGAGGTAGCCGTTGCCGCTTGCGGTGTGCACGCCGTGGTCCTTCACCGGGTCGAAGCCGTCGGCGCCGTCCGCGCCGAAGGTCTCCGCGCCGAAGCTAGAGTTCGTCGGGTCGAGCCGGTACGGCACGCTGAACCCTCTGCCGATGTAGGCGTACTGGTCGCCCAGCCCGGGAATGCCGACGAAGGTGTCCTGGGCCTGCCCCGCGTAGACGTGGTCAGCCTGGATGTCCTGCGCTGTCGGGATGGTCTGCGGGATGCCGGCAGACGCGATCGACGTGAACGAGTCGACGTGGACGCCGGGTGCTGTCAGTCCGATCGACGCCGTCGTGGTGCCGTACGAGTGTGCCAGGACGTTCGTCCGGGGCATGTCGCCGGCACGAACGGCGTCGAGCCCACGGATCGATGCCGCCAGCTTCGCCCCACCGCTCTCGGCCGCGTCCTCGTTGAAGACACCGAGATCAGGCGGCGCTGGAGGCGCCTCGTAACCCATCCAGGCGATCACCGCACGGTTTCCCGGGCCGTCCACCTTGACCTGCTCGTCCGCGACGTTCTGCGCTGCTTGTACCCAACCGGTCATCGTCTTGGTACTGGATCCCATCCCCGGAACGGCCCACGTGACGTTGGTCGCGGTGTCCAGGTCTCCGATCGAGACGGCGGCCAAGGGCGGGACGTCTCCCGTCAACGAGATGAGGAACCGGTTGTCCCCCAAGCTGGCCCGGATGCTCCTCAGCGCTTCGCGCTCATCGGGATCGAGGTTCTCGCGCGCGAGACGGTCGTCGAGGACCTCTTGGTTCGCGGTGTTCCGTGCCCAGTACGGGATCCCCTCGAGGTTCCCGAGCATCGCGAGCACCTCGGGCGGCAACGCCAGGAGGTCCACCCCGTTCGCCTTCGTCAGGCCGAGACCCGCCCAGGTCGCCGCGACCTCGGCCGGCGTGGCCCCGGGTGCGAGCAGGGTTTGGAACGACGGGGGGATCGTCGCAGCAGCAGCGAAGTCGAGGACGGAGTTCGAGAGCGTGCTGATCGCGCCGGCGCGTTCGAACGCGGACGCTATCCGCTCGATCCAATCTGCATCGGAAGCGTTCTCCTGCAGGTACCGGTCGAACCCCGGGAGCAGGGTCGAACTGGACACCTCTGCCCAGGAGCAGTTGCTCGTGAAGCCGGACCATGCCGTCCGCAGCTTCACCGCATGCTCCGAGAACCCGCGATCCGAGGCCCGCGCCGACGCCACGAAGGTCCGGAGCCGCTCGGGGTCCGCCGAACTGCGACCCATGCTCGACCCGCCAGCCGTTCGCGGACGGTCCGATGCGGAGAACGACGCCGAGATCGGTGTTGGTCGGATCGGGATGTCCGAGGGCTTCGGGTCGAACATCGGAGTCGGCTTGACCTCGAAGATCCCCAGCGGTTCATCGTCGGCCTGCTGACGCGCGGTCTCGCGTCCCTGCCAGGCGTCGACGGCGGCCAGCCGTTCGCGCTCTCGCTGGGCCTCACCGGTGACGACCTGCACCGCGTCCGCAAGTCGACCGAGCGCACCGGCGAGGCGGACACGATCAGCGGCTTCGGCCACCGCAGCTTCGGCGAAGCGGTCAGCGTAGGCACCGGAGAAGTCAGTGGAAGCGTCCTCGGCAGCTGATCGACGGGCGGAAGCCGCGAACAGCAACGTGATGTCCGCTCCAGTCGCCGCCTTGATCAGGCGGTTCGCCGCGCTTTCGTCGAACGGTATGGTCCCCAACATCGCCCCCGTGATGCTCGCGTCCGCTCATCGACGGCCGAGGCCTCAACCCTACCCATCGACGACGATGTGCGGACACTCCCGTCCCGGACCCTGCCCACGCCTCAGACCGCCGGCGCCGCGTCCCCCGCCGCTGCCGCCGGTGCTCCGGCCACCTCGAACGACGCCCCCGGCAACCGCTTCCGCATCACGTCGATCGCCGCAGGGTTGTCGTCCACCAGCACGTACCGCCGCCCCAGCGCCTGTGCCACGGCGCCCGTGGTCCCACTGCCCGCGAAGAAGTCGAGCACCCAGTCCCCCTCGCGCGAGGACGCCTGCACGATCCGCCGCAACACTCCCTCAGGCTTCTGCGTGGGGTAGCCGGTCTTCTCGCGGCCCGTCGGCGAGACGATCGTGTGCCACCAGACGTCGGTGGGCAGCTTGCCGCGCTCGCGTTTCTCGGGGGTGACGAGCCCCGGCGCCATGTACGGCTCGCGGTCGACCGCCTCGGAGTCGAACCAGTACCGCGATGGGTCCTTCACGTAGACCAGGATCGTGTCGTGTTTCGTCGGCCAGCGCGTCTTGGACTTGGCACCGAAGTCGTAGGCCCACACGATCTCGTTCAGGAACGACTCGCGGCCGAAGAGCGCGTCGAGCAGCACCTTGGCGTAGTGCGACTCGCGGTAGTCGAGGTGCAGGTACAGCGTGCCGTCGGCGGCGAGCAGCCGCCAGGCCTCGATGAGTCGGGGTTCGAGGAACGACCAGTAGTCCTCGAACCGGTCGTCGAAGCGCATCAGGTCGCCGCGCACCCGCTCGTAGGTCCGGCCGTGGAACCCCATCACGGGACCGTCGGCCTTCGGCACGGCGGACGTCGCGTGCCGCCGCTGGTACCGGCCGGTGTTGAACGGCGGGTCGAGGTACACCAGCGTGAAGGAGCCGTCCGGGTACGCGGGGACCACGTCGAGGGCGTCGCCGAGGACGACGCGGTCCGGGCCTCGGTCGTCTCCCCTGCGCACGGACCCATTGTCGCGCACCGAGCGAGCACGCTCGACGCGCACCGCACCGCACCGAGCGGACGCGCAGCACACGAAGCAGGCGTGCAGCACAGAGCGCACGTCCAGGCCCCGGCGTACGGTCGAGTGCATGGCAGCAGCACCCGAGGTCCGCAACGACACCGACAAGCAGCAGTACTCCCTGATCGAGGACGGCGAGGTCATCGGCCTCGCGGCGTACGAGATCGACGGCGACGAGATCCGCTTCGTGCACACCGAGGTCGATCCCGAGCACCGCGGTGGTGGGCACGCGTCGATCCTGGTGCAGCACGCGCTCGACGACGTGCGCGCGAGTTCGTCACGCCGGGTCGTCGCGCAGTGCAGCTACGTGCACGCGTGGATCGAGCGGCACCCGGACTACCAGGAGCTCACGACGCGCTGAGCGAGCAGCAGGTCGCGCAGCAACCCCCTCAGTACGAGCGGTCGTGCGTCCCGGCGCGGGCCTCGTGCCGCCCGGCGCTCCGCACCGTCGGCACCCGGATGAGCACGCTGCCGCTGAGCAGGTCGTGGTCGTCGTCTGCCGGCGACGGGGCCTGTTTCGGCAGGCGTGCCTGCCGTTCGTACTCGGCTTGCGTCTCGTGCCGGGTCGGTGCGAACACCTCGTCCAGCATCCCGACCATGCCTCCGGATCCACCGCTCCGCTGGGACTTGTTCGACAGGTCGATCCACCCCATGCGATCGGCGATCCACACCACGACGGCCACGGCGGCCACCGCCCCCAGGAAGATCAACCAGTTCACGGCAGCGACGCTACGTGGGCCGCGCGGCGAGCGGATCAGCCGCGCGGGGGATTCTCATCATCCACACGTCTGGTTCATGAGGTCGAGGCGCACACTCGAGTCAGCGGCGGCCGGAACGTCCCCCTCAGGTCCGGCCGTCGCGTCCACCGTCGATCGGGAACGGGGCTCACGGCACCCGCTCGAGCCACTCCTTCGTCGCGAACTTCGTCCGCACCAGCTCCTGCGCCCGCTCCCGCTCGGCCTCGGTGACGTGCCCTTCGGTCGCTCCGTACAGGCGGGTGAAGGTGCCGATCAGCCGCTCGATGATCTCGGCGCGGGACAGCCCCGTCTGCGAGCGGAGCGGGTCGACGCGCTTCGCGGCGCTGGTGGTGCCCTTGTCGCTCATCTTCTCGCGCCCGATGCGCAGCACCTGCACCATCTTCTCGCCGTCCATGTCGTAGCTCATGGTGGCGTGATGCAGCAGCGAACCGGTGCCGAGGCGCTTCTGTGCGGCCCCGCCGATCTTGCCCTTGGTCGAGGTGATGTCGTTGAGGGGCTGGTAGTACGCCTCGATGCCGAGCGACTTGAGCGCCTCGATCACCCATTCGTCGAGGAACGCGTACGAGTCGGCGAAGGTCATGCCCTGCACCAGGTCGGACGGCACGTAGAGCGAGTACGAGATCACGGCGCCCGCGTCCATGAACATCGCGCCGCCGCCGGAGATGCGTCGGACCACCTGCACGCCGTACTTCTCGGCGCCGGCGGGATCGACCTCGTTCTTCAGCGACTGGAACGAGCCGATGACGACGGCCGGCTGGTCCCACTCCCAGATGCGCAGCGTGGGACCGCGACGGCCGGCACCGACCTCTTCGGTCAGCACCTGGTCGAGCGCGAGGTGCTCGTTCGGGCTGATCGGCCCCTCGTGCACGATCTGCCAGTCGTGGTCGCGCCAGGTCGAGGCCCGCGACAGCGCGCGGCGCACCGCGACGCCGACGGACTCGGGCGTGAAGCCGAGCAGCACCGCATCGGTCGGCAGGGCCGCGCGCACGGCTGCGGCGATGCCCGCGGCGTCGGTGGTGGCGGGGAGCCCGTTCACGGCCGCGTCGATGAGCGGCAGCGCGTCGTCGGGTTCCAGGAAGAAGTCACCCGCCAGGCGGAACTGCTGGATCGTGCCGTCGACGACCTCGAGGTCGACGACGACCAGCTTGCCTCCGGGGACCTTGTACTCACCGTGCATGCCGCAACCCTATTCCGGACAGCCGACTGCCCGGCAGTGGGCCGGCCTGGTGACGGACTGGAGACCCGTGGCGGCGTCGCGACGGGCCTCCAGTCCGCCACCGGTCGCGTCGCAGGACGCGGCGAGCGCCGTCAGCGCGTTGTCACCCGGTCGAGCCACGCGACCAGGTCGCCCACGACCTCGTCGCGGTTCGTCTCGTTGTAGACCTCGTGCCGCGCGCCCTCGTACACCTGCACGGTCACGTCGGACAGCCGGCCGCGTCGGCGGTACGCCTGCGCCAGTCGCTCGACGGAGCGCGGCCCGCCGAGGGCATCGTCGGAGCCGACCTGCAGCAGCATCGGCAGGTCGTGCGGGATGCCCCGTCGCGGGACCCCGAGCAGTCGGAGGGTGTCGGCGAGCCCGAACAGCCCGATGACGTCGGCCTCGACCGCCAGGGGGTCGACCGCGACGGCGTCGATGATCTTCCGGTCGCGGGTGAGCCACTCGTACTTGGTGGGCCCCGACCCCGCGTGCCGGGCGTTGAGGTCGCCGCTGTTCATCCAGCCGGGCAGCCGGTAGGCACTCGCGGACAGGACGACGCCGTCGTAGCGGTCCGACGAGGTGTTCACGATCCGCTGCGCCATGAGCGACCCCCACGAGTGCCCGAGCAGCACGAGCGGCAGCCCGGGTTCGTCGGCCCGCGCGACCGCGCTCATCTGCTCCACCGCAGCGATCGCCGCGCGCAGGCCGCCGGGGCCGAGCCGACCGAGCTTGGTGTGGTCGCCGTCCCACTGGGTCAGCCCGGTGCGTCCGTGCCCGCGGTGGTCGTTGGCGTGCACGGTGTAGCCGGCGCGCACCAGGTCCTGCGCGAGCGGTTCGTACCGGAGCCCGTGCTCCCCGACCCCGTGCGCGATCTGCACGACGCCCTTCGGCCGCGCCGCACGCCAGGTCGAGTAGACGATCTCGACGCCGTGGGCGTCGGTGAACGAGGCGTCGCCGCGAGCGGCGGAGAAGGTGGGCACACCCGCATCTTCGCAGACGCGCTCCATCCCGGACCTGTTCACCCGGCGTTCACGCAGGGGGTTCCGGGCGGGCCTACCGTCCTGCGCATGGACGTCATCGTCATCGTCACGCTGGTGATCGTCGTGGCCCTCGTGTTCGACTTCACGAACGGCTTCCACGACACCGCGAACGCCATGGCCACGTCGGTCGCCACGGGAGCACTCAAGCCCCGGACCGCCGTGCTCATCTCCGCGGTGCTCAACGTGGTCGGCGCGTTCCTGTCGACCGAGGTCGCCAAGACCGTGTCGCAGGGCATCATCCGCGAGGGGCAGGACGGCATCCACATCTCCCCCACGATGATCTTCGCGGGGCTCGTCGGCGCGGTGCTCTGGAACCTGGCGACCTGGTACCTCGGGCTGCCGTCGTCGTCCACCCATGCGCTGTTCGGCGGGCTCATCGGCGCCTCGATCATCGGGGCGGGGCTGAACTCGATCAGCTGGGCGACGGTGGTGTCGAAGGTCGTGCTGCCGGCGCTGCTCTCCCCGGTCATCGCCGGGGTGATCGCCCTGGTCGCGACGTACCTGGCGTACGTGCTCACGAAGAACGCGACGACGCACGGTGCCGCGACCGGGTTCCGGCACGGGCAGACGATCTCGGCGTCGCTGGTGTCGCTCGCACACGGCACGAACGACGCGCAGAAGACGATGGGCGTCATCACGCTGACCCTCATCGCCGCGAACTACCAGGCCGCCGGCACCGGTCCGGCGCTCTGGGTGATCCTGGCCTGCGGACTCGCGATCGGCCTCGGCACGTACACGGGCGGCTGGCGGATCATGCAGACCGTCGGCAAGAAGATCTCCGACGTGCAGTCGCCGCAGGGCTTCGCCGCCGAGACGAGCTCCGCCGCGACGATCCTCATCTCGTCGCACCTGGGCTTCGCGCTCTCGACGACCCACGTGACGAGCGGCGCGGTCGTCGGCTCGGGCCTCGGCAAGAAGCTCGCCGACGTGCACTGGTCGGTCGTCGGCCGCATCGTCGTCGCGTGGGTGATCACGCTGCCCGCCGCTGCGGTGGTCGGGGCGCTCGCGACCTGGCTCGCGTCGACCTCCGCGTTCGGGCTGGTGCTCGTCGCGGTCCTCGCCCTGGCCGGCGGGCTCACCTTCTCCGTCCTCGCCAAGCGCAAGCCGATCTCGCACGAGGACATCACCACCGAGTCCGGGCCGTCCGAGCAGAGCGAGCCGCAGCCGACCGGCGTGACGAACTGAGGGGAACGACGATGGACATCGACTTCACCGCGATCGGCACCGTCGCCGGCGTCGGCTTCGTGGCCGCCGTGGGCCTGGTGCTCGTGTACACGCTCGGCCTGCGGCTGCTCGGGACGGGGCAGCCGGACGACGCGGGCGGCGAGCGCACCCAGTACTCCGACGAGAACCCGCGCTCCGGGCACACCCCGCCCGTCGCCCTGGCGGGTGCGGTGTTGTGCTTCGCCGTGTGTGTCGCCGCGGTCCTGGCGGGCGTCTGGTTGACGATCCCCCAGTTCCACTGAGGACGTTCCTTCCAAGAGCGCTCGCGCTGGGAAGCGGAATCGGGCGTACCTGGTCGAAACTCTCGACCAGGTACGCCCGTTCCGACCAGGTACGCCCGTTTCGACCAGGTACGCCCGGAATGATCGAGTGGTGACCGACCACACGAACGCGACCACCCACCACCACCTCGACACCGCGGTCGAGTCCGCCGTCGACGTCTTCACCGCCGAACGCCAGCCGGTCCTGACCGTGGAACCGGGCGACACGGTGACCGTCCGAACCCTGAGCGCCGCGGGCTACACGGAACGCCAGCCGGGCCCGGGCCTCGACGCCCCGACCCTGATCGACCCGCGCCGGGGGCACTGCCTGGTCGGGCCGATCGCCGTCGCGGGAGCACGTCCGGGGATGCTCCTGGCGGTGCACTTCGACGACCTCGTGCCCGACGACTGGGGCTACACGGCCTCGGGCGGGGTCGACTCACCGGTGAACCGCGCACTCGGCCTGACCGATCCGGCGTCGCGCGGCCCGCTGCTCTGGGACATCGACGTGTCCGCCGGAGTCGCCGTGAACCAGCTCGGCCTCGGGGTGCGGACGGCACCGTTCCTCGGCGTCGTCGGCGTCCCGCCCGAGCCCACCGGGGAGCACTCGACGATCCCGCCCCGCACGGTCGGCGGCGGCAACGTCGACTGCCGCGAGCTGATCGCCGGCTCGACCCTGTACCTGCCCGTGACGGTGCCGGACGCCCTGCTCCACGTCGGCGACGGGCACGCGGCCCAGGGCGACGGCGAGGTCTCCGGAACAGCGGTCGAGTGCGGCATGACCACGACGATGACCCTGACGCTCCTCGACCGGGCTCCGGTCGAGGGTGTGCACGCCGACACCCCCGCCGGACGCATCACCTTCGGCTTCGACGCGGACCTCAACGTCGCGACGGCCACGGCGCTCGACCGGATGGTCGACTGGATCGCCGGGCTGCACGGGATCGGCCGCGCCGAGGCCCTGGCGATGGCGAGCGTGGCGGTGAGCATGCGCATCACGCAGGTCGCGAACCGCACCTGGGGCGTGCACGCCCTGCTCCCGCACGACGCGATCCTGACGGACGCGCGGCACTGAGGCCGGGAGGCCCGCCCCACGCGAGCCGACCGGCGCACGCTGGGCGGGCCTCCCGTCCGACGTTCCTTCCCATCGCACCCGGCCTGGAAAGCGGAAACGGGCGTACCTGGTCGAAAGAATCGCCCAGGTACGCCCGTTTCCACCAGGTACGCCCGGAACGACCAGGTGCACCGAGCCGTCAGTGGGCGGAGTAGCCGCCGTCCACCAGGTGGTAGCTGCCCGTGATGAACGAGGCCTTGTCGCTCAGCAGGAACAGCACGAGCGCGGCGACCTCGGCGTCGGTGCCGAGCCGCTTCGAGGCGTGCTCGTCCTCGAGTGCCGCGATGGCCTCGGGCGAGAGCGACTTGCGGAGCAGCGGGGTGTCGATGAACCCGGGGCCCACGGCGTTCGTGCGGACGCCCTGCGACGAGTACTCCAGCGCGGCGACCTTGGTCAGCCCGGCGAGCGCGTGCTTCGAGGCGACGTAGGCCGCGTTCTGCGCCATGCCGACCGTGCCGAGCACCGACGCCATGTTCACGATCGCGCCACCGCCGGCAGCCACCATCGCGGGGATCTCGTAGCGCAGCCCGTAGAAGACGCCGTCCAGGTCGACCGCACGGACGCGGTCCCAGGCGGCGATGTCGTACTCGCCGATCGGCTGCGGTGCTGCGCCGATGCCGGCGTTGTTCACGGCCAGGTGCAGCGCGCCGAACGTGTCGACCGCGAACTGCACCATGCGCTCGTTGTCCGCGGCGACCGCGGAGTTCGCCTCGAACGCGCGGGCGGTGCCACCGGCCTCCACGATCGACGCGGCGACGCGCTCGGCGCCCGCCAGGTTGATGTCGGCGACGACCACCGTGGCGCCCGCCGCGGCGAGCTCCTTCGCGACGGATTCGCCGATGCCGCTGCCACCACCGGTGACGACGGCGACCTTGCCCTCGAACTCGGACATGTTCTCCTTCTCTCTCGGCAACACGTGTTGTCTAAGACCACGGTACACCCGAAATCAAGTTCGTTCGCTGAACTAATGAGATAGGCTAACGATCGATGACCGACGCCACCGACCTCCGCATCGCGGTGAACCGGCTGTCCCGCACACTCCGTGCCCAGAAGGCCGACACGAGCGTCACGGACGCGCAGTTCTCGGCCCTCGCCCGGCTGCACCGCGACGGCGCCATGACCCTGGCCGACCTGAGCCGACAGGACGGCGTGACCCCGCCCTCGATGACGAAGACCGTCGCGGTGCTGGTCGAGCGGGGCCTGGTGTCGAAGTGCGGGCACGGGGACGACCGCCGCAAGGTGCTGCTCGGTGCGACACCCGCCGGGGCCGCCTTCGTCGAGGAGACCCGACGCCGCCGCGACGGCTGGCTCACCCCCCGACTCGCAGCGCTCACCGCCGACGAGCGGAGCACCCTCGCCGACGCCACCGAGATCATGAGGAGGCTGGCCCAGCAGTGACCGCCATGTTCCGCTCCCTCGCCGGACGCAACTACCGGATCTGGTTCGCCGGGGCCCTGGTGTCGAACGTCGGCACCTGGATGCAGCGCACCGCCCAGGACTGGATCGTGCTGACCCAGCTCTCCGACGACGACGCCGTCGCGGTGGGCATCACGATGGCCCTGCAGTTCGGCCCCCAGCTGCTGCTCCTGCCGCTCACCGGGCTCGCCGCCGACCGGTTCGACCGCCGGAAGATGCTCATGCTCACCCAGGGCCTGATGGGGCTGCTCGGGCTGGGACTCGGCGTCATGGTCCTCACGCACACCGCCACCCTGCTCGCGCTGTACGGCTTCGCCCTGGCACTCGGCATCGTCGCCGCGTTCGACGCCCCGATCCGGCAGGCCTTCGTCTCCGACGTCGTGCAGGGCGAGGACGTCTCGAACGCCGTCGCCCTGAACTCCGCGTCGTTCAACGCCGCACGCCTGATCGGCCCCGCGGTCGCCGGGGTGCTCATCGCGGCGATCGGCTCCGGATGGGTGTTCGTCATCAATGCCGGGTCGTTCCTGGCGGTCCTGCTCGCACTCCGCTTCGTCGACCCCGCCCAGCTCGCCGAACGGGTCCGGGCGGGCCGCGGCAAGGGGCAGATCGTGGCCGGCTTCCGGTACGTCCGCACCCGGCCGGACATCGTCGTCGTGCTCTGCATGATCTTCGTCGTCGGCACGTTCGGCGTGAACTTCCCGATCTTCACCTCGACGATGGCGCGGGTCGAGTTCCACCAGGGCGCCGGCGAGTTCGGGCTGCTCAACTCGGTGATGGCGGTCGGCTCGGTGCTCGGCGCGCTGCTGTCCGCCCGCCGGGACAGGCCGCGGATGCGCACCCTCGTGCTCGCCGCCGGCGGGTTCGGGCTCGCGTGCACCGCCGCGGCCCTCGCCCCGACGTACTGGACCTTCGCGATCGTGCTGGTGTTCGTCGGGCTCGCGTCCCTGACCTTCATGACCACGGCGAACGCCCTGGTGCAGACCACGACGAAGCCCGCGATGCGCGGCCGCGTGATGGCGCTCTACATGGCGATCTTCGCGGGCGGCACCCCCATCGGCGCCCCGCTCGTCGGTGCCGTCGCCGACGCCTTCGGCCCACGCTGGGCGATCGTGGTCGGCGCGGCCTCGGGCTTCGTCGCACTCGGGATCGCGCTCGTCTGGCTCGTCCGGTACCAGCGGGTCCGGTTGCGCTACGACGCCGACTCACGGCTGCACCTGGCGATCACGCACGCCGTGCCGGTGGTCGGCTCACGCGCGGCGCTCCGCCGCGAGCTGGAACGCGACGAGACGCTCGCCGACCGCTCCAGCTCCGTCTGACGGACCGACGGGTCGACCTGTCCGTCGGCTGACGGCCCGTGACACACCGGCCGTCGGACGGGAGGCCCGCAACGGCGCCGCCACGGGCCTCCCGTCCGACGCCACCCCCGCCCACGGCCGCGGTCGCGAGGCACGGACCGACCCCGTTCCGGGCCCGCGCGCCGTCGGTCAGAGCACGGGTGCGGACGACGCGAAGACCCGCTCGTCGAGGGCCGCGGCGACGCGGTCGGCAGCCACCGCCAGCCGTTGCCCGACGTCGCCCGCCACGGCGAGCGCCGACTCCTCGGGGATGCCGTCGAGCAGGGCGCGGACCTCGTCGAACCCGGCGACCTCGTCCGCGACGCAGGACGGGGCGACGTCGGCCAGGCACTCGGCCGCGCGGTGCACGGTGAAGCGCAACGACCGTGGGCTGTGTGCGTCGAGGAGCAGGAAGGCGGCAGCGTCGGACGGCACCGGATGGTGGTCGCGTCCGCGCAGGAAGGCCTCGCCCGCGCCGCACGCCCGGAGCGCCGCCGTCCACGAGGTGACCGCGTCCGGCTCGAGCAGCCGCGACGCCAGCAGCCGTGCGGTGGAGGCACAGCGGGTGAGTGATCGTCCGAGGGTGAAGAACTCCCACACCTCGTCACGGCTGGCGTCCCCCTCGACCACCCCGATGGCGAGGGCACTGCGCTCCCGCACCCAGCCGAGGAACTCGTGCGCACGGTCGGGGGCGATCTTCCGGGGCATCCTCGACCGCGTCACGTCGAGGCAGTCCCAGAGCTCGCTCGAGACGACCTCGCGGGCACGGCGTGCGTGGTCGCGGGCGACGGCGACCGCTGCAGCGATGGACGCGGGCTCGTGCCGGTCGAGCGCGAGGGCGTCGACGGTGGCGGCGCGGTCCGGGTCGTTCGCGGGGCCGGTGGTCCCGATGACGCTGCGGAGCTCGGTGGACACGAGCCGGTCGTCGTCCAGGGTGCCTGGTTCTCGGCGAGCGACGTAGACGTCGAGCAACCGTGCGACGACGTCGGTGCGCTCCACCGCGCTCCCCACGTGGAAGACGTTCCCCGCGAGGCGGCTCAGCACGGCTGCTCCTGCATGTCGAGAACCTAACGAGCCGGCGTTGCCGGGGTGTTACAGAACCGCGTCACGGGTGTTGCAGTGTCCCGTCTCCGCGCTCGCTAGACAAACTAACTAGAGCGTCTAGCATTGGGGCATGACGTCCGAGGTGATGACCAGCACCGCGGGGTACTGGTACGAGGACTCCGCGGTCTCCGCCGTGGACGTCCTCAACGCCCTGCGGCGGTACCGAACGGCCGAGAGCGCTGCCCAGCGCCGAGCGCGCGAGGCACTGGGGATCGGCGAGAACGCACTGCTGGCGCTCCGGTTCCTGATCGACGCCGAGCACGACGGCCGCACAGTCAACGCGAAGGACCTCGCCGAGCGGCTCGAGATCACGGCGGCGTCGACGTCGGCGCTCGTCGACCGGCTCGTCCGCAGCGGCCACGTCGAACGGCACGCCGACCCGAACGACCGCCGTGGCGTGATCCTCACCGCCACCGGCACCTCGATGCGGCACGCGCTCCGGGTCATCGAGGAGCTCGACGCCCGCGCGCTCGAGGTCACCGAGCACCTGCCGAGCAACGAGATGGCCGTGGTCGTGGACTTCCTGGACGAGATGGTCCGCGTCGTGGACGAACTCGACGCCGGGTCGGACCACTCCCGTCGCGCGTAGCCTGGACCGCATGGACCCTCGCGGCGAGCACCACCCCGAGGACGACATGCCGTTCGCCGAGCTCGACTCGCGGGCCCGTGCCGACGCCGCACTCCGACGCATCCAGGCCGGGTCCGATCCGGCCGGTGAGGCGTTCGACCTCGCCAACACCATGAACGACGAGGCCGTGGGGCGGCTCACGAAGCGCCTGCGGCGGCTGTTCCGCCGGGGCTGACCGCCCCCGTCAGAACGCGGTGCCGACCGCGGCGATGTCGTCGCCCCCGTGCCCGGCTGCGCTGGCATCGGCGTAGACGCGCCCGAGTGCCTCGAGCAGCGTGGTGGACACCCCTGCGGTCCCGGCGGCATCGGTGATGAGCCCGATGTCCTTCCGCAGGCCGTCGAGTGCGAACTGCGCGGGGAACTCGCGGGCGATCATCGCGGCACCCTTGGTGTGGGCGTAGGCGGAGTCGCTCGCACTGCCCTCGATGGCCTGCAGGAACAGCGCGGGGTCGAGCCCGAGCGCCGCCGCGAGAGCCAGGGACTGCCCGGTCGCCGCGGTGATCGACGCGATCCAGGCGTTGGCGGCGAGCTTGAGTGCGGTGCCGTCGCCGACCTGGTCGCCGGCGCGGACGGTCTTCGCGCCGATCGCGTCGAGCACGGGGTCGACACGGTCGAGCAGGTCTGCCGGGCCGGCCGCGAGCATCGTGAGCTTGCCCTGTTCGGCGGGGGCCTTCGTGCCGAGCATCATCGCCTCGACCAGGGTGATGCCGTACTTCTCGGCCAGTTGCACGACCGTCGCGGTGCCGTCGACGCCGATCGTCGAGGCCTGCACCCACACGGCGTCGGTTGGGGCGTCACCGGCGGCCTGCTCGAGGACGTCGACGACCGCATCGGTGTCGAACAGGGTGAGCAGGACGACCTCGGCGTGCTCGACGGCACTGCCCGGGTCGCTCGCCACCGTCGCGCCGCGGTCGCCCAGGGGTGCGGCCTTGTCGGCACTCCGGTTCCAGACCGTCACCTCGTGGCCGTCGCGGAGCAGTGATCCAGCCACGCCGGCGCCCATCGCACCCGTCCCCAACACCGTCACTCGCACGTGCGTCTCCGTCCTGGCGCGGCTCCGTGCCGCGACCGTCCCGACGCTACGCCCGACGCCGTCAGAGGAGCCCGCGAGCCCGCAGCCAGGCGGCCGGGTCGATCGGGGTGCCGGCCACGATGACCTCGAAGTGCAGGTGGGCGCCGGTCGAGACCCCTGTGTTGCCGACGGCCCCGAGCCACTCCCCCACGCGGAGGACCTGGCCGGGGCGGACGTCGATCGCCGACAGGTGCCCGTACCGCGTCGCGGTGCCGTCGGCGTGCCGCAGGAGGACCTGGTTGCCGTAGCCACCGAGCACACCCGCCGAGACGACCCGGCCGGGCAGCGCGGCGACGACCGGGGTCCCGATGGCCGTGGCGAAGTCGACCCCCTGGTGGTTCGACGAGCAGGCCGCGCAGCCGACGACCCAGCGGGAGCCGAAGGCTCCGGCGTCCGGGATCGCACCGGCCGTGGGGCGGACGGCTCCACCGGTCGGGCCCGAGCCACCGGGAACCCGGAGGGCTGCCGCAGCACGACCCACCGAGAAGTCGTCGCGGCCGGCGGTCGGCCCGGTCGAACCGTCGGCGACGAAGTGCTGCATGCCGGCGGATGCCGACGTGGGTTCCGGAGCGGCCGGAGCGGCGACGGCGGTCTGCGGGGAGCCGACCGCGATGAACAGGCACGTGACGGCGGTCACCGCCGCGGCGGGCAGTGTCCGCCGGGCGGGGATCCGGAAGGGCGGGAGGCGGCGGCGCGCGGGAGCGGCCGGCTGCGCGACCCGGGTCGGCTGCGCGGCCTGCGTGGGCCGAGTCGGCTGTGCGGCCCGCGTGGGCCGGATGGGCCGGATGGGCCGGATGGGCCGGGTGGAAGCCGGGGTGACGGGAGGGGGCACCGCCACCCCGGCGGCTCGGAGGGGCCGCGGCTGCGCAGCGTGCCGTGCACGGCGCAGCGGGGGCGCGGTCGGTCGGTCGGCGGTGCGGCGCTCGGCTCCGCGCGGGCGCCGGGGCAGACCGTCGTCGAGGGTCGTCATCGTGCGGTGACCGGCCCGGTCAGACGCGGACGACGCCGTCACGGGCGATCCGGTCCAGCTCGCACACGACGGCGTCGACGACCGCGCGGGTGATCGCGTCGGCGACGGTCTCGACCAGGACGAGGTGCTCGGGACGGATCGTGACCTCGGTCACGAGGGCCGATGCCACCCGCACCGGGATCTCGTCGATCGCGGCGACGAGGGCGGCCGGCACCAGCGTGGAGTCACCCGGGCGGACGGGCGCGGAAATCGGTGAGGTCGGTGCCGGGGTCACGACGGCGAGCGCCGGCGACGGGGTGGAGTGCGGCGCGTCGGCCTGATCGCGGCGCTGGGCGATGGAGTCGAAGAGCGGGGTGGAGGACATGCTGCGGATGGTCCGATCTGGATGTCGTGGCTGGTCGTTCTCGGGCGACCGGCGATGGCGGCGTGCCGAGCGGCACGTCCGCCATTCAACCATCGATATTTCAGATTTGCAATAGTGACCGGACAGTCGCGGTGGTCAGTCCGGGTCGACGGCAGCCGCGGTCGGGTCGTCCGGCTGCAGCGCACGACGGACCCGTTCCACGATCGTCGCCGGCGGGTTGTTGTAGGCGTTCGCCGGCTCCTGGCCGCTGAGCTCCTGGATCGCCGCCATCACCGCATCGGTCGCGTGGCGCCGAGCACGACCGGACGACGCCTCGCCGAAGGACGACAGGTCGATCGGCTGCCCGAACTCGATCGTCACGCGGGCGAGCTTCGGCAGCCGGGACCCGACCGGCTGCACGTCCTCGGTGCCCGTGAGCGCGACGGGCACCACGGGGGCGCCGCTCGTCAGCGCCAGCCATGCCACGCCCGTGCGGCCCTTGTAGATCCGGCCGTCGAGCGAGCGCGTGCCCTCCGGGTAGATCGCGAACGCCTCGCCCTCCTGCAGGCGTGCCAGCCCGAGGTCGAGGGCCTGCTGGGCCGCCGCACCCGCGCCACGCTCGACCCCGATGGCGCCGATGCCACCGAAGAACGCCCGCGAGACGGCTCCCTTGAGACCCGAACCCGTGAAGTACTCCTGCTTCGCCAGGAACGACACCTTGCGCGGCGCCATGAGCGTGATCGCGGGCGAGTCGATGAACGAGCGGTGGTTGCTCGCGAGGATCACCGGGCCGCGCTTCGGGACGTTCCGACGACCGATGATCTTCGGGCGCCACAGCAACCGGGCGAGCGGGGTCACCACCGCGCGACTGAGCACGGTGGCGAACTTCGTCGAACCGGACACCGGACCTCCTCGTGGTGACGAGCTACCGAGTGTAATGAGGCGCGCGGAGGGCACATGCCCGGAACGGCATGCAGTGGCGGCAGAGCGTCAGTCGGCCGCCGCGACGACGTCGAGGACCGCGCGCCCGTACCGCTCGAGCTTCGCTGCGCCGACGCCGGAGATCTCGCCGAGCTGGTCGACGTCGGCGGGGCGGACGGCGGAGATGCCCCGGAGTGTCGCGTCGTTGAACACCACGTACGCGGGGACGCCCTGCTCGCGAGCCTCGGCAGCACGCCAGGCACGAAGGGCCTCGAACAGGCCGACCGCTTCCTGCGGCATGTCGGTGACAACCGTCCGTCGACTGCTGCGGCCGGCGCGCGGCGCCTTGACCGGGTCGCGACGCATCCGCACCTGCACCTTGCCCGTCAGGACCTCGGCGCTCGTGGGACTGAGGACGACGGTGCCGAAGCCGTCGCCCGACACCGCCGCGTAGCCCTGGGCCAGCACCTGTCGGGCGACCGCCCGCCACTCGGCCTCGGACAGGTCGGCGCCGATGCCGAAGGTCGCCAGGGTGTCGTGCTGCAGCTCCTGCACGCGGGGCGACCGCTTGCCGATCAGGATGTCGACGAGGTGCGCCACGCCGTACCGCTGGCGACGCTCACGCTCGAGCCGCACGACGGTGGACAGCAGCTTCTGCGCGGGGACCGTGCCGTCCCACGACTCCGGCGGCGCGATGCACGTGTCGCAGTTGCCGCACGCCGTGCTCTCCTGCCCGAAGTACGCGAGCAGCCGCACCCGGCGGCACTCGATCGTCTCGCACAGGCTGAGCATGGCGTCGAGGTGGGCGCTGAGCTGTCGACGGTGTGCTGCGTCGCCCTCGGACTGGTCGATCATCCGCCGCTGCTGCACGACGTCGTTCAGGCCGTACGCGAGCCACGCGGTGGCCGGCAGCCCGTCACGACCCGCACGGCCCGTTTCCTGGTAGTACCCCTCGACCGACTTCGGCAGGTCGAGGTGCGCCACGAACCGGACGTCGGGCTTGTCGATGCCCATGCCGAACGCGATGGTCGCCACCATGACGACACCGTCCTCGCGCAGGAACGTCGACTGGTTGCGGGCACGCACCCGGGCGTCGAGGCCCGCGTGGTACGGCAGGGCGTTGATCCCCTGCTCGGCCAGGGCCGTCGCGGTGCGCTCGACGGAGTTGCGGGACAGGCAGTACACGATGCCGGCGTCGCCGCTGTGCTCCGTGCGGATGAAGGTGAGCAGCTGCTGCAGCGCGCCGGTCTTCGGCTCGATGCGGTACTGGATGTTCGGCCGGTCGAAGTCGGCGACGAAGTGCGCGGCGTCGTCGAGGCCGAGCCGGGCGGAGATCTCGCGGTGGGTCTGCGGCGTCGCGGTGGCGGTCAGGGCGATGCGCGGCACCGTCGGCCACCGCTCGTGCAGGACGCTCAGCTCGAGGTAGTCCGGGCGGAAGTCGTGACCCCACTGGGCGACGCAGTGTGCCTCGTCGATGGCGAACAGCGAGACGCGCGCCCGGTCGAGGAGCGCTCGGGTGGACTCGAGCCGGAGCCGTTCGGGCGCGAGGTAGAGCATGTCGACCTCGCCCTGCACCACGGCACGCTCGACCCGGGACCGTTCGTCGGGGCCCTGCGTGGAGTTGAGGAACGCGGCCCGGACCCCGTTCGCCGCCAGGGCGTCGACCTGGTCCTGCATGAGGGCGATGAGCGGCGACACCACGACCCCGACGCCGTCACGGACGAGCGAGGGCACCTGGTAGCACAGGGACTTGCCGCCACCGGTCGGCATGAGCACGAGGGCGTCGCCACCGGCCACCACCTGGTCGATGATGGCCGCCTGCTCACCACGGAAGGCGTCGTAGCCCCACACGCGGTGCAGCACGTCGAGCGCAGCGGCACGGGGTGCGGACACGGCAGCGGGAGCAGACACGGCAGCGGGCGCGGGCGTGGTGCTCATGCCACGAGCCTACGGGCGACCGGCGACACCCACCGCACTGTCCACAGCACCGTCCGTGCCGGAGTCGGCACGGTGGTCGGAACCGGCCACGTCGTCGGCGCGGGCCGGCGTGGTCGCCCAGCCCGTGCCTCCAGGCCGGGTCCAGCGAACGCCGCTCGCCCAGGCCGGGGTCACACCGCGGAACCGGGGTGCCTCGTGCCCGGCGAACCGGCGGTCCAGCTTCCGCCACCACGCCAGGAACTCGACCATGGCCCAGAACGCGAGCGACGTGCCGAGGGTGACGAGGGTCCCCTGCCACGTGCCGTTCGCGTCCGACGAGGTCAGGTCGACCTTCGACCAACCGGGCGCCTGCAGCACGAAGATCATGATGTTGTTGAAGGCGTGCTGCAGGACCGTGGCCTCGAGCCCGCCGGTCCGGAGGACGATGATCGCCGCGATCAGGCCGAACGAGCCGACGTCGAGGATGCCCCAGACGTTGTAGCCGTTCGGGATGTGCAGCACCGCGAAGACGACCGTCGAGACCGCCACGGCGATGATCGTGCCGACGCGACGCGGGATCCACGACGCGACGGTCTGCATGAGGAAGCCGCGGAAGATGTACTCCTCGGCAGCGCCCTGGAACGGGACGAGCAGGACGACGAGGACGATCGTCAGGGTGAGGGTGCCGAGGGAGACCGTCGACTGGCCGATCGCGTCGTGGTTCCAGGCGAAGCCGCCGTCGGTCGTGATCATCCCGCCGTCCCAGAACAGGCCGGTCTGGACGACGAACATGACCGCGGCGATGACGAGCGTCGGCAGCAGACACCACGCCGTCCAGGCCCACCGGACCCGGAAGCGCGTCGACGACAGGATGCCGGCCGGTCCGATCCGCGCGATCTTCACGGCGAGCAGGATCCCCGGCAGCAGGACCACGAGCGACACCAGGGTCAGCGAGAGGGTCAACGGATCGGTCGGGTCGAGGGCACCGCTCTGCAGGTCGTCGAGCAGGCCGTACAGCCCGGACGCACCCCCGACCGCGGCGACCGGGATGAAGTAGGCGACCGTGATCAGGATCTGCGACACGAGGTACCACCCCGCCAGGAACGCGAGCGCCACGAGCGGCCGCCACCACCTCCAGCGCGCGTCGATCCGGGGCAGGCGCTGGTAGGGAACACTCACGCACCGCAGGCTACCGCGCGGGGCAGGATGGGAGCCGTGCTCACCGTCCTGTTCGGCCTGTCCGGCGCGATCGTCTACGGGTTCGCCGACTTCCTGGGCGGCCTCGCCTCGCGCCGGGTCCGGCCGGTCGTCGTCGCCGCGGTGGCGGCCGCGATCGGGGTCGTCCCGTTGCTGGTCGGCCTATTGGTCCTCGGTGGCGTGTTCTCGTGGCCGGCCGCGGTCTGGGGTGCGGTCGCGGGGCTCTCGGGCGGCGTCGGGGTGCTGCTGCTCTACGCGGCACTCGCGATCGGGCCGATGAGCGTGCTCTCCCCCGTCACCGCCGTGTTCGCAGCCGTCGTGCCGGTGCTCGTCGCGGTGCTCCGCGGCACGGTGCTGTCACCGGTGGCCACCGGGGCGCTCGTGGTCGCGGTCGTCGCGGTGGTCCTGGTCGCGGTGGTCCGGAACGCCTCGGGCGCACGGCTGACCGCCCGAGGCGTGGTCGCCGCCGCCGTCGCCGGGTGCGGCTTCGGCGGGATCGTGCTGGCCTACGACATGACGCCGTCGGACTCGGGCGTCGCACCCCTCGTGGTCGCGCGGGTGCTGCAGGCGGTGCTGCTGGGCGCGGCGGCGATCGTCGTCGTGCTCCGGACGGGAGGCCCGGTGCACGCCCCGACGGCGACGGCCCGCTCCGACGGGGCTGCCGCCGTCCGCGAGCCTCGGTCGGGTCGCGCATGGGGTCCGCGGCTGCTGGTCACCGTGGCCGTGTGCGGCGTCTTCGACGCCATGGCGAACGTCTTCATCCAGGCGGGGCTGCACAGCAGCGACGACCCGGCGACCCTGCCCGTCGTGAGTGTGCTCAACGCGCTCTACCCGATCGGCACGGTGGTGCTGGCCGGCGTGGTGCTCCGGGAACGGTTGACCGCGCAGCAGTGGATCGGCATCGTGCTGGCGTTCGTCGCGTCGGTGGCGCTGGCGCTGGCGTAGCGCGCGGCGCGGTCAGGCGTCGGGGATGAGGCGCTTGCCGAGCGAGACCGTGCGGTCGTCGGTGTAGCCGAGGGACGCGTAGAACCCGAGCACCTGCTCGTTGCCCGCACGCACCTGCAGGTTGAGCTTCGGGCAGCCGAGGTCGGTCAGGAGCCGCTCGAACTCGGCCATCAGGGTGCGACCGAGGCCGGAGCCCTGCAGGTCCGGGCGCACGGCGAGGTAGTTCACCCAGCCGCGGTGCCCGTCGAAGCCGGCCATGCCCGCGGCGACCACGTCGGTGTCGGCGGTGTCTGTGTCATCGCCGTCGGTGCCGTCCGGCTCGGCGACCAGGAAGAGCTCGGGCTGGACGGTCAGCTTGCGCTCGATGTCGCGCCGGGGGTCGTTCCAGGGGCGGACGAGCCCGCAGGATTCCCACAGTGCGACGACCGCGTCGGTGTCCTCGGTGCGGAAGGGGCGGATCCGGTACTCCATGCCCCCACGTTAACGGGGGTGGGGAGAACGTCGTCACCGGCCTGTCGTCGTGATCTGATAGACCTGTCCGACCACCCAGCCGATCAGGAGCCCCGTGACCGCACACGACACCATCCCGTCGCGCCGCAGCGCACGGGACGACGAAGCCGGCTCGCGGTCCCGGCGTTCCCCGCGCAGACGCCAGACGGTCGGCGGCGCGATCGTGTCGCTCATCGCCGAGTTGCTCATCATCGCGGGCGCCGGCACCGGCCTGTACGTCGTGTGGACGGCGTGGTGGACCGACGTGGTCGCCGTGAACGAGCAGACGAAGCTCGTGCAGGGCCTCGACCAGGTCAAGACCCCGAAGGTCGAGGGCACCGAGCACCGCGGCACCGCACCCGTGCTGGACGAACCGCCGGCGTTGTCGGACGTGTTCGGGACGATGCAGATCCCCCGGTTCGGCAACGACTACAACCGGCCGATCGGCGAGGGCACGGATCGTGAGAAGGTCCTCAACACCATCGGGCTCGGGCACTACCAGGGCACCGCGATGCCCGGTGCACCCGGCAACTTCGCCGTCGCCGGACACCGGGTCACCTACGGCAAACCCCTCAACCAGATCGCGGAGCTGAAGAAGGGCGACTCGGTCGTGGTCCGGGTCACCGACGCGAAGACGAAGTTCGACGTCTGGTACGTCTACAAGGTCACCGACAGCCAGATCGTCACGCCCGACAAGATCGAGACGATCGCGCCGGTGCCGAACAAGCCCGGCGTGGAACCGACCGCCCAGGACCGCTGGCTCACGCTGACCGCCTGCCACCCGATGTGGTCGGCGGCGGAGCGGTACGTGACGCACGCGAAGCTCGACTACTGGATGCCCGCGTCCGAGGGCACCCCGAAGGAACTCTCGGAGACGGCCAAGTGATCTTCCCCCTGGTCTGGCGGCTGCTGCCCGGCCCCACCGCCCTGAAGGTGCTCGAGCTGCTGGTCCTGCTCGCGGCGATCGTGTTCGTGCTGTTCCAGTGGGTGTTCCCGTGGATCGCAGCGGACATCCTGCCGCCGCCGGACGGCACGGTGGGGGCCACGCCGACCCCGTAGCGTCTGGTCTGGTCTGGTCAGACCGTGGTCGTCACCCGCGACCCGCCGGTCGGGGTGCGGCGCACGGCGATCCGCTCCGGGATCCGCTGCTTGAGTTCTTCGACGTGGCTGACGATCCCGACCTGTCGCCCGCCCGCGGTCAGTCGGGACAGCTGCCCGATGACGTCGTCGAGGGTCTCGGGGTCGAGTGTGCCGAACCCCTCGTCGACGAAGAGCGTGCCGAGCGACACCCCGCCGGCCTCGGCCTGCACGACGTCGGCCAGCCCGAGCGCCAGGCACAGTGACACGGTGAACGTCTCGCCGCCCGACAGGCTGCGGGGGTCACGGACGGTGTCGGTCGTGTGGTCGTGCACGGCGAGGGCGAGCCCCGTCCGTCGCGACCGTGACCCGGATTCCCGTTCGTCGGAGGTCTCGATGGTGAACCGCCCGGCGAGCATGCCGCGCAACCGGTCGTTCGCCGCCGCCACGACGTCCTCGAAGCGCCGCATGAGCACGTAGGTGCCGAGCGTGATGCCTGTCGGGTTGACCGAAGCCACGCCGTTCGCGACGTCGGCGAGCCGGACGACGGCGCGGCTGCGGGCCGAGGTCTCCTGTCGCGCACGGACGGTGCGGTCGACCTCGGTCGCACACTGCTCGACGGCCTCGGCGCGGTGCGCTGCGGTCACCGCGAGCCGGATGGCTTCGTCGAGCTCGGCCGTCGCGCGGACCCGTTCGGCCTGCGCCGCCGGCACGTCGAGCTGCTCCGGATCGTCGTCGGCGGCCTGCACCACCGCGGGGTCGTCGAGCCCTGCCCGCACGACGGCGCGTTCGGCCTCGGCTGCGCTGATGCTGCTGCGGAAGCGCGCGACGGTGTCGGGGTCGAGCAAGCCGGCGCGTGCGGCATCGACGTCGGGGAAGGCCTGCACGTCGAGGACCCGGGCCACCTCGGCGCTGCGCTCGTCGCGGGCTCGGGCCGCGGCCGCCGCACGGTCGTCGGCCTCGGCGACGGCGCGGAGCACCGTCAGCCGCCCGTCGAGCTCGTCGACCACGGCACGGAGCGAGACAGGGGCGCTGCCGTCGTCGCTGTCGAGCAGTGCTCCGAGCCGGTCGATCGCCTCGTGCACCGATCGCAGGTCGGCCTCGAGCCGCTCGGCATCGGAGGCCGCGGTTGACGCGAGCACCGTGCGCCGGGCGTCGAGATCGTTCCGCTCACGCTCGAGCGCCCGGGTCGCGGTGTCGTGCGCCGTCCGCTCGCGCTCGTGCTCCAGCACCAGCGCCGCAGCGTCGTGCGCCGCTCGGACCCGCTCGTCGGCGGCCACCGCCATCGCGTCGAGGGCGATGGTGTCGACCGTGCCGACGACGCCGGTCAGTCGGAGGTGCTCCGCACGTTCGACGGCCAGGTCGGCCGCGGCGTCGGCGAGCTGCTGGTCGGCCCGACGCGTGGCGTCGCCCGCGGACTCCACCGCTTGGATCGTCGGGTGGTCGTCCTGCGGCGCGGCCACCGACGGGTGCGCGGTCGACCCGCAGACCGGGCACGGGTCGCCGGGGGTCAGCGCGGCACCGAGCTCTCCGGCGAGCCCGGCGATCCGGCGCTCGCGCAGGGAACGTTCGGCATCGAGCGCCTCGGTGGCCCGACGGCGGGCATCGGTCACGATGCGTTCGGCATCGGCGACGCGCTGCTCGGCGCGGTCGCGCGCGGCCAGGTCGGCACGGAGCGACTGCACCCGAGCGACCTCGTGCGCGGCGGCGTCGGCGTCGGCAGCGGTCGCCGAGGCGGTCCGGGCGGCCTCGACGATCCGTGCTCGTTCCGACGGCCGTGCCTCGAGCGCGGTGTCGAGGGCGGCGAGGTCGTCGGTGAGTCGCGATGCGGTCGCGGTGGCCTCGGCGATCGCGGTGCGCCTGGCATCCGCTTCGGCCTCGACCGCGACGAGGTGCCGGACGTCGGACAGGGCGTCGGTCAGCGTGTCGCGGCGCCGGACGATCTGCTCTGCGTCGACGGCGGAGAGCGCGTGCTGGTCGCGCAGCCGGGCCGCTGCCGCGGCGGTGTCGTCCGCCCGTACGGTTGCGGCGTCGAGGCCGTCGGCCACCGCGGCGACCCGGGCGGCGCGATCGGCCGTCGCGACCGCGGCCCGTGCCTGCTCGATCGCCGGGGCGTCTTCGTCGAGGAGCGCCTGCCGCCGCAGCAGCGCCGCTCGTCGCTCGAGGGCGGCCGCACGGGCCGTCACCGATCGTTCGTGCTCGGTCGCCGCCGTCGCAGCGGCAGCCGCAGCCGTCCGGGCTGCCCCGGCTGCGTCGGCCGTCGCGCGGAGGAACGCCACCGTGTCGGGGACGACGGACTCGTCGGCATCGGCGAGGTCCGCCGCCTGCGCGAACCGGGCCAGGGCGTCGCGGACGCGGTCGTCGGCTCCCTCGACCTCGGCCTGCACGGCTCGGCGGCGAGCGGCGAGTTCGTCGGCGGTGCGGTCGTAGACCTGGGTGCCGAACAGCGACTGCAGGAGCTTCCGGCGGTCTTCACCCGGGGAGCGGAGGAACCGTGCGAACTCACCCTGCGGCAGCACCACGGTCTGCAGGAACTGCGCGCGGTCGAGCCCGACGATCCGGGCGATCTCGACCCCGACCTCGGGGATGCGGGACGACATGGGTTCGCCGGCGACGTCGGTGGGCGCGGCGAGTCGGAACAGCTGCACGGACGCCTGCTGCTTCACCGTGCCGGTCCCCCGCTGCTTCGGGCGGTCGTACTGCGGGGTGCGCCGGACCCGGAACATGCCTGCACCGGTCTCGAACACGAGCTCGACGAACGGTTCGACCGCGGGGTCGGCGTGCTGGCTGTGCAGCCGGTCGGAACTGGCGTCGGAACCGGCGAGTCCGCCGTACAGGGCGAACACGACGGCGTCGATGATCGTCGACTTGCCGGAACCGGTCGGCCCCTCGAGCAGGAAGACCCCGGACGCGGCCAGCGCCGCGAAGTCGATCGTCACGAGGTCGGGGTACGGCCCGATGGCGCGCAGTTCGAGTCGGTGCAGGTACATCAGCGGTCCCCCTCGCGCTGCAGGGCGAACGCCGCGGCCTCGTACGCCTCGGTCAGCACCGCCCGTTCGTCGTCGTCGGGCAACCCGCCGGTGGCGAAGGCCACGAAGTCGCCGGCGACCTCGACCGGGTCGGACGTGGCGGTGACGGCCCGCGCGGCGGTGGCGGCCGGCCGGTCCGCCGGCTCGTGCGTGATCGCCAGGGCGTGCGGGAAGAGGTCCTTCACGCGGGCGTACATGCGTTCCGGGTGCACGGTGTCGGTCACCGCGACGCGGACCCAGGCGTCGGCATCGGCCCGGAACTCCCCGGACTCGATGGCGTCGATGCTGCCCCGGACGTCGACGAGCCGCCGCGGCACCGGGGTCGGTACGAGCTCGACAGTGACGGCACCCACCGCGTCGAGGTCGGCGATGGTCACGGACTTCCGCTGGTGCCGCTCGCCGAACGAGAACGCCAGCGGGGACCCGGCGTACCGGATCCGGTCGTCGTCGCCGACGCGCTGCGGGCCGTGCAGGTGCCCGAGGGCGACGTAGTCGAACCCGTCGAACACGGACTCGGCCACACGGTCGACCCCGCCGACGCGGATGTCCTGCTCGCTGTCGCTCGGGTCGGCGCCCCCGACGAAGGCGTGTGCGACGACGACGCTCCGGGTGCCGGCCCGCGTCTCGAGGTCGGCGCGGATCCGTTCGGTGGCGGCGTGCACGACGGCGTGGTGTGAGCGGGCGAGGGGTTCGTCGGGGACCGCCGCCAGGGCGTACCGCGTGAGGTCGGGGTGCAGGTACGGGATGCCGTACACGGCCACCGGGCCGTCCTCGTCGGTCACGAGCACCGGATCGGCCACGTGTCCGGGCTCGGCGAGGATGCGCACGCGCTGCCCCATCACGCCGGCCCCGAAGCCGAGCCGCGCGGCGGAGTCGTGGTTGCCCGGCGTGAGGACCACCGTGGTGGTCTCGGCGAGGCGCTCGAGCACGCGGGAGAGCATGCGGACGGCGTCCACCGGCGGGATCGCGCGGTCGTAGACGTCGCCGGCGATGACGACGAGGTCGACCGCCCGTTCGCGGGCGAGGTCGACGAGCCAGTCGGTGAACGCGGCCTGGTGCTCGAGCAGGTCGGCACCCAGCAGTGTGCGACCGAGGTGCCAGTCGCCGGTGTGCAGGATCCGCATGCGGCCACGGTAACGCCGGCCGGGGACATCCCCGGACACCTCGCGGTGCCCTGTGGACAACGGATCAGGCGTCAGTTCGCGCAGCTCAGGTTCGTGCCGACGAGCGCGGTCTGGATGCGCGCTGTCGCCGTGCTGTCAACGTGCCAGGAACCTGCCCAGTTGGTGCGGATCTTCACGGTGACGACCGCACCGAGGGTCAGGATGCCGCTGCCCGTGACCCGGATCGGCGCCGTGCTGCCCGCCGGTCCGGTCGCCGCGATCGTGTTCGCGTTCGTGTTGAGCACCGAGAAGGACGTCGCGGGCGGCCCGTTGTACGTGAAGCCGATGTTGACCGAGCCGTCACCGTTCGGGGTGCAGGTCAGCGCGGTGGCGGGGGTCGCCGTGCCCGCCGAGAAGGTCGCCGTCGGTGCGACGGTGGTCCGTGACCACGGGGCCGCGTCCGCCGCTCCGGGCAGCAGGACGCCGGCGGCCGCAGCGAGCACGAGCACCGCGGCGCCCCCGCTGACGCGGCGAAGCCGCCGCACGCGACGCGCTCGTCGACGCGACGCGCGACGGGTGAGGACGGTGGACGAAGCGGTCTGGAGGCCCGTGGCGGTGCCGTCCCGCGCCTCCCGGCCATCTTCGGCACCGTCTGCCGGACCGGCGGCGTCATCCGGACCAGCCGCGTCGTCCGGATCACCGGCTGCGCCGTCGGTGTCGTCGTCGGCCTCGACGAACCGCCGGAGCGACCCGTCGATCGTGCAGAGCGCGAGCACCGCGGTCAGGCCGAGCGCGAGCATCGCGACCAGGCCCCACTCCCCGGCGCTGATCCACCGGATCGGCGTCCCGATGAACGGGATGCGCAGGAAGGCGACGCCGTGCACGGCGGAGCGCTCGATCGGCGTGGAGTCCTGCTGGGGGTTGGCGTCGCCCTTCGTGACCATGGTGCCGCGCGGGCCGTCCTCGACGTAGCGGTGCATGCGCAGGTGGTCCGGCTGATCCGGGTCGTCGGCCAGCAGGACCTTGCCCGTCGCGATCTCGCCCGAGCCGACCGGACGCGAGACGACCACGTCACCGGGGACGATCCGCGGCTCCATCGAGCCGGTCATCACGGTGGTCGGTTGCCACCCGATGAGCGCCGGCGCGGCCGCCCAGAGCGCGAGCCCGAGCAGCGTCGCGACCACACCCCGGGCGAGGGTGGCGACGACGACGCGCCCCCAGTCGACGGCGTCACGGACCGCTGCGTGCGGTGCGGGACCACCGTGCACTGCGATGCTGCTCATGACTGCCTTCGACCGGGGGCGCGTTGCGGGGAGGGAACGGACGGGGCTGGTTCGGCCCCGGTCCCGACTCAGCTGTTCTGGGCCTCCCAGGTGAAGCCGAGGGCTGCGGTGCCGCCCTGCACGGTGTTCGGGGCGGTGCTCGAGACCGTGTAGGTGACGCGGTAGACGCGCGTCTCGGACGCGGTGCCGGTCGGGGCCCAGGTGCCGACGCCGGTCGCGTAGTTGGTCGAGGCGGCGCCGAAGCCCGCGACGGTGCCGCTGTAGAGCGAGCCACCCGTGGCGGCCGGGGTGAAACCGGAGCAGGAGCCGAAGCCGCCGCCGGTGCCCTGCTCGATGGTCAGGTTGACGTTCGCCGCCAGGTCCTTCGTGGTCGAGACGTTCGTGCCGTAGAGCTTCACGGCCGAGGGCAGCGAACCGGTCGAGGTCACCGCGATGCAGTTCGCACCGGTCGAGCCGGGCTTCAGGTTGTTCGCCGTGAACAGCGCGGTGTTGTTGTCGTCGTCGGACAGGGCGACACTGCCGGCCGTCCAGTTGTTCGTCGGGTTGACGGTGGTCGAGGAGAAGGCCGCGTACGAGGCCGTCGAGACGACGACCCCCGAGGCGACGAGGGCGGCGGGGATGGCGATCCAGGCGGCGAGGCGGGCAGCACGAGGCGTGACACGAGACATGGTTGGACTCCGTGAGGAAGAGATCTGATCGGTGGTTCGGACGGGCCCGCGGTGGTTGGTCGCGCTACGTGCCGAGGTGGTACGACGATCAAGCTACTTGGCCCTCGAGCAGCTCACAAGACCTGAGGTGTCCCCACTGATGGGGGTATCTTGACGAGTGAGTTACTTGTTGACTGAAGTTCCCAACCTGTACCCGAGAAGAGCTCCCATGACGGACACCGACCCGGTCGTCCTCCCCCCGCACGCACCTGCCGTCCCCGCGGCGCGCGTCGCCCCCACCACGCCGCCGGCACCGGTGTCGCCCGACGTCACGGCGCTCGACCCCGTCACCGCCGACACGGACCGCGACGCCGACCTGCCGCGACTGCTCACCGCCTTCCGGGTGCTCCAGACGCAGCACGCGCGCGTCCTGCACCACGAGAGCACGATCCGCGGGCTGAACGCCACGGACACCCGCTTCGTGTTCTTCCTCAGCGCCGCCGACGGCCACGGCGTGACCCCGAAGCAGGCCGGCGAGTACCTCGAACTCACCACCGGTGCGATGACGTCGCTGATCGACCGGCTCGAGAAGCACGGACACCTCGAGCGTCGCCCGAACCCGGAGGACCGCCGGAGCGTGCTGCTGCACCTCACGCCGTCGGGCACGGCGGTCGCCCACGAGGTCGGCGCCGTCTACTCCGACGCGTTCCGGCAGGTCGTCGCACCGTCGGACCGCGCCGTGGTCGCCGCCGCCTTCGAGGGGCTCGGTGCCGCCCTGGAGCGCCACCGCCGCAGCGCCGCCGTGTGACAGCGGGTGTCACGGTCCGCGCGTAGCGTGAGCGCCATGACCCCCTCTGAACTCCTCATCGAAGCGTTCTCCCGCGTCCCCGAGACGGTCGAGCGGGCCGTCGACGGGCTCTCCGAAGACCAGCTCGCGACACGACCGGCCGCCGGGGCGAACACCCTCGCGTGGCTCGCGTGGCACATCGCCCGTGGCCAGGACGTGCAGATCGCGGAGCTCGCCGGCTCCGAGCAGGTCTGGACGGCGGACGGCTGGTACGACCGGTTCGGGCTGCCGTTCCCGGCCGAGGCGCTCGGGTACGGCATGTCCCGCGACGACGTCGGGCGGGTGCGGGCCTCTGCCGAGCTGCTCACCGGGTACCTGCGCGCGGTGCACGAGCGCACGGTCGCGTACCTCGGCACGCTCGGCCCGGACGACCTCGACCCCGTCGTCGACGACGCGTGGGACCCGCCCGTGACGGCCGGCGCGCGACTCGTGAGCATCCTGGACGACTGCACGCAGCACGCCGGGCAGGCCGGCTTCGTGCGCGGGCTGCTGTTCTTCAACCGCTGAGCGCGCGCGGTCGGTCGCTCGGCCGCTTCGTGAGCAGCAATGGTCGGGTCCGACGTCGCGACCCGACCATCGGTGCTCACCATGTGACGGACGGGAGGCCCGGTACCAGCTGGTACCGTCCCTCCCGTCACGGCCGTCATGCCGCTGGCGCGTCACGCCGGTACCGGCGGGTGGGGCCCACCTCCCGTCACGGCCGTCATGCCGCTGGCGCGTCACGCCGGTACCGGCGGGTGGGGCCCACCTCCCGTCCGTCGTGTGGTCGCGACTAGCGCGCGGCGAGCTCCGACACGATGCCGTCACCGGGTGCGGCCTGCACCAGGTCCGCCTCGATCTCGGCGCGCTCGAGGATGCCCTCGATCTTGCGGATGCGGCCACGCGGAACGATCGTCACGACCGTGCCCTCCTTGCCGGCACGACCCGTGCGGCCGGAGCGGTGCATGTACGCCTTGTAGTCGTCCGGGGCGTCCGCCTGCACGACGAGCGAGACGTCGTCGACGTGGATGCCGCGGGCGGCGACGTCGGTGGCGACGAGCACGTTCACCCGGCCGCTCGTGAGCAGCTGCAGGTTGCGCGTGCGGCGCGACTGGTTCAGGTCGCCGTGGAGCGAGGTCGCGCGGATGCCGGCGTCCTCGAACTGGTCGGCCAGACGCTCGGCGTAGGCGCGGGTCCGGGCGAAGACGATGGTCTTGCCGTCGCCGGCGACCAGCTCCTCGAGGAGACGGTCCTTCTCGCGCTGCTCGACCACGAGCACGCGGTGGTCGATGGTCGAGGACGCCTGGTCCTCACCCGCGACCTCGTGCACGCTCGGCTCGTGCAGGAACTGCTCGACGAGCGCCGCGACCTGGGTGTCGAGCGTCGCGCTGAACAGCAGCTTCTGCGCGCGGTTGCCCTGCGGGGTGACCTCGGCCGTGGCGGAGAGGATCTCCTGCACCGGCTCGAGGAACCCGAGGTCGCACATGTGGTCGGCCTCGTCGAGCACGGAGATGATGACCTCGCTGAGGTCGAGCTTCCCCTTGTTCATGAGGTCCTGCACACGACCGGGGGTGCCGACGATGATGTCGACGCCGCGCTCGAGCGCGCCCTCCTGACGGCCGTAGGGCACGCCGCCGTAGATCTGCGTCGTGAACAGGCCGACCGAACGCGCGATGGGCTGCACGGTGCGGTCGATCTGCAGGGCGAGCTCACGGGTCGGCGCGAGGATGAGCGCACGCGGAGCGCGGCCCATCTTGCGCTTGGTGCCGCCGCCGTGCTCCATGAGCTTCTCGACCAGCGGCGCACCGAAGGCGATGGTCTTGCCGGAGCCGGTGCGGCCGCGACCGAGGACGTCCTTGCCGGCGAGCACGTCGGGGATCGTCGCCGCCTGGATCGGGAACGGGCTCGAGGCGCCGAGCTCCTGCAGGGCGCGGGAGATGTTGCCGCCGATGCCCAGGTCGCCGAAGGTCACGCCCTCGACGTCGGCCGCGATGGTGGCCTCGGCCTGGAGCTTCTCGAGCTTGACGTCGTCGGCCGGCACGAACTTGCCGCGCTCGGGCTCGTCGAACGAGCGGCGCGGGGCGCGGTCGGTGCGGTCGTCGCGGTCGAACTTGCGCGGGGCGCGGTCGTCACGGTCGAACTTACGCGGGGCGCGGTCGTCGCGGTCGAACGAGCGACGCGGGCGGTCGTCGTTGTCACGACGGGGCGCACGGTCGTCGCGGTCGAACGAACGACGGGGGCGGTCGTCGTTGTCACGACGGGGCGCTCGGTCATCGCGGTTGAACGAGCGCGGTGCACGGTCGTCACGGTCGAAGCGACGCGAACGGTCGTCGTTGTCACGACGCGGCGCACGGTCGTCACGGTTGAAGCTGCGCGGAGCGCTGGGCCCCTGCGAGCCGGTTCCGGCGCGACGCGGAGCTTGCGGAGCGTCGGGACGGCCGTGCGAGTAGGGAGCGTCACGGTCGAAGCGACGCGGACGGTCGTCGTTGTCACGACGGGGCGCACGGTCATCGCGGTTGAACGAGCGCGGTGCACGGTCGTCACGGTCGAAGCGACGCGGTGCTCGGTCATCGCGGTCGAACGAACGACGCGGACGGTCGTCGTTGTCACGACGGGGCGCGCGGTCGTCACGATCGAAGCGACGCGGGGCGCGGTCATCACGGTTGAAGCCGCGGCCGCCACGGTCATCGCGGTCGGGGCGACGCTGCCCGCCGCTGTCACGCGGCTCCCAGTTCGGGCGGGCCGGACGCTCGCCCTGCGACGAGCGGCCGCGACGCTCCTCGGCATCCCAGCGCTGCTTCTGGCGGGGCTGCGACGGGTCGGCGGCGCGGAACCCGCGGTGCTTGCTGCTGCGGGCGGCGGGGGTGCCGTTCGGGTGGCGGACGCGGTCGGAGGCGCGGTTGTCCGCGCCGCCCTTGTTGTACGGGGCCATGGCTGCTTTCTCGGGTGCGCAACGTACCGCAGCGCCCGACAGCGACATCGGCGGGGGCTGCTTGCGGAGAGGGGGTTCATCCCGTCGCGAGTCGACGTGATTCCAGCCCTCGAGCAACACACACCCAGCAGAATTTCCGTGATCACAATGTCACGACGTCGAAGGCCGACCGAGCGAGTCTACGCGAGCCGGTGCCCTGACGCCAGCCCCGCGCGGTCCGGCGGCGGCGTGCCGGGCGCGGGACGGGCCTCCAGTCCGGTGGTCGCGCGCTCAGGACTCCGCGAGCCGACGACGCTGCTCGGCGACGTCGAAGTCGGCCTTCGGCCAGGACAGCTGCATGTCCTCCAGCGCCCGGAGCAGGAGCTGCTGCACGGCGAGGCGGGCGTACCACTTGCGGTTCGCGGGCACCACGTACCAGGGAGCCTGCGGGGTCGAGGTGCGGTCGAGGGCGATCTGGTACGCCTGCTGGTAGCGGTCCCAGAGCAGGCGGTCGTCGATGTCGGCCGGGTTGAACTTCCAGTGTTTGTCGGGGCGGTCGAGCCGGTCGCCGAGGCGCTCGCGCTGTTCGTCCTTCGAGATGTGCAGCATCACCTTGACGATGGTCGTGTCGGCGGCGGCGAGGCCGTCCTCGAAGGCGGTGATCGCGCCGTACCGGCGTTCGATCTCGTCCGGTGCGGCGAGCCCACGGACCCGTTGTGCGAGCACGTCCTCGTAGTGCGAGCGGTCGAACACGCCGAGCTGTCCGGCCGCGGGGAGCTGTCGTTCGATGCGCCAGAGGAAGTCGTGCTCGCGCTCCTCGGCCGTCGGGGCCTTGAAGCCGGCGTAGCGCACCCCGTTCGGGTCGACCGCACCGACGACGTGCGAGACGATGCCGCCCTTGCCCGCGGTGTCCATGGCCTGCAGTACGAGCAGCACCCGGCGCTCGTCACCGGCGGTCGACGCCGCGTACAGGCGCTCCTGCAGGGCGGCGAGACGGGAGGCGCCGGCGGCGAGGGCTTCGAGGCCGTCGATCTTGCGACCGGGGAAGCCCGGGGTGTCGTCCGGGTCCACCTGGTCGAGGCGGAACCCGGGTTCGACGCGGAGCAGTGGTTCGGGATCGGCGTTCCAGGCCTTGCGACTGCTCACGGGTCCTCCTGCGGTGCTCCGGTCGGCGGCTGCCGTGCTCATCCTCGCACTGCCGCTGATCGTCCGCTCGGGTGACGTGGGCGGCCGCCGGTGCGGCTAGCGTTGACGTGATGAAGTCCGGCCGCCGCTCAGTGCTCGCGCTCGTCGCCGCGGTCGTGGCGCTCGGCGCGATGGCGTCCTGCAGCACGGACCCGGTCGGCGACGAGAACGCCACGGTGACCGCGGACAGCATCATCTACCCGCTGTCGCTGCGGTACCACGGCATCGACGTGGTGGCGGACGTGCCCTACGGCACCGATCCGCTGCAGCGCCTCGACGTGTGCCTGCCGGCCGACAGCGACCCCGCGACGACGGCGACCCCCACCGCGACGCCGTCGGCCACCGCCGACCCCGATGCCCGAGCGGTCGGGGCCACCACCGGACGCCCGGCGGTCCTGATGATCCACGGCGGCAGCTGGTCGCACGGTGACAAGGCGACCGCCGCCTACCGGTCCGTGTGCAAGTACCTGGCATCCGAGGGCTTCGTGACGTTCAACGTCGACTACCGCCTGGCGCCGACCGACCCGTTCCCGGCCGGGCTCGACGACGTCCGCCGTGCGCTCGACTACGTGTTCCGTCCGGCGACGCTCGAGACCTACGACGTCGACTCCCAGCGCGTGGGCGTGTTCGGCGGGAGCGCCGGCGGCAACCTCGCCGCGATGCTCGCGGTCACCGACCACGACTCCGCCGCGTACGCCGACGGCGACCGGATCCGTGCCGTGGTCGACCTGAGCGGGCCGACGAACCTGACCACCCGGTCCACCGAGCCCGACGGGGTCTCGGCGGCCTTCCAGCGCAAGCAGCTGCTCTACCTGGGGTGCCGGTCGTACGCCAGGTGCCCGGCGGCCACCCGGGCGTCGCCGGAGTTCCACGTCACCTCGGACACCGCTCCGTTCTTCATCGGGCACTCCACCGACGAGTTCATCCCGATGTGGGAGTCGCAGGAGTTCGCCGCGACGCTCCGGTCCCACGACGTCCCGGTGACGTTCGTGGCGGTCGAGGGCACGGCACACTCGATCGCCCAGCTCGACGAGGCGATGAGCCGCCGCGTGGCCACGTTCCTGCGGACGCAGCTGGGCTGACCGCGCGAGCTGACCGGCTGACCACGCGAGCTGACCGGCTGGCCTCGCAAGGCGACCGGCCGCGTGCCCCGGGTGGGTGCCACCCGGAGTCGGGACTGCCGCTGTCGAGCCCCCGGCCGCAGACTTCGGGGGTGACCGACACCTCGACCCGCCCTGCCCGCGCCGCTGCGACCCGCTGGGACCGCCCGGCGCTGCAGACGTTCGGGGAGCTGCTGCTCGGGCTGTCGTTCGTCGCCGCGGTGGCCTTCGGCGGGTACGCCTCGGTCACCGGGCAGCTGGCCGTCGTGTCGCAGGGCGCCGCCGTGGTGTTCCTCGTGACGCTGACCCTGGTGCTCGTGTCGTGGTTCCGAGCGGTCGAGCGCGAGGAGCGGACCGAGCGTGTCGTCGTCTCGCCCCTCGCCGCCATCGACGCCGAGTACCGCCGCTAGGCAGCGCTGCCGGAACGCGCCGCCCGTCGCCGCTGCCGTTCCCGCCGGAGCTCCACGCGTTCCTGGCGTCGCTCGGCGCGCGCCTGCTTCCGGGTCTTCCCCGCGGCGATCCGGTCGTCGTTGCGTTCGCGAGCCCGCTCGACCACGAAGTACAGCGCCGGCAGCACCACGAGCGTCAGCAGCGTCGAGGACACCAGGCCACCGATCACGACCAGTGCCAGCGGCTGCGAGATGAAGCCGGACTTGCCGGTCAGCCCGACCGCCATCGGCAGCAGCGCGAAGATCGTCGCCATCGCCGTCATCAGGATCGGACGGAGGCGTCGTGTCGCGCCCTCGATCAACGCCTCGCGCACCCGCAACCCGCGCCGTCGGTACTGGTTGACGAGGTCGATGAGCACGATGGCGTTCGTCACGACGATGCCGACGAGCATGAGCAGACCGATCAGCGACGCGACGCCGATCGGGACGCCCGATGCGATCTGCAGCAGGATCGCGCCCGTCGCCGCGAACGGCACCGACACGAGCAGCAGCAGCGGCTGGAGCAGGCTCCGGAACGTCGCGACCATGATCACGTAGACGATCAGCACGGCGACCAGCACCGCGAGCCCGAGCTGCGAGAACGCGGACGACTGGCTGGCGGCGACACCACCGATCGAGGCGGTCGCGCCCTTCGGCAGGTCGAGCTCGTCGACGGCGGTCGTGACGGACTGCACGGCCGCACCGAGGTTCGTGGCGTCCGGCGTCACGGTGATCGTGGCGGTGCGGGCCGCGTTCGTCGTGGTGACCGTTGTCGGTCCCTCGGACTCCTCGACCGTGGCGACGTCGGACAGCGGGACCGTGCCGGTGCTCGTCGGGACGTCGAGGGCACGGAGTGCGGCGATGGTGGTCGGCGGCTCGGGGTCGGCGATGTAGACGTCGAGCGTCGCGTCGTCGATCTCGATGCTGCCGGTGTCCCGTGGCGAGACCGCTGCGGCGACGAGGCCACCCACCTGCGTCTCGGTGAGGCCGAGTGACGCGGCCTTCTGGCGGTCCACCCGGACGGCGAGGAACGGCTCCGCCGCGGACAGGTTGCTCGTGGCGCCCGTGGTGTCCGGGACCGACCGCATGGTCTTCAGCACCTGACGCGACGCCGTCTCGAGCTGCGCCTGGGTCGGCGCTGTGACGTCGACCTCGATGTCGCTGCTGCCGCCGAACCCGCCGCCGGAGGACGCGATGGTGACCTCGCCGACGTCCTCGATCGCACCGATCGACTTCCGGGCGTCGGCCTGGATCGTCGGCTGGTCGGCCTCGGCATCGGTCGTGACGGCGTACTGCACCGAGGCGCTGCCGCCCCCGCCGAACGCCGCCTGGATCGACTGGCCGCTCGTGCCGATGGTGGTCTGCACGGTCTCGACGCCGTCGACGTCCTGCAGTGCCCGCTCGACCTTGCGTGCGGACTCGGACTGGACGGCGAGGCTGGAGCCGGCCTTCAGGTCCTGCGTGACCGTGAAGGTGTTCTGCCCGGAGTCGCCGAGGTAGTTCGTGGTGACGAACGGCAGCGTGGCCACCGTTCCGCCGAGCACGATCACGGCGAGCAGGATGACGACGACCGGCTTCCGGACGACCCACCGGAGCACCGGCAGGTAGACGCGGCGCAGACGGTCGGCGGTTCCGGCGTCGTGCAGGTCCGCGGCGGAGGCGAGCACGCCCTCGGACCGGTCGTGATCGTGCCCGGCGACGCCCGCCGACGGCGCTGCATCCGCTTCCGAGTCCGCTGCCGTCGTCGCATCGCCCGGCTTCGCCTTCGGCGGGCGCAGCCACCAGTACGCGAGCACCGGGACGATGGTGAGCGAGACGAACAGCGACGCGACGAGCGCCAGGGTGACCGTCACGGCGAACGGTCGGAACAGCTCCCCCACGAGTTCAGCGACGAAGGCGACCGGCAGGAACACCGCGACGGTCGTCAGCGTCGACGCGGTGACCGCTCCGGCGACCTCGCGCACGGCGTCCCGCACGGCACGGCCGCGGTCGACGCCGGGGAGCATGTGCCGCTTGATGTTCTCGATGACGACGATGGAGTCGTCGACCACGCGGCCGATCGCGATCGTGAGGGCCGCCAGCGTGATGATGTTGAGCGTGTACCCGGCGGCGCGCATGCCGATCGCGGCGAGGAGCACCGACGTCGGGATCGAGATCGCGGTGACGAGCGTGGAACGCCACGACAGCAGGAACACCAGGATGACGATCACCGCGAAGGCGAGCCCGAGCAGGCCTTCTTCGGCGAGGGAGTCGATGGACTGCTGGATGTAGGGCGCCTGGTCGAAGACGACGGTGAAGCGGGGGTCACCCTCGATCTTGTCCTCGATACCGGGCAGGGCGTCGCGCACGGTCGTCGAGACGTCGACGGTGTTGGCTTCCTGCGTCTTCGTGATCGAGATCGTCAGGGCCTGCTGGCCGTCCACCCGGCTGATCGAGGTGCGCGGCGACTCGGTGATGGCGACCTTCGCGACGTCACCCAGGGTGGTGTCCGTCGGCGTGGCCGCGGTCGTGGACCCGCCAGTCGCGGCGTCACCGGTGGGGGCGGTGTCGGTCGCCCCGGTGCCGGTCGCACCCGTGTCGCTTCCGGTCGCACCGGCGCCGGTCGCACCCGTACCGGCGGCACCCGCAGCCGTGCCGTCACCGGACGACGTCGTCCCGTCGGCGGCACCCGACCCGGATCCGTCCGAGCCCGACGAGCCCGAAGAACTCGACGAGCTCGTCAGCGGCAGCGCGCGGATGTCCTCGAGCGAAGCGATCCGCTCACCCGTCTGCACCGACAGGGTCGAGCCGTCCTCGGTGATGGTGCCGCCGGGGATCAGGGTGCCGTTGTCGTCGAGCGCGTCCGAGATCGCCGTCTGGGTCAAGCCGCGGGCGGCGAGCTCGTCCTGGTCCGGCGTGATGACGACGCGACGGCCCGGGTTGCCGAAGACGTCCGCCTGCCGCACGCCGTCGAGCTTCTCGAGGTCGGGGATCGCCGAGGCCTGCAGCCGGTCGACGAGCTGCTCCTGGTTGCCGGACGCCGAGACCGCGACCTGCAGCACCGGCAGGTCGTCGAAGGACCCGGTGACGATCTGCGTCTGCACCGAGTCGGGCAGCGACAGCGCGTTCACCGCGGTCTGGATCTTGTCCTCGGCGCTGGCCAGGTTCGATCCGTACTGGAACGACGCCGACACCACGCTCTGCCCGGTGGACGAGGTCGCACTGGTCGACTCGAGGTCCGGGACGACCTGGATCGCCTGCTCGATCTTCGTCGAGACGTCGTTCGACACGACCTCTGGCGTGGCTCCGGGGTAGGCGCTGACGATCGCGACCTGCGGGAACTCGACGCTGGGGATCAGCTCCTGCTTGAGACTCGAGAGCGCGATGCCGCCGAAGACCGCGACCACGATCGTGACGAGCGCGATGAGGGCCCGGTTGCGCAGGCTGAAGACCGAGAGGAGGTGCACGTCATCGATCCTCGCAGGACCGACCGACGAACGTTCGGCTGGCAGCCAGAACCCGCCGTCGGATCAGAACCCGCCGAGCAACAGGTACGCCCCGAGCACCGCGACGGTCCCGACCACCCCGGTGCCGAGCGCCACCACGCGCGCGACGGGTGAGCGGGTGCCGAGGACCCCGATGCCGAGGAGCACCACCCCGACGACGATCTCGACGACCCAGGTGACGTGCCCGGTCGTCGCGGCGACCTGCAGCAGCCCGCGGATCCCCTCACCGACGAGCACCGCGGCCGTCACACCGAGCGCCCCCGCGCGCCACCGGGCGTCGCGGGACCGCACCGCCACGGCGACCGCCCCGGCCAGCAGCCCGGCCGGCACCCCGAGCAGCACCCACGGGTTCGTGATCGACAGCACGTCCGGGAACCCGCGCAGGACCGTCGTGGCCCAGTACCCGACGTGCATGAGCTCGAGGAGCACGACGCCGAGCACCATCGCGAGCGGCAGGGCGACGCGGCCCGCTCGTGCTCCGGCCGCCAGGCACAGCAGCGCCGCGACGAGGAACCACGGTCCGGCCGAGTTCGACACGGAGGCGAGTGCGGGCACCGCCTGCCCGAACGACGTCAGGACGCCGGCCAGGACCGCCCCGCTCAGCGCGATGGTGACCCGCACCACGGCGGGGACCGGCGCGGGCGGGTCGACGGGCGTCGGCACAGCGGAGCGGGTTCCGGCGGACAGGGTCGCGTTCATGGCTCCAGCCTCGCCGGACCCCACCGACGCCGCATCACCCCGGGGAGCGAGAACCCCGGACCCGGCCTCACCCCAGAGGATGACACCGAGCCCCCGGCGCACGACACCGAGCCGCGGCGCATGACACCGAGCCCGGCGGATGACACCGAGCCCGAGAGCCCGACGCACCTCTTAGACCACCGCCGCCAACGACCCCCGCACCCCGGTCGACTCGCCACCGACCCGCTCCCACGCACGCGACAGCACGTCGACCAACCGCCCCCGGTCGGCCGGGGCCATCGTGAACGGCACCCGCAGGAACCGCTCGAACCCGCCGTCCGGCCCGAACACCCCGCCCGAGGCCAGCACCACGCCCTCGGCCCTCGCGGCGAGCACGAGCGCGCTCGACACCGGCCGGCCGAGCCCGACCCACGTCGTCAAGCCGCCCGCCGGCGCCGGGACGTCCCACTCCGGGAGCCGCGCCCGGAGCGCCCCCACGACCGCGTCGCGACCTTCGCGCAGGGACGCACGCCGCGCCTCCAGGACGGCCGCCGTGCGCGGGACCAGCTCGCGCACGACCAGCTGGTCGAGCACGGGGGTGCCGAGGTCGCCCGTCGGGCGGGCGAGCAGCAGCCGCTGCAGCAGCGCCGGGTCGGCACGGATCCAACCGATCCGCAGCCCGCCCCAGAAGACCTTGGCGGCGGAACCGATCATCACGACCGACGCCCCCGACGGGTCGGCCGCTGCCAACGGCGGCGACGGCGAACCGTCGATCCGGAGCTCCCCCATCGTCTCGTCGGCGATGACGGTCGTGCCGACCGAGGACGCGACCGACAGCAGGAGCTGGCGGGTCGATGCGGACATGGTCGCACCGGTCGGGTTGTGGAGCTCGGGCATGACGTACGCGACGGAGGGCGCGGTGCGACGCAGCGTCGTCTCGAGCGCGGCGGCGTCCCACCCCGTCCGCGCATCGACGGGGACGCCGACCAGACGGCCGCCGGCCTCGCGGAAGGCCTCGTGCGCGTGCGGGTAGGTCGGGGACTCGACGAGGACGGCGTCGCCACGGCGGACGAGCACGCGCGCGAGCAGGGCGATGGCGTGCTGCGCGCCGATGGTGACGATGACCTGGGCGGGCTCGGTCGGCAGTCCGCGCTCGGTGTAGCGCGCTGCGATCGCGGCGCGGAGGCCGGGGTCGCCGACGGTGTCGTAGCCGATGCCGGCGAGCGCGGCGGGCACGTGCCGGACCGCCCGCTCGACCGCCTCGTCGATGCCGGGGGCCGCGTGCAGGGCCGCCTTGCGCAGGTCGAGCAGGTCCCCCTCGACGACTCCGCCCAGGCGTTCGGGGTCGGGCCGGCCGACCAGGTCACGGGGCAGGTGGACCACGCTGCCCGAGCCACGGACGGACACCAGGAACCCGTCGGAGCGCAGCCGGGCGTAGGCGTTCGCGACGGTGGTGCGTGAGACACCGAGGGCTGCGGCCAGGCCGCGCTCGGCCGGCAGCCGGACGCCCTGGGCGACCCGACCGTCGATGACGAGGACCCGGAGGGCATCGGCGAGGGCCTCGTAGGCCGGAGCGTCGGTGCTCGCGCGCCAGTCGGTCAGCAGGTGGGCGGCGGCACGGGCACTGATCAGGACAGGGGGCACGGGTCCACGGTAGCGCGATTGGCTCTCGACCAGCAGGCCAATCTGTCGGGACGATGGCCACATGCCCCGCCGCACCGCCCTCACCCTGCGCTTCGTCCAGCTCTTCGTCGGACTGTTCCTCTACGGCGCCTCGACCGCACTGCAGGTCCGCGCGGTGGTCGGCGTGAGCTCGTGGACCGTGCTGACCCAGGGGCTCGAGAACGTCGTGCCGTGGTCGTTCGGGGTCATCACGGTCGTGTCGAGCGGCGTCATCCTGCTGCTGTGGATCCCGCTGCGCCAGAAGCCGGGCATCGGGACGCTGCTGAACGCCCTGGCGATCGGGCCGAGTGCCGACCTGGTGCTCTGGCTGGTTCCGGAGCCGTCGGGGCTCGTCGCCCGGATCGGGCTGTTCGCCGCGGGACTCGTGCTGCTCGCGATCGCGACGGCGTTCTACATCGGTGCGGGGTTCGGCACGGGCGCGCGGGACGGCCTGATGGTCGGGTTGCACCAGCGGCTCGGCTGGCCGATCTGGCTCGCGCGGACCCTGGTCGAGGTCACCGTGGTGATCGTCGGGTGGATCCTCGGCGGGGACGTCGGCGTCGGCACCGTCATCGCGGCGTTCGCGATCGGCCCGATGGTCCAGCCGCTCATGCCGCACTTCCGCCGGTTCCCGTGGAGCCCCGAGCGCACCGCCGCAGCGCCCGGCGTCGCAGCACCCGCCCTGGAGGCCCGCCCCACCCCCGCCACGCCCGCTTCGTGAGCAGGGACGGTCGGGTCCACGGCGCCGACCCGACCAGTCCTGCTCACGATCGCCCGGCGATCGCCCGGCGATCGTGTGCGACCCCTTGCGGCCGTAGGGAACGCGATATAGCGTGACCTGCACAGACGCGATACATCGCGAGTTCCAGGAGGCAACATGGCGCAGGAGAAGTGGCTCGTCGACGAGCCCAAGGTCATCGACACCGGCATCGTGCGCACCGTGCGTGTCGGCCTCGTCGGCGGGCAGGTGGACGTCGTCGCGCACGACGAACCCACGGCCCGGGTCGAGATCCACAGCGTGTCCGGCAAGCAGATGCTCATCGAGGTCGACGGCGACACCCTCACCGTCGACCACCCCCAGGTCCGGTGGGACGACCCCATCGGGTTCCTGAAGTCCTTCCGCGGCAAGGCCCACGCCGACGTCAGCATCCTGGTCCCCCGCGACGCCGGCATCACGCTCGGTGTCGTCTCGGCCGGTGCGCTGCTGTCCGGCACGAACCGTGGTGCCACGCTCAACACGGTGTCCGGCGACCTGGTCGTCGACGGCGTCGCGGGTGACGTCACGGTCAACGCCGTCTCGGGCGCCACCACGATCCGCGACCTCGACGGCGCGCTCGCGGTGCACACCGTCTCCGGCGACGTCGTGGCCACCGGCGAGATCCCGCGGTTCCAGGCCGACGGTGTCTCAGCCGACGTCGTGCTCGACCTGCACGGGGTCCCCGAGTCCGCGCGCGTCAACACGGTGTCCGGGTCGGTGAGCGTCCGCCTGGCGGACGGCGTCGCCTACAAGTGCACGGTGAACACCGCGACCGGCAAGCTGCAGTTCGACGACGCCGAGATCCGCGGGGTACGCGGTTCGTACGTCAAGCAGGGCGGCGAACTGTCCGGCCAGTGGCTCGACCTGCGGGTGAACTCCGTCTCCGGCGACATCGCGGTGCTGCACGCCCCGCCGGTCGCCGAACCTGCACCCCCGACGACACCGACCACCCCGACCAACGAGAGCGAGGTGCCCGAATGAGCCCCGTCTTCGCCCACGGTCACCTGCGCCTCTACCTGCTCGTCCTGCTGGCCGACCACCCGATGCACGGCTACGAGCTCATCCAGGCACTCGGCGACCGCTTCGGCGGCACCTACGTGCCGAGCGCCGGCACCGTGTACCCCCGGCTCGCCAAGCTCGAGGACGACGGCCTGGTCACCAAGACCGCCGACGGGCGCAAGACCGTCTACGCGATCACGGACGCCGGCCGTGCCGAGCTCGCGGCGCGTGCCGACGAGATCGCCGCGGTCGAGTCCGGCGTGAGCGACTCGGTGAAGTCGTTGGCCGACGGCGTGCGCGCCTCGGTCGGCGAGGCCATGCGCTCGCTCCGTGCCGACCTGGCCGCCGCAGCCGAGAGCCCGGCGACCGGTTCCGCCGAGGAGCCCGTGTCCGTGCCGTCGGACAGCGCCCGCGCCCTGCGCGAGCTCGAGATGGCCCTGTCGTCGTTCCGGCAGCAGGTGCGTGCGGACCTGCGCCGTCGGGCGACCCGCGGCACGCTCGGTGCGGACACCGTGACGCGGCTGCGCGACGGCCTGGAGGCCCTGCGCAAGTCGCTCTGACGGCCGGCGGCCGACAGGCGGTCGCGACCACGGGCCTCCCGGCCGTCACCGGGACCGCCCGCGGAACCAGGTTCCGGACACAGCACCGTGCAGATGCGCGGTGCCGTGTCCGGAACCTGGTTCCTCACCGTCCCGCAACCGGTGGGTCGACGACCGACAGCCGCGTCGGCGCGAAGCCGGCGAACGCCTCGGCCGCAGTCAGGGGTTCCCCGTGCTCGACGCGCGCCACGGTGGTGCGCACCGCCGCGAGCTGCCGGGCCAGCCGGTCCCGTTCGTGCTCCAGCCACGTCAGGTGCGCCGTGAGCGCCGCGACGTCGTCACCCTCGTCGTCGAGGCGTCGCGCGATCTCCGGCAGTCCGAGTCCGAGTCCGCGCAGCAGCAGGATCCGCTGCAGCCGGACGAGCGCGCGGTCGTCGTAGCGCCGGAGCCCGCCCGCGCCGACGGCGGTGGCCGGCAGCAGTCCGACGGCCTCGTAGTGCCGAAGGGTCCGACTCGAGACGCCGGCGGAACGCGCCACCTCGGTGATGGCGTGGGGAGCTTTCGCAGCTGCGTCGTCCGGGCCTGTCGATCCGTTCATGCTGGCGACTGTACTGGTTGACGCTGCGTCAACGGCAAGGGGTGGGCGGCACCCAGGGTCGAGCGCCCGTGGGCACCCGGGAATATGCGGCAGGCGAACCGTGTTGACTCGCGCCCGGAACTGAGTAGGTTTGCCGCTCGTGACGAACGAGATCCGGTCGTTGAAAGCACGACTGATCGGGGATCCCCTCCCCTCTGAGAAGCTCGAAGGACAGCTCCTCCCGAAGCACCTGGCCCTGCCGATCTTCGCGAGTGACCCGCTGTCCTCTGTCGCGTACGCGCCGCAGGAACTCCTGATGATCCTGCTGCTCGGCGGCATGGCCTTCCTGACGTTCGCGCCGTGGGTCGCCGCGCTCGTCGTGCTGCTGCTCGTGGTCGTCGTCGCCTCGTACCGGCAGCTCATCAAGGCGTACCCGTCCGGCGGTGGCGACTACGAGGTGGCGCACCGGAACCTCGGTGAGAAGGCCGGGCTGGTCGTCGCCAGTGCGCTGCTCGTCGACTACGTGATGACGGTGGCCGTGTCGGTCGCCTCCGGTGTCGACAACATCATCTCGGCGCTGCCGATGCTCGACCACTTCCGCGTCGAGCTCGCCCTGCTGTTCGTCGTGCTGCTCGCCGCCGCCAACCTGCGGGGTGTGCGGGAGTCGAGCAAGGCCTTCGCGATCCCGACGTACCTGTTCGTGGCGAGCGTCTTCGTGATGGTCGTCACCGGGCTCGTCCGGGTGGCAGCGGGCAACGCCCCGGTCGCGGAGTCCGCTGCGTACACCGTGCAGAACGTGGAACACACGACGCAGGCGGCGTTCATCCTGCTGCTCCTTCGCGCCTTCGCCTCGGGCTGCTCGGCCCTGACCGGCGTCGAGGCCATCGCGAACGGTGTGCAGGCGTTCCGCCGGCCGAAGATCAAGAACGCGCAGGCCACCCTGGTCGCGATGGGCGGCATCGCGATCGTCCTGTTCATCGGGCTCATCACCCTGGCGCTCGTGTCGCACGTGCACTACGCCGAGCGTGCCTGCGACCTGCAGGGCTTCGCGAACTGTGCCACCACGCCCCAGCGCTCGCTCATCGCGCAGATCGCTGCGGCGACCTTCGGCAACAACTCGGTGCTGTTCTTCGTCATCCAGGCGACGACGGCTGCGGTCCTGCTCCTCGCGGCGAACACGGCCTTCAACGGGTTCCCGCTGCTCGGCTCGATCCTGGCGCGCGACTCGTACGCTCCGAAGGCGCTCTCGACCCGCGGCGACCGCCTCATCTACTCGAACGGCGTCATCGTCCTCGCCCTCGTCGCCGCGGCGCTGCTCGTGGTCTACCGGGCGAACGTCACGAGCCTCATCCAGCTCTACATCATCGGTGTCTTCGTGTCGTTCACGCTCGGGCAGACGGGCATGGTCGTGCACTGGACGCGGCTGCTTCGGGCCGACCGGGACCGGGACGGGTCGCCCGCTGCTGACGACGAGCCACCCGTGAACCGCGGGCAGGTCGTCCGCTCCCGAACGATCAACGCGATCGGCGCCACCTTCACCCTCGTGGTGCTCGTCATCGTCACGATCACGAAGTTCACCCACGGGGCCTGGCTCGTGTTCCTGATCATGCCGGTGCTGTACGTGCTGATGCTCGGCGTGAACCGGTACTACCGCGACGTCTCGCACGAGATCGAGGCCGACGTCGAGACGAAGTTCGGCGCCACCGGCGACCACGCGATCGTCCTGGTGAACAAGCTGCAGAAGCCCGTGCTCAAGGCGCTCGACTACGCGGTCGCCGCGGAGCACGCGAGCATCGAGGCGGTGCACGTCGCGATCGACGACGCCGAGTCCCAACGCCTGCGCGACCAGTGGGCGGAGTACGGCATCCAGGTGCCGCTGACGATCGTGCCGAGCCCCTACCGCGACATCTCGATGCCGCTGATCAAGTACATCAAGGCACACCGGCACGAGCACGGCTCCGAGGTCGTCACCGTCTACACCCCGATCTTCATCGTCGGGCACTGGTGGGAGGGCCTGCTCCACAACCACCGCGGTCGCCGCATCCGCAAGAAGCTGCTGCTCGTGCACGGCGTCACCGTGGCCCTGGTGCCGTGGCTCCTCGACTCGTCCGAGCTGCTGTACGGCCGACGCTCCCGCCCGCTGCCCGGCCAGGATCGCCGCGGCGAGCCCGTCCGGCCCCCGCTCCGCCGCCCCGCGCAGCCCGCGTCGCCGGCCGAGGCCGCGACCGAGGACCGCCTGCTCCGATCCGCGGAGCGCAACAGCATCCAGCCGCGCCGCGCGACCCGTCCGGCGGGCCCCGCCGAGGGCGTCGACCCCGCGCTCTGCACGGGCGAGATCCACGCCCTCGTACCCTCCCCGCCGCGACGGGGAGCCGACGAGTCGTAGCATGTGGCCCCATGACCATCAGTGACCTGCGGACGTTCGCCACGTTCGACGGACACGGCGGCAAGGTCTCGAAGCGCGTCGAGGTGCTCGACCACGAACCGCCGCCCGGCAGCCCGCTCGAAGGACTCGTCGCCGTGCGGGGCGAGCACCCCCTCGGCGCGCGTGACGAGCGCGCCGCCGACGACTCCGCCGCGCTCTCCCGTGGCGTCCCGAGCGTCGGGTGGGTGGATCCGGCGGCGCTCCGCGACTGGTACCGCCCGGACCGCGTCGTCCTCACCCGGCTCGAGGCGCGGCAGTCCGGCATCGAGCCCGGCGTCTACGCCGACTCCCGTGGGCGCGGTCGCGTCCGGATCGACGGCCTGGAGGCTCACCTCGCCCCCGACGGTCGACCCGCGTTCCGCGCGCTGGCCGGCCCCACCGCCGAGCCCGTCGTCGACGCGCCGCTGCCGACCGACCAGGCCGTCCGCCTGGTGGCGGTGAGCGCTGTCACCGAAGGGCTCGAGGTCGTCACCGCCCCGGTGTCACCGTTCCTGCAGCCCGGCGAGCACCCGGCGTACGGCGACGACGTGGTCGGGTTGCCGCCACGTCCGGCGAGCGGTCACGTCCGGGTCACGGCGTCGGTGCTGCTCGACGGCGAACTGCACGAGGTCGACCGGATCGACGTGCGTGCGGCGACGATCTGGATCCGCCGCGACGACCGCGTCGTGCCGATCGCCACGAGTGCCGTCGGGCCCGACCTGGTGCGGTACGCGGCGACTGCGGTCTGAGCCGCTTCGGGGGACGCCGCTGCTGCGTGTCGTGACGGGGGTGCGGCGTACCGTCGCGGACATGAGTGACGCAGACCGCGACCAGCAGCAGACCCCGGACGCACCGATCCAGGGCGAGACCCTCGGCGGCCCCCGACCCGACCCCTCCACCGACGCGAGCAAGGACCCCGAGCAGTGGGTCACCGGCGACGAGCCGATGACCGGACCGCAGCGCAGCTACCTCGACACCCTGGCCCGTGAAGCCGGCGAGGAGCTCCCCGCCGACCTCACCAAGGCGCAGGCGTCGGAGCACATCGACCGTCTCCAGCAGCAGACCGGCCGCGGCGCCGATTCCTGAGGAGCAGTCCGCCCTTCGGCGGACCGCTGCCTGGGCATGCTCTGAGCGTGTTCTGGCGAAGCGCGGTCAGTCCCCTGTTCGAGGACGATTGGTGACGCGTCACCGGCTACCTTCGTGGCCATGCGAACGACATCGACCTCCATCGGCCTGACCGCGCTCCGCATCGTCCTCGGGGTGGTGTTCATCGCCCACGGCGCCCAGAAGTTCGCCCAGGGCATCCCCGCCGTGGTGCAGGGCTTCTCCGGCATGGGCGTCCCCCTCGCCGAGGTCGCAGCACCCCTGGTCGCCGGCCTCGAGCTCGTCGGCGGCATCCTGCTCGTGCTCGGCGTCGCCACCCGTGTCATCGGCGTGCTGCTGGCCGTCGACATGGTGGTCGCCGGGTTCCTGGCCCACGGCACCGCCGGCTTCTACTCGCAGGACGGCGGGTTCGAGTACGTGCTCGTCCTCGCGGTGGCGTCGTTCGCCGTGGCGTTGACCGGGCCCGGGCGGTTCTCGCTCGACACCCTGGTGCTCAAGTCGTCGCGCCGTCGTCGTGGCGTCGAGGGACCCCTGCCCGCCTGAGCCGCGCGGCTCGTCCGGTGCGAGGTTCCGTCGCTCGTGCGAGCTCACCGGGGCCGCACCGGGAACGGAACCTCGCACCGTTCACGCGGCCCCCTCGCACCGTGCGAGGGGCCGCGCGGCCGTTCAGCCCGCCAGTGCATCCATGACCTGGCGGGCGATGCGCCGTCCGGCCCGGTTCGCACCGATGGTCGACGCCTGGGGACCGTAGCCGGCCAGGAACAACCGCGGCTCCTCGGCCGACCGGCCGTCCTCGACCACCACCCCGCCCGCCGGGGTCCGCAGGTGCAGCGGTGCGAGGTGCCGCAGGTCGGCGCGGAACCCCGTCGCCCAGATCACCGCGTCGGCGCGCACATGGGATCCGTCGGCGGTCCACACGCCGGTCTCGTCCATCCGCGTGAACATCGGCTCGTCACGCAGCACGCCGCGGTCGATGCCGGAGCGGATCCGTCGCGACACCGGGACCCCGGTGCCGCTGACGATGCTCGGCAGGACCTCGCCGGCGCGGGCGGCACGGTCCTGTTCGTCGACGGCGGCCACCGCGGACTCGACGTCGAGCGACGCGGTCCCGGCCCAGACCATCGGGCGCCGGGTGAACCACCGCGTCGAGCGGGCGACGCCGTCGAGTTCGAGCAGGAACCCGATCGCGCTCGTCCCACCGCCCACCACCACGACGTCCTGGCGAGCGAACTCGGTGGCGCTGCGGTACTCGGTCGTGTCGACCTGCCGTCCGCGGAACACGTCGCGGCCCGGGTACCACGGCACGAACGGGGTGCCCCACGTGCCGGACGCGTTCACCACGACCTCGGCACGGATGCGCGTGACGGTGCCGTCGGCGCTCCGGGTCGTGACGCACAGGCCGCCGTCCGCCGGAGCCTCGGCCGCCACGCCGCCGTCGCCGTCGATGCGCGAGACGGACGTCACCGTGACCGGGCGCCGGACCCGCAGGTCGTAGTGCTGCTCGAAGCGCCGGTAGTACTCCCCGACGACGTCCCGGGCGGGCCGTGACCGGTCGGCGTCGTCGAACTCCAGGCCCATCGCGCGCATGCCGGGCAGGTCGTGCACCCGGTGCGCCGCTCCGAGCCGCAGGGCCTCCCACCGGAACTGCCACGCCCCACCGGTGCTCGGCGCGCGGTCGAGGATCACCAGCTCGCTGCCCGGGACGAGCCCGAGGCGACGCAGGTGGTATCCCACGGAGAGCCCCGCCTGCCCCGCACCGATCACCACCACGCGGGCGTGCTGGTCGACCGGGGTCTCGAGGGGTTCCGTCATCACTTCGATTCTGCTGTGCGGGCCAGCCGTCGCGCGACGTCCAGATCGAGGTACATGGTAGAGTGATCGGCAGATTTCAAACCACGAACCGTCTGGTTCCCCGAGTGATCCTCCGTCATTCGCCAGGACCGGACCAGAGCCGAACGAGGGGGTCACGCATGGGGCGCGGCCGTCAGAAGGCGAAGCACACCAAGGTCGCCCGCGAGCTGAAGTACTTCAGCCCGCAGACGAACTACGGTGCGCTCGAGCAAGAGCTCTCCGCCGGACAACACTCCGACGAGAACTACGTCGACCGTTGGGCGGACCAGTACGGTCCGGAACCGGCGGAAGACGAAGACGAGTTCGAGACCCAGGCAGACCAGAACAAGTCCGCCTGACTTCTCTCGCAGTCACGCCGCGCAGCCCTCGGGCAGCGCGGCGTTTCCGCGTGCCCGGACGCCGGACGCGCACAGGCACTCATCGGATCTTCCAGGGCACCCTGCAGCGCGCTCGGGTCCCGGCCGCGAGTGGTCACGACTCCCCGCGCGCAAGACGCCGTGCGGTCGAGAACTGTCGGCTGCAGGCACGCCAGGCGACGGTTCGTGACCGCTCACCGCACGCACCACAGCGAGTCCCCGGCACACCCGCGACGGAGGCAGGGGCCAGGCTGCTCGCATCACACGCACCGGTACCGCGCCCGAGTCCCGGCCTCGAGTGGTCACGACTCCCCGCGCGCAAGACGCCGAGCGGTCACGAACTGTCGGCTGCAGGCACGTTGAACGACGGTTCGTGACCAGTCACCGCACGCAGCACGGCGAGTCCCCGGCACACCCGCGACGGAGGCAAGGACCAGGCTGCTCGCATCACACGCCCCGGTACCGCGCCCGAGTCCCGGCCTCGAATGGTCACAACTCCCCGCGCGCAAGACGCCGTGCGGTCACGAATCGTCGACTGCAGGCCCGCCGAACGACGGTTCGTGACCACTCACCGCACGCTCCACGGCGCGGCGCAGGACCGCGGCGCGGCGGGAGCGGGAGCCCCCGGCCCGGCGCCGCCGAGCTGGTCAGCCCGCGTAGCTCCCGACGAGCCGGACAGCGCCGCCGTCGACACCCTTGGCACCCTGCTCGAACCCGGTCAGGTCCCGCGCGGACGTGGCGATCGTGCCGACGGGCCACGTGGGCATGCCGGCGGCACCGAGTGAGGCGATGACCTCGGCAGCGGCCCCGGCCGAGACGACGGCGAACATGCCGATGCCCAGGTTCCAGGTGCCCTCGGTGTCCTCGATCGGGGTGCCGGCCATGTCAGCCAGGACCCGGAAGACCGGGAGCGGCTGCCAGGTGGAACGGTCGACCTCGACCCAGGAGCCGACGGGCAGCACGCGCGCCAGGTTCGCGGCGATGCCACCACCGGTCACGTGCGAGAGCGAGTGCACCGCGCCCGGGTGCTGCTCGAGCAGGGCCAGGAGCGGTGCGGTGTACAGGCGGGTCGGCTCGAGCAGGGCTTCGCCGACGGAGACCGCGCCGCCGAACCCGACGCCGCTCAGCTCGGGCAGCTGGTCCGTGAAGCCGACGCCCCGCGACGCCAGGATGTGCCGCACGAGCGAGTAGCCGTTCGAGTGCAGGCCCGACGACTCGATCGCCAGGACCACGTCACCGTCCTGCACGAGGTGCGCTCCGAGCTGCGCGTCCGCCTCGACGACACCCGTCGCCGCACCGGCGACGTCGTAGTCGTCCGGGCCGAGCAGCCCCGGGTGCTCGGCGGTCTCGCCGCCGACCAGGGCGGTGCCGGTCTCCGAGCAGCCGCGGGCGATGCCGGCGACGATGTCGGCGATCCGGCCCGGCACCACACGACCGCACGCGATGTAGTCGGTCATGAACAGCGGCTTCGCGCCGACCACGACGATGTCGTCGACGACCATGCCGACCAGGTCCTGCCCGATGGTGTCGTGCTTGTCGATCGCCTGCGCGATCGCGACCTTGGTGCCGACGCCGTCGGTCGAGGTCGCGAGCAACGGGTGTGAGAAGTCCTTCAGGAACGAGACGTCGTAGAGCCCGGCGAACCCACCGACGCCACCGAGGACCGAGGCGTTGTGGGTCGCCGCAACCGCGGACTTCATCAGTTCGACGGCCAGGTCACCGGCAGCGGTGTCCACTCCGGCTTCGGCGTACGGGTTGGGCATGCGGAGTCCTTCGCGGTGACATGGCAGACTTGTTCGGTACCCCCCGATTCTACGGTCTGGAGCACACCCGCGAATGTGCGGCATCGTCGGCCTTGTTGCGCAGGGCCCCGCCAACCAATCCATCTACGACGCACTGCTCCTCCTGCAGCACCGCGGGCAGGACTCGACGGGCATCGCCACGGTCGAGGGTCACGTGCACCACATGCACAAGACCCGCGGCCACGTGCGTGAGGCGTTCCGCACCCGCGACATGCGTGCCCTCCTCGGCACCATGGGACTCGGACACGTCCGCTACGCCACCAAGGGCGCCGCGACGAACGAGGAAGAGGCCCAGCCGTTCTACGTGAACGCGCCGTACGGCATCGTCCTCGTCCACAACGGCAACCTCACCAACACGCGGGAACTCACGCGTGAACTGTTCGACATCGACCGTCGCCACCTGAACACGACGAGCGACACCGAGCTCCTGGTGAACGTGCTGGCGCACGAGCTGCAGGGCCAGGTCCGCGGCGCGAACCTCGACCCGGGTCAGGTCTTCGACGCCGTCGAGCGCGTGCACGAGCGGGTCGAGGGCTCCTACGCCACGATCGCGACCATCGCCGGGCACGGGCTGCTGGCCTTCCGCGACCCGTTCGGCATCCGCCCGCTGATCCTCGGCCACAAGTTCGACGAGGCCGGGCAGCCGGAGTGGGTCGTCGCGAGCGAGTCGCTCGTGCTCGAGTCCGGCGGGTACGAGATCGTCCGCGACATCGCCCCGGGCGAGGCCGTCTTCATCGAGATGAACGGCCAGATGCACGCCCGCCAGTGCGCGAAGAACCCGCGCCTGGTGCCGTGCTCGTTCGAGTACGTCTACCTGGCACGCCCCGACTCGGTGATGAACGGCATCTCGGTCTACGACGCGCGTCTGCGCCTCGGCAACCGTCTCGCCGACACCATCGAGCAGTACGCGCCGACCGGTGACATCGACGTGGTCATGCCGATCCCGGACTCGAGCCGTCCGGCGGCCATGCAGGTCGCCCGGAAGCTCGGCATCGAGTACCGCGAGGGCTTCTACAAGAACCGCTACGTCGGCCGCACCTTCATCATGCCGGGGCAGGCGGAGCGCAAGCGTTCGGTGCGCCAGAAGCTCAACGCGATGTCGTCCGAGTTCAAGGGCAAGAACATCCTGATCGTCGACGACTCGATCGTCCGCGGCACCACGAGCCGCGAGATCGTCGAGATGGCCCGGGCCGCCGGCGCGAACGAGGTCACGTTCACGAGTGCCGCTCCGCCTGTCCGGTTCCCGCACGTCTACGGCATCAACATGCCGACGCGCGCGGAGCTCATCGCGCACGACCGGAAGATCCCGGAGATCAACCGCGTGCTCGGCAGCGACCACCTGATCTACCAGGAGGTCGGGGACATGCGCGACGCCATCATCGAGGGCTCCGACGTGACCGACCTCGAGATGAGCTGCTTCACGGGCGAGTACGTCACGGGCACCGTGAGCCCGGAGTACCTGTCCTGGGTCGAGGCGAACCAGCTCAGCTAGGTCGCGTCCGAGACGCGACCACCAGACGGACTGGAGGCCCGGTGCCAGCTGGCACCGGGCCTCCAGTCCGTTGATCGGGAGCGGCTACGGCCGCTGGTCACCGTGGTCGTCGAGCTCGCCGTCGACCGTCTCGGGCGGCAGTTCGACCTCGACGCGCTCCGCCGTCAGGCGGGCCGACCGCCGGGCGTAGACCCGGTCGAACACGACGGCGACGACCGCACCGACGAAGGCACCGATCGTGACACCCCACAGGCTGAAGTAGCCGACCAGGCTGCCGAAGCTGGTCTGGTCCCGCTGGCCACCGAGGTTCATGGTGAGGGCGACCACGACGAGGGTCGCGAGGAATCCGAGCACGGCACCGCCGACGATGAACACGCCGAACTTCGGTGCACGGCGGATGGTGACCTCGTCGGGGCTGGCGACCGCGCTGGGAGCCGGTGCCGGCGTGGGGAGCGGCTGCTCGTCGGGTTGATCGGTGTTGCTCACCCGTCCATTGTCCCCCACTGTGGGACGTCCCGCGGCCTGTGCCCGGCGACCGATCCGGGAGAGGATGGTCGCTACTGGTCGGTATCCCAAGGGGAGGAGGTGTGTCGGATGCGTGAACGAACCGCACCCGCCCGCCGACGCCGACCGACCGCCCCCGCCCGCGTGGCCTGGCCCGTCGCGCAGCGCGTCGAGGAGGACCGCGCCGTCGCCGTCGTCGCCGAGCACCGGTGGAGCGTCGCACTCGTCGGCGCCCCCGGGATCGGCAAGAGCACCGCCGCGGCGCGGGTCACCGACCGCGTCGCCGGTCGCGACGGCACCGGCCGCACGGTCGTCGTGCCGATCACGGCGGTCGCCGCGAGCAGGTCGATGCCCTTCGGCGCCGTCGCCGAGCGCTTCGGCGAGCTGCCGGCGTCCATCTCGGAGCTGTCCGACGACACCGGTGCCGAGCAGCGCCTCCGGGCGATCGAGGACCTCGTCGACCGCGACGTCCTGCTCCGCGTCGACGACGCCGACCACCTCGACGCGATCTCCGCGCGGTACGTCGCCTGGCTGGTCCGCCGGCAGGGCGCCCGGCTCGTCCTGACCTGCCGCGACTTCACGGCGCTCCCCGAGCCGCTCCGCGCGCTGTGGCAGGACGACCTGCTCGAGCGCATCGACCTGCAGCCCCTGGCGCTGCACGAGACCGCGGCACTCGTGGCCGAGGCGCTGGGCTCGCCGCTCGAGAACGCCTCCGCCGAGCGCGTCCACCGCGCCACCGCCGGCAACCCGCTGTACCTGCGCGAGGTGGTCCGCGCGGCACGGGTCTCCGGTGCACTCGACCACACGGCGACCGGGTGGTACTGGCGCGGACGGGTGACCGCGTCGGACAGCCTCGCCGACATGTACCGCACGGAGCTCGGGTCGCTGCCGGAGGACCTGCGCGACGTCGTCGACATCGTCGCCCTCGCCGACCCGATCCCGCTCGCGCGCCTGCTCGGCCTGGTCACCGGCGGGGACGTCGACCGGGTCGTCGCGCTCGGCTTGGTCCGGATCGATTCACTCGAGGACGGCGCCGCGGTCGTCCGGCCGTCGCACCCGCTCGTCGGCGAGGTCATCCGGACCCTGGTGCCGGTGGCCCGGCGCACGGCACTCTTCGCGCGCGCCAACGCCTTCCGCACCGACCGACCCGAGGGCGCACCGCCCGCAGCACGCCTGCGTGCCGCGCTGTGGTCGCTCGAGTGCGGGGTCCTGCCGTCGGTGGACCAGCTGCTCGACGCCGCGCAGGTCGCCGTGCGGCTGCAGGAGCACGAGAGCGGGATCGCCCTGGCCTCGGCAGCGCTCCGCACGACACTCACCCCGACCGAGCAGGTCACGGCGCACTGCCTCCGCTCGCTGGCGTACTCGTACTCGGACGGCCGTGAAGCCGGCCGCGCCGGCGCCGAAGCCGCTTGGGACGTGGCGAAACGGCACGTCGGCGACGTCACCGACGAGGCCGTGATCGAAGCGTGCGAGACCCTGGCGAACATCCGCCAGTTCCACGACGACGACGTCACGGCGGCGGTCGCCCTGACCGATGCCGCCACGCGCCTGGTGGAGTCCGACGAGGCCGTCGAGCGGCTGCGGCTGCTGCGGATGGCGCACCAGGGCTGGGGCGGAGACTTCGCCGAGGTCCGGGCCGAGATCGAGCGCAGCGGGATCGTGCACGCCCCGACGATGCCGATGTCGTTCCTCGCCGTCGCACCCTGCGCCGTGATGGCGTTGGCGACCGCCGGCCGACTGGACGACGCGTCCGCGCTCGGTCACCGCGCCCTGGCCACCGCCGTGGCGCACGTCGAGGCAGCGCCCTGGAGCGTCGGTGAGAACTCCTCCGTCCTGCACCAGGTGCAGATGTGGCGCGGCGACCTGGACGACCTGATCATCGAGGTGCCGGCGGGGCGGTCCAGCCCATACCTGAAGTACGACTTCACGCTCGAGCTCATCGGCCAGGGCAACCTGGCGATCGCACAGCGCCGCTGGGACGACGCGGTCGCCGCGTTCTCGGCGGCGTGCGAACGGTACGACATCGCCGACCACGGCGGGTTCGCGGCCTACCCCTGGGCACGTCTGGCCCTGGCGCACGCCTACGCCGGACGCCCGGAAGCAGCCTCCAGTGCGCTCGAGCGGGCCCGGACCACCCCGCTGCGGGCGATGCGGATCATCGGCGAGCAGGTCGCCGTGTCGATCGCCTGGACCGAGGCCGTGCTCGGCAACCCGGCCGGACTGCAGCACGCCGACGAGATCATCGAACGCAGCACGGCCAACGGCTCGTGGACGCACGTGATGTACGGGTACGCCCTGCACCACGCGGTCGGCATGTCGCAGGGGCGCGACTCGACCGGCTCGCTCGCGCGGATGCGCGAGGCCGCCACCCGCGTCGACGGACCACTCGCCGCCGCCGTGATCGAGTACGCCGACGCCGTGCGTGCCGTCGATCGCACGCGGGTGATCGCGGCGCAGGGCGTGCTCGCGGCGCACGGTGTCTCGGTGGCCGCCGCGCGCTCGAAACCGCCGCTGACGAAGCGCGAGTACGAGGTCGCCGAGCTCGCTGCGCAGGGGCTGAGCAACCGCAGGATCGCGGAGTCCCTCGGGCTCTCGACGCGGACGATCGACGCGCACCTGTCCCGTGTCTTCGCGAAGTGGGACCTGCACGCGCGCTCGGAGCTCAGCGAGCTGCTCTGAGCTGCTCTGAGCTGCTCAGCGTTCGGCATCGGCTGTCGCACACGCAAGAACGTTGCGGATTGCAGCACGACGCGCCGCCACGATTGACACGTTGTGTGGAACATCGCGTACCTTGGTGCCTGTCGCCGGGTTCGGACCCGTTCGGGTCGGGTCCGAATCCCGGCGACTTCAAGCTTAGGAACCCGGTCGATGCGGGCGCATCGGTAGGCACTACCTAATTCGCGCGGGACTCCTCCGCGGGCGGCTTCGGGGCGGTTCGGTCAGGCGCGGGTCGGTCAGGCGCGGGTGGGTCAGGCGCCGGGGGCGGGCAGCCGGACCGGCAGGAACGCCGTCAGGTCGGCGCGCGAGCCCGAGGCGCTGACGCGCGACTGCGCGACCGCCTCGGCCCAGGTCAGCTCACCGGACGCGAGCGCGAGCCACGTGGTGGCGTCGGTCTCGACCACGTTCGGCGGCGTGCCACGGGTGTGCCGGGGTCCGGGCACGGCCTGGACTGCGGCGAACGGCGGCACCCGCACCTCGACGCTGTTGCCCGGCACCTCGTCCGCCAGGCACTGCAACGTCCACCGCACCGCGGTCGCGACGGCCGGTCGAGCCGTCTCCCCACGACGCACCGCGGCCAGTGCCGCGCGCCCGTCGGCGTCCTCGATCCTCCTGGGTGGCATCTCCACAGGCTAGCCCTCGCATCGCGGGCGGCGAGTCGGGCTGGGTAGGGTGATCGGGTGCGAATCCTCGTCCTCGGTTCCGGTGCCCGCGAGCACGCGATCATCACGGCCCTCCTCGCTGAGCATGCGGGTCACGTCATCACGGCAGCGCCCGGCAACGCCGGCATCGCCGCCGACGTCGAGACCGTCTCCCTCGACCCCACCAACGGTGCGCTCGTCGCCGAGTACGCGATCGAGAACGACGTCGAGCTCGTCGTCGTGGGCCCCGAGGCCCCGCTCATCGCCGGCGTGGCCGACCCGGTGCGCACCCGCGGCATCCCGGTGTTCGGGCCGGGCAAGGCCGCCGCGCAGCTCGAGGGGTCGAAGGCGTTCGCCAAGCGAATCATGGGCGAGGCCGGTGTGCCCACAGGGCGTCCGGTCTACGCCGGCACGGCGGACGAAGCCGTCGCCGCGATCGACGAGCTCGGCGCCCCGTACGTGGTCAAGGCCGACGGGCTCGCCGCCGGCAAGGGCGTGCTCGTGACCGACGACCGCCAGGCCGCGATCGACCACGCCACCTACTGGCTCCAGCACGGACACGTCGTGGTCGAGGAGTTCCTCGACGGCGAAGAGGTCTCGTTGTTCTTCCTGAGCGACGGGCACGACGTCCGCGCGCTCAGCCCTGCGCAGGACTACAAGCGCCTGGCCGACGGCGACCACGGACCGAACACGGGCGGCATGGGTGCGTACTCGCCGCTGCCGTGGCTCGCCGACCGCTGGCCGTCCGAGCAGGCCTTCGTCGACGAGGTCACCGAGCTCGTCGCGCTGCCGACCGTCCGCCGCCTCGAACACGAGGGCACGCCGTTCGTCGGGCTCCTGTACTGCGGCCTCATCGTCACCGAGCAGGGCGTCCGCGTGATCGAGTTCAACGCGCGCTTCGGTGACCCGGAGACGCAGGTCGTGCTCCCCCGCCTGGCCACGCCGCTCAGCGAACTCCTGCTGGCTGCCGCCACCGGGCAGCTCGGTGCGGTGCCCGCACCCGTGTTCCGCGACGAGGTCGCCGTGACCGTCGTCCTGGCGAGCGAGGGCTACCCGGAGAACCCGCAGACCGGTCGACCGATCACCGGCATCGACGACGCGAACGCCCGCGACGGCGTCTCGGTCGCGCACGCCGCCACCGGTGTCCTCGACGACACGCTCGTGGCCACGGGTGGCCGGGTGCTCAGCGTCGTGGCGACCGGGTCGGACTTCGCCCAGGCCCGCGAGCGCGCCTACGCCGGGCTCGGCGATATCACGCTCGACGGCGCCCAGTTCCGCACCGACATCGCCGCGAAGGTCGCGAAGTGACCGCCGCCGCTCCGATCGCCGGCTGGCGGCACGTCTCGTCCGGCAAGGTGCGCGAGCTCTACGTGCCCGAGGGCACCGCGGACCTGGCGAGCGCGTCCGAGCTGCTGCTCGTCGCCTCGGACCGGGTCAGCGCGTACGACTTCGCGCTCGAGCCGCCGATCCCGGGCAAGGGCGAACTGCTGACCCGCCTGTCGCGGTTCTGGTTCACCCAGCTGAGCGACGTCCCGAACCACATCATCGGCCCGTCCTCCGGTGGAACCCCGGTGCCCGCCGAGGTCGAGGCACGGTCGATGCACGTCATGCCGCTCACGATGTTCCCCGTCGAGTGCGTCGTGCGCGGGTACCTGGTCGGCAGCGGCTGGGCCGAGTACCAGGAGACCGGCAGCGTGTGCGGCGTCGCGCTCCCCGCGGGGCTGTCCAACGGTGACCGCCTGCCGGAACCGATCTACACGCCGGCGTACAAGGCGGCCCAGGGCGAGCACGACGAGAACATCTCGTACGAGCAGACCGTCGACCTGGTCGGTGCCGAGACCGCGGCCACCCTGCGCGAGCTCTCGCTGCACGTCTACACCGAGGCCGCCGCCATCGCTCTCGAGCGTGACGTCGTCATCGCGGACACCAAGTTCGAGTTCGGGCAGGACGCCACCGGCCGGATCCGCATCGCCGACGAGGTCCTGACGAGCGACTCCAGCCGCTACTGGGACGCCCGCTCCGCCGACCGCACCGACTCGTTCGACAAGCAGATCGTGCGGGACTGGCTCAGCGCGCACTGGGATCGCCAGGGCACGCCGCCGGTCCTGCCGGACGAGATCGTCCAGCGCACGGCTGCGCGCTACGCCGAGCTGATCGAGCGCCTCGGCGCCTGACGCCCCGCCCGGTCGGCGCCTGGTGTCGCACGAACGGTCACGACACCCCGCTCACGTCCGTCGAGCGGTCACGAACCGTCGCCCGAGGCCGCGCCGACCGACAGTCCGCGACCACTCGGCGCCCGACGCACGGCAGGTCGCGACCACTCGCCGCGCGGTACCCGGTGCCACCCGAACGGTCACGACGCCCCGCTCAGGTCCGGCGTGCGGTCACGAACCGTCGCCCGAGGCCGCGCCAACCGACAGTTCGCGACCACTCCGCGCCCGACGCACGGCAGGTCGCGACCACTCGCCGCGGTACCCGGTGCCACACGAACGGTCACGACACCCCGCTCAGGTCCGCCGTGCGGTCACGAACCGTCGCCCGAGGCCGCGCCAACCGACAGTTCTCGACCACTCCGCGCCCGACGCACGGCAGGTCGCGACCACTCGCCGCGCGACCACTCGGCGGCCCACGCACGATACGTCGCGACCACTCGCCGCGCGACCGGCCGACGAGCCGGCGACAGTTGTCGACCGCTCAGGCCCCGAGCGCGTCCCGCGCCACCACGACGACGGTCAGGTCGTCGCCCGGGTCGTGCTCGGCGACACGTGCGCGCACCCGCTGCAGGAACGTCTCGACGTCCGGGGACTCCCGGTACAGCGACCCGAGCTCCGACAGCGACGCGAGCGTGGAGTCCCAGAGCTCGAGCGCGCCGTCGGTCACGACGATGAGCACGTCACCGGGCCGGAGCACGAGCGACCCGGCGGCGCGGGGCATCCCTGCGGGGTGCAGCCCGATCGGCAGGTCCGACGACCGCAGGATCCGTTCGGCACCGTCGTCGCGGAGCTGCAGTACGAGCCCGTGGCCGGCGTCGGCGAAGTCGAGGCGGCCGGTGGACGGGGTCAGTCGGCCGTGGAACATCGTCGCGAAGGACTCGGCACGGCTGAGCTCGGGGGCGACCTGCGCCTCGAGTTCGGCGACCGCGACGCTCGGGTCCTGGTCGCCGCGGGCGAGCAGCCCACCGCGGATGTTCGCCGCGAGGAGCCCGGCGGACATCCCCTTGCCCATGACGTCCGACACGGTCAGGTGGATCGAGTCCTCGCCGGAGCGGTGCCAGTCGTGGAAGTCACCGGAGACGAGCCCGTGCGGGATCGACACCCCCGTGATCCGGTACCCGGGCACCTGCACGGCAGCCGGCTGCAGGCCGTGGAGCACGGTGCGCAGCCGGTCCTCGTCGGCACCGGCGAGCAGCTCGCGCTCTGCCCAGATGCCGAGTTCCTGCAGCAGTTCGAGCTCGTCGGCGTCGAGGGTGCGCGGCTCGGGGTCGATCAGGCAGAGGGTGCCGATCTTCAGGTCGTCGTCGCCGGCGCGGAGCCCGACACCGGCGTAGAACCGGATGTTCGGGTCGTCGAGCACCATCGGCAGGTCCGCGTACCGGTCGTCCAGTCGGGCATCGGCGACGACCACGGGGCCCTGCTCACCCAGGCTCCGTCCGCAGAACGTGTCCTGCAGCGGGATGACCGGATCGAAGGCGGCGTCGCTCTGCTGCGACTTGATCGTCAGCGTGGTCTCGCCCGCCAGGTTGAGGAACGAGCCGGAGACCCCGAGGGCCTCACGGGCGATCCGGGTGATCCGTTCGAACCGTTCCTCGACCCCGCCGTCGACCACGTCGAGTGCCGCGATCAGAGCGGCTCGCCGGACCGCATCGGCCCCGGTCGGCGCGGGCACGGACATCGCGGTTTCCGGCTGCATGCTCCCACGGTAACGCGCGGAACGGACAGGGCCTGTCCCCAGTCCGGAGGGCGCAGGTGGTCGGGCGCGCCGGCGTACCCTGGTCGTCGTGCTCCGAGTCGTCCCCGCAACCGTCCTCGGAGTGGCCGCGCTCCTGGCCCTCGCTGGCTGTGGCGCCCACGACTCCACCGGCCAGGTGTCGGTCACGGTGTCGTCGAACGCCGCCGACCACCCCTACGAGGTCAAGGTGTTCGCCTCGACCGGCAAGCTCTCCGAGCACCAGCGCGTGTTCCCGGGCGGTACGGCGGACTTCGCGGGCGTTCCCCTCGGCCAGGTCACGGTCCGCGCCGGCGACCTCTGCCCGCAGACGACCAAGGTGTCCGACGGCACCGTCGCGAGGGTCACCCTGACGACGACGGGCTGCTGACCCCGACCGCGACCGGGTGCTCGACGCGCGGTTCGCCCGGCGAGCCGGATGCCGGAATCCGCGAAGAACGCGAGAACTACCGTTCTCCGGGTGTGCCGCTCCGCGCGACGGTCTGGTGCGGCTGCTCCCCGAACCGTTCCCGGTAGTACGCCGCGAACCGACCCAGGTGGGTGAACCGCCACCGCCGCGCCACCTCGCTGACGAGCAGCGCGCGGGAACCCGGCCGCCCCAGCTCCAGGTGCACCCGGTCGAGCCGGACCTCGCGCAGGTACCGCATGGGCGTGACGCCGAGACGACGGCGGAACAGGTCCTGCAGGCCGCGCTCACTCAGGTCGCAGGCCGCTGCGACGTCCGCCACCGTCAACACCCGGTCGGCGTGGTCGTGGACGAAGCCGATCGCGCGCCGCATCCGGTCCGCGACGTCCGCTCGCGACCGGGCGAAGGTCGACAGGACGACGGTCGCGATCCGCCGGTTCAGGGCCGCACGGTCGGCGGCGGGCAGCGCCGGGTCGAGGATGCGCCCGGAGGCCTCGCGCAGCAGTGCCCGCAGCGGTTCGAGTGCGGGATCGCCCGCGTCCGGCTGCCGGAACACTGAGGACTCCCCCGTGTCGCCGAGCAGCGACGGCGACAGGTGCAGCAGCGTCGTGGCGGTCGCGTCGGTCTCGAAGGCGTACGCGACGGACGCCGAGAGCATCATCGGCCGCCCGGCGCCGACCTGCCACTGCTCGCCGTCGTCGGCGGTCAGGCTGGCCCGGCCGTCGGCGAGCCAGAACACGACGTGGTCGGGACGCGGACCGATCGTCCCGGACTGCTTGCCCGGTGTCGCGATCCGGTGGATCGACAGGTCGTCGTCCCCGCCGGTCTCGTAGCCGAAGCCCTGGTCGTCAGCGGTCACGGCGTCGGGACCCGGTCCCACTCGTCCCCGTACCGGGACAGCACCGACCACCGCGAGATCGGCCACGTGGTCACGAAGGCGCGCCCCACGACGTCGTCGACCGGCACGGTGCCGTGCACGCGCGAGTCGGCGGAGTCGTAGCGGTTGTCGCCCATCACCCAGATGCGCCCCTTCGGCACGGTGATCTCGAAGTCCTTCCCGGCGACACGGTCCGACCCGCGTTCGAGCACGACGTAGGGCTCGTCGACCGCGTGTCCGTTCACCGACAGGCGCCCCCGGGCGTCACAGCACGACACCGTGTCACCCGGCAGGCCGATGACCCGCTTGATCAGGTCGTCGCCCTGGCCCGTGCCGAGCCAGCCGCCCGGGTCCTGGAACACCACGACGTCACCACGCTGCAGCGGGACGACCCCGGGCACGAGCTCGTTGACGAGCACCCGGTCCCCGACGAGCAGCGTGTCCTGCATGGAGGCCGAGGGGATGTAGAAGGAACGGACCAGGTACGCCTTCACCAGGAAGGACGCCAACAGCGCCACGACGACGATGATGACGAGGTCGCGCAGGAACCGCAGACCGCCGCGCTTCGGCTCGGCCACGGCGTCGGCACCAGCGTCGGATGCAGCGTGGGCGTCGGTGTCGCTCAATGCGTGAGCACCACCTTGACGAGGCCGATCACGAACGCCACCGCGGCCAGCACGATGCCGCCCCACAGCCCGAGGAACGTGGGCTGCTTCCCGCTGAACCGCTGCATGAACACACCCACCAACCCGATGCGTACGACCAGGATCACCGTCGCCGCGATCTGTGCCCACTCCGCCGGCAGCCACCCGATCCAGGCAGCCGCGTAGAGGACCGCCGGGATCAGCCCGGAGGTCGCGATCGGGTTGGCGTTCCGGACGATCGTCGCGACCGAGTCGCGGCGCGCAGCGCGGTCCTCGGCGGACTCCTCGCCGTCGTCGCCGAGCCCGTGCGCGACCAGGTGCGCGAGCACGTGGGCCAGGTACGTGAGCACCGCGGTCGCCAGGACGGTCGCCACCGCGGCTCCGTGGTGGATCTGCTCCGGGTTCACCGCGATCGCGACGGCGAGCACCGTGATGTTGCCGTAGATGTACGACGACATCCGGTCGCGGACGTGCTCGAGTGGCAGGTCGCGGGGATCCGGGCGACCGCCGCGGGGTCCGCGCCCCGGTCGGGAGGGCCGTCGTGTGCGTGGCATCCGTCCATCTTGGCCCCCGCGCTCGGCCGTCCGCCGACAGGACACCGGGTGCGATGGCCACACGGGTGGCCGGTTCCGGCAGACTGGGTGCCGATCGGCGCGACGGAGCGCCGGACAGGAGGCCCGCATGACGTCCGCACGACCCCTCGCCCTGGTGACCGGGGTGGGCCGCAGAGCCGGCATCGGCGCGGCACTCGCCACCCGGCTGGCAACCGACGGCTGGGACCTCGCCATCTCGTGGTGGGGGCCCTACGACGACCGCGTGAGCGGCGGGGCGGACCCGGACGGGGTCGAGTCGGTGGTGCAGGAGTGCGAGGGGGCGGGAGCACGGGTGACGCGCCTCCCGGTCGACCTGGAGGACCCGGAGCAGGCGGCCGCGCTCGTCGGCCGCGCCGAGTCGGAAGCCGGCGCCCCCGTGACCGCCCTCGTCATGTCGCACTGCGAGTCCGTGGACTCCGACCTGCGCACCACCACGGTCGAGTCGTGGGACCGCCACTTCGCCGTGAACGCCCGCGCACCGTTCCTGCTCGTGCAGGCCTACGCGGCGGGGCTCGAGCGCGCCGGGGACGCCGCACCGCGCGACCGACGCCGGATCGTCGCGCTGACGAGCGACCACATCGCGTACAACCTGCCGTACGGGGCATCGAAGGGTGCGCTCGACCGGATCGTGTTCGGCGCCGCGAAGGAGCTCGGCAGCCTCGGCGTCAGCGCCAACGTGGTGAACCCGGGCCCGAACGACACCGGCTGGATGTCCGACGAGGTCAAGGGGTGGGCCGTCGAGGGCACTCCGCTCGGCCGACTCGGACGCCCGTCGGACACCGCCGCGCTCGTCGGGTTCCTCTGCTCGGAGCAGGGCGCCTGGGTGAACGGGCAGCTGCTGAAGTCGGACGGTGGGATCTCGAACAGCGCCTGATGCGGGCGGCCGGGCAGCCGACGCCGAGTCTCGGAGTCAGCGACACTTCTCGTGGCTGCGGGCGCGAGAAGTGTCGCTCAGCCCGAGTCTCGGCCGCCCCGCGGCGGACCGCGTCAGGCGCGACCGGGCGCAGTCACCTCGATGCGGTTCGCCCACGGGTCCTCGAACGCGACCGTCCGGCCGTCGTCGGCGGCCTGCACCCCGGTGTCGTGCATGCGTGCGACGAGGGCACCGAGGTCGTCCGACCCGGGCACCTCGATCCGCACGAGTCCCAGCCCGAGCGCGAGCTGGCGGCGCCCGGCCCCACGTGAGTTCCAGGTGTTCATCGCCATGTGGTGGTGGTAGCCGCCGGCGCTGACGAACAGGGCCTCGCCCCAACCGGCCGTCGTCGCGAAGCCGAGCTTGTCGACGTAGAAGTCCTTCGCGCTGGCGACGTCGCCGACCGACAGGTGCACGTGGCCGACCCGACCCGGCGCGTTCGGCGCGGACTCCACTGCCTCGGCCGTCAGGTGCTCTTGCAGGAACGCGTTCGGGTCGACGTACTTCGTGTCCATGTCGACCTTGCCGTGCGTCCACGACCACTCCGTGCGGTCGCGGTCCCAGTACAGCTCGACGCCGTTGCCCTCGGGGTCGGTGAAGTAGAACGCGTTGCTCACCAGGTGGTCGGCGCTGCCGGTGAAGGTCTGCGGGAACTTCGTTGCGACCGAGTACAGCGCGGCGGCCAGGTCGGCCGTCGTGTCGAACAGGATCGCGGTGTGGAACAGGCCGGCGTCGTGCGGGCCTGCGTGCTGCATGGACGGCGCGTGCTCGAGGATCACGATCGGCACCGCCAGGCCACCGGCACCTGGTCGCCCGAGGACGGCGACGCCGCCCTCGTTCGAGAGCAGCGAGAGCTGGACGCCGTCGCGGTAGTAGCCGATCATCCGGTCGAGGTTCGCGACGCGGAGGGTGACGGCACCCATCCCGGTGTCGGCGGCGAGGAGGTTCTGCGGGTGCATGGCACCAGTGTGCGCCCATTTAGTTGACGCGTCAACCAAATGGGCGTCGGTCGCCTGCGCCAAAGCGACAGATCCACGCCATCCCGGTGCGAGGTACCCGCCAAAGCGACAGATCTCTGCGAACAGTTCGCGGCAATCTGTCGCTTTGGCGCACGGGGGCGCGCAGCGGACGGGGCGCGCAGGCGACGAGAGGCCCGGTGCGCGTCCGCCCCTCCGGCCGCGGTCAGCGGGAGCGGAAGTAGCGGTGCAGCGCGCGCTCGCGGATCGCGGCCGCGGCGAGCGCCCCACCGAGCAGCGCGCCCACGAGCCCGAGGGACGCGATCGCGATCGCCTCGCGCACGATCGGCAGCGCATCGTCGACGTCGAGGCCACGCACCGACACCACCGCGACGCTCGTCGCGACCACCGCCCCGACCGATGCCCAGACCAGGTGCTGCAGGACGACGCCGAGGACCTGCGCACACCGCGGTACCCCGACGTGCCGGTCGTAGGCCAGGGCGAGCCGACGCCGTGCGACCGCTGCCCCGCCGATCGTCAGCCCCACGAGGGCCGCTGCACCGAACGGGACGAGCACTGGCTGCCGCGCCGCGGGGGTGAAGACCGCGCCCAGCGTCGGGTTGAGCTGCCCGGCGGTCGGTCGGTCCTCGCCGTCGGCCCCGCTCGCCGGCAAGACGGTGCGCCGGAGCATCGAGACCGTGTCGTCGCGCTGCGGCCACACCGTCGCCCAGCAGGCGTCGAACGGCGACCCGTCGTCGACCGCCGGCGCGAGGACCGCGTACTCCAGGTCGGGGTCCCGGCCGTCGTCGGGGTAGTCGTACACGCCGGCGACTCCGGTGCCCGCGCCGCCCACCGTCACGAGGCGATCGCCGGCAGCAAGGCCCAGGGTCTCGTGCACCGCGGGCGAGACGATCACTCCCGTCGCCCCGTCGGCAGCCGAGCCGCCGAGCAGGCCACGCACCCCGGCGGTCACTTCGTAGGTCGGGATCGCCGAGCCCGGCAGCGCGGCGGGGACGACCCCGGCGTCGAGGCGCCGGAACGCACCAGACGCGATGACCCCTTCGGCATCCGCGAGGGCATCGCACACGCGGCCGTCGATCCGCCCCTCGGCCCGCTGGACGGTCGTCGCCGCACCGCTCGCGACAAACACCGCAGCCGCTCGGACGTCACCGGCGACCGCTACGGCGCGCATGCCCACGACGCCGCTGAGCAGCACCGCGAGGACGACAGCGGCCGTGGCTGCCCACGAGGCTCCGGAAGCGATGTCGCGCCACGCCTCCCGCCAGACCTCGGTCACCTGCATCCGGCGAGGGCTCATCGGTACCGCCCGAGGTCGAGCACTCCGTCGCAGGCGTCACGGCTCGCGTCGTCGTGCGTGGCGACGACGACGACCGTCCCCGACGCGGCGAGCGCACCGATCCCACGGTTCACCTCGATCGCGGTCGCTCGGTCGAGTTGCGCCGTCGGCTCGTCGACCAGCATCAGACCCGGCGCACTCGCGATCGCGCGCGCGAGCATCAGGCGTTGCGCCTCACCACCGGACAGTTCGGCGAATCGCGCGTGCGCCCGCGAACCAAGCCCGAAGCGCTCGAGGACCCCGAGCGCGCGGACGTCCGCGGTCCGACGATCCGCGCCCTGGGCGACGAACGGCAACGCGACGTGGTCAAGCACTCGGCGGCGGGCCACCCCGTACGGGTTCTGGAAGACCCAGAGCGGCCGACAGCCCGGCGGACGGACGGCGGCACCGCGCGTCGGACGGAGCATCCCGGCGAGGATCGCGAGCAGCGTTGACTTGCCGGAACCGCTCGGCCCGACGACCGCGGTCACGGTCCCCTCGGCGAAGGTGCGGTCGACGCGGTCGAACAGCACGGTGCCGTTCGGCCAAACGTGCCCGACGCCCTCGAGCGTCACCGACACGAGCTGGACCGGTCCGGCGCGGCACTGATCCGGTCGAGCGTTCGTCCGCCGGGCACCCGGACGAACGACTGCCCGAGTTCCGATCCGAGCACCTCGACCCGGAGTGACCGCCCCGTCGTCGGTTGCACGCATGCCTGGGCGCCCACGAGGTCCCAGAGGGCCGTCGGTGGCACCACTTGGACGGCTAGTGGCCGGCTGAGCGTCCACGTCGCGGCCACGGTGGGTGCGCCGTCCGCCGAAGCGACCGTCGCGGCGTACTCCGGCGGGGCGGTGATCGCGGCGAGGGCCGTCGGCGACGAGACCACCCCGGCGGCGTCGATCGGGACATCGGCGTTCCCGATCCGCAGCACGCGCTCCCCCGGCGCCGGATCGACCGGGAGCGCCTCGATGCGCGCACCGCGGAGTTCGGCCGGGAGTTCGACGAGGACACCGTCGGCGCCGACCGTTGCCCCGACGACGGCCACGCATGCCAGGACGATGTTCTCGGCGGCTGGTACCCATGCGAACGGGGCCCGCGGCACGACGTCGTCGGGCAGGTCGTCGCGGTCGACGCCTCGGTCGACCAGGAACTGCTGCGCAGCACGGAGTGTGCCCCGACCGAGGACGCCGTCGATGCTCAATCCGGCACCGAGGCGCGTGAGTTCCCGCTGCAACCCCGTGACGTCGGCCCCGCGGTCGCCGAGCTCGAGGTCGCGCCACAGCGGCTCGTCACTGGCGAGTGCGAGCACCGGCTGTCCGTCGACCCGCGCGAGGACGTCCCCGCTCCGCACGGGTGCCCCAGTCGAGCACGTCGACGTCGTCACCGTGCCGGTCCGCGACGTCACGACCAACCGTGGGGCACCGATGTCGAGTGCGAGCTGCACCTGTCGTTCATCGGCATCGGTGCGCTCGGTCACCCGGACAGTACTCGCGGGGGCAGCCGTCCGGAGTGCGGCCGGGACCTCGGCCGGCACAGCGACCACGATGGCTGCGGCCGTCGCCGCTGCGACCACGATCGCCCCGAGCGCCAGGAGCGCGGCAGATGGGAAGCGCATCACCGCCGCCAGAGGCCGAGGGGGTCCAGCCGACACTGTACGGCTGCGGGATCCCACGGCGAGAAGGAGAAGTTCCCGTCGTCGTTCTGATCACGCCAGTCACGTTCGGTGTACGTGTCGTCGACGAGTCTCGCAGCACGGAGGCACGCGACGGTGATCGTTGCCTCGTCCTGCTTCTCCGGGTTCCGCCGGACCTCGTTGAACAGGTAGGTCACGTCGCTGTCGAAGTCCTTCGCGCACTTCGACTTCGAATCGTTCATGGCCATGGCATCTTCAGCCTTCCGCCCTGGGAGTGGCGAGGCTTCGGACGTGCCATCCTCCGCTGTCGTGTAGTGGTAGCCGAGATCTCGCATGCATGCGCTCATGCGGGACTGCGCATCTGCGACCTCCCGCGCCGAGATCGTTCCGTCCGAGAGGATCTGCCACTGGTAGGAACTGGTGTCGGAGGCCGATTCCGCGAACTCACCCGCCCACGGCCCGGCCGCGGAGAAGCCCGACGGATCGACGACCCGGGGTGCAGCATCCGCCTGGGCACAACCGACGAGCCACGCGGCGGCGATCGCCCCGACGATCGTTGCCCCCCGAAGCCTGCTCCGAATCACCGCGTCAGGCCCGGGTCATGCCGTACTGGGCGATGTTGGTCCAGCAGGCAGCCTGGTAGGACCACTTGTTGCCACCGACCACGTTCCCCCACTTCATCGTCCCGCTCCGCAGACGGTTGAAGTGCTGAGCGCGACCACACCCCGACTCGTTGAAGCCAGTGCTCTGCGTCACCTTCCGCCAGCACGTCGCCGCACTCGCCTCCGGCGCCGTCACGGTATCGACCGCGATCCCGCCGCCCACGACACTCCCCAGCACGACCGCACCCAGTACGACGTTCTTGATCGACATCGATCTCCCTTTTCGTTGCGACATCACCCAGATGTCACCGTTAACGTATTACCGGTTCATACGAGAACGCAACGACCACCACCACATCCGTGCAGGATGGACCCGTGACTGACGACATCCGGTGGGAGGTGGTCGAGGAGAGCACGCTGTCGCTCCCCGACCACGAAGCGATCGCAGCGCTGCTCGGGCAGGCCTTCCCCGACTGGTCGCATTGGTACGTGGGCGGCCGGAGCTGGTCCGGCATGCAGCCGGAACGCCGGGTGCTCGCGCACGACGCCGACGGGGTCGTACTGGCCCACGTCGGCATCCGCCGCATGTACATCTCCGTCGGCGGGCAGGACGTCCTGGTCGGCGACACGGGCCTGGTCGCCGTCGCGCCCCGCCTGCAGGGCACCGGCGTCGGCCGCGAGTTGATGACCCGCACCGCGGCGGTCCTCGAGGGACTCCGCGTCCCCTTCGGGTTCCTCGGCGCGGGCGAGGACCGCGTCCCCTTCTACGCGAAGCTCGGCTGGCACGAGTTCCCCGAGGCCGTCGGCACCTTCTCGGCGTTCACCGCCGAGGGCGCGGGCGTCAGCAACACCGAGCAGGGCGGCTGGATGGCGCTGCCGGTGGCAGCGCAGCTCGAGGACTGGCCCGCTGGCCCGATCTGGCTGAACGGCCAGCAGGTCTGAGCACGAGGACTGGGCACCCCCGACGCACCGGCCCGATCTGGCTGAACGGCCAGCAGGTCTAGACGCGACGACCAACGGACGGGAGGCCCGGTACCAGCTGGTACCGGGCCTCCCGTCCGTTGGTCGTCCAGCGGGGCTTACGCCTCGACCGCGACCTTCTCCGGGTCCTCGTTGGAGCCCGGCGCGCTCGGCGCGACCGCGGCGCGCACGCGCGCACCCAGGTCGGCGTCGACGTTCGTCCAGTAGGCGAACACACGCTCGCGCAGGTCGTCGCGCGTCACCTTCGAGACGTGGCCGGCGATGTTGCCGACCAGGCGCTCACGGGCGGCGTCGTCGAGGACCTCACGGACGAGCGTGCCGGCCTGGCCGAAGTCGTCGTCCTCCGGGTGCAGGGTCGCGGCGGAACGCTGCAGCGCACCGTCGGACTCCCAGCCCGGGGCGTCGTCGGTCGCGTTCGGGTCGGCGTGCGCACCACCGAGCGAGTTCGGCGCGTACACCGGCACCTCGGACTTCTGGAAGTCGAAGCGCATGCCGCCGTCCTTCGAGTACGAGTGGACCTCGTTCTTCGGGGCGTTCACCGGCAGCTGGGCGTGGTTCGTGCCGACGCGGTAGCGGTGTGCGTCCGCGTAGCTGAAGATGCGCGCCAGGAGCATCTTGTCCGGGCTCGCAGCGATGCCGGGCACGAAGTTCGAGGGGGCGAAGGTCGCCTGCTCGATCTGCGCGAAGTAGTTCTCCGGGTTGCGGTTCAGCTCCATCGTGCCGACCTCGATGAGCGGGTAGTCCGCGTGCGGCCACACCTTCGTCAGGTCGAACGGGTTGAAGCGGTAGGTCGCGGCGTCCTCGTAGGGCATGACCTGCACCTTGAGGGTCCAGCGCGGGAAGTCCTGACGCTCGATCGCGGCGTGCAGGTCACGGATGTGGAAGTCCGCGTCCTCGCCGGCGATGCGGTCCGCGTCCTGCTGCGTCAGGGTCTTGTGGCCCTGCTCGGTGATGAAGTGGTACTTCACCCAGAAGCGCTCGCCCGAGGCGTTGATCCACTGGTAGGTGTGCGAGCCGAAGCCGTCCATCTCGCGCCAGCTCGCCGGCAGGCCGCGGTCGCCCATCAGCCACGTGACCTGGTGCGCCGACTCGGGCGACAGGGTCCAGAAGTCCCACTGCATGTCGTGGTCGCGCAGGTGCGAACCGGGCAGGCGCTTCTGCGAGCGGATGAAGTCGGGGAACTTGATGCCGTCGCGGATGAAGAACACCGGGGTGTTGTTGCCGACGAGGTCGTAGTTGCCCTCGGTCGTGTAGAACTTCAGCGCGAAGCCGCGGGGGTCGCGCCACGTGTCGGGGGAACCCTGCTCACCGGCGACGCTCGAGAACCGGGCGAGCATCTCGGTGGTCTGACCGGGCTGCAGGAACGCGGCGCGGGTGAAGCGCGAGACGTCCTGCGTGACGGTGAAGGTACCGAAGGCGCCGCCACCCTTGGCGTGCACGACCCGCTCCGGGACACGCTCGCGGTTGAACTGGGCGAGCTTCTCGACCAGGTAGTGGTCGTGCAGCGCGAGGGGGCCGTCGGCCCCCACACCCATCGAGTGCTCGTCGCTCGAGACGGGTGCGCCGCTGTTGGTCGTGGTGGTCGGGGTGCCGGTCGGCGTGTTCTGGTCGGACACGGTTCCTCCTGGGGTGGGACGTTGGTTCGGTCAGGGGTGCTCGGGTGGTCAGGGTCCGGCGCGTCGTGGCGCCGGTGCGGAGGGCGATCGCCGTCAGGCGGGCGTGGGGGCGTCGGGCGCCTGCGCGCTCGCGTCGGGCGCGTCTGGGTCGTCGCGCACCGCGTCGTCGCGCACCGCGTCGTCGCGCGCCGCGTCGGGCGCGTCTGGGTCGTCGCGCTCTGCCGCCGCACAGCGTTCGCAGATGCCCCAGTAGGTGACCTCGGCGGTGGTGACCGCGAAGCCGTGGGTCTCGGACGGCGTCAGGCAGGGCGAGTGGCCGACCGCGCAGTCGACGTCCTCGATCGCGCCGCACAGGGTGCAGACGATGTGGTGGTGGTTGTCACCGGTGCGGCGCTCGTAGCGCGCAGGGCTGCCGGCCGGTTCGATGCGGCGGACGAGCCCGACGCCGGTCAGGGCGTTCAGCACGCCGTAGACGGCCTGGTGACTGGTGGTCGGCAGCTCCACGGCGAGCGCGGTGACGATGTCGTCCGCGGTGGCGTGCGGCATCGAGTCCGTCGCGCGGAGTACCGCGAGTCGTGGGGTCGTGACCCGGAGCCCCGAAGAACGGAGCAGATCGGCGTCGGCGTCCATGCTGAGCCTTTCTTTTGCAGGAATCAAGACAACGCGTTCACTGTACACGAGCTTCTGCTGCCGACCAGCGAGGAGACGCATGCCGCCACCGGAATACGAAGTGTCACGATCGGGTCGCGATCAGCTGGGACGACACTGGACCGACCGTTCCGCACGCTAACGTCCGGACATGTCCACGAGCCAGGGTCTGCCTGAACAGGCGAACAGCACCGCGGACGTCCGGGGGATCATCGCGAAGCGGGACCTGGTCGTCGACCTCATCCGGACGGCCTGCGTCGTCCTCGTCGTCATCGTGCACGTCACGATGGTCGGCGTCGCGGCCGATGACCAGGGGGTGCGGGTCACGAGCCCGCTGCAGGAACTCCCCTGGTACGTCGCCGCCACCTGGGTCGGGCAGGTGATGCCGCTGTTCTTCGTGGTCGGCGGGTTCGCGAGCGCCGTCGGCTGGCGCAGCACCGTCGCCCGTGGCGCGCCGAGCCCCGCCCGCGACTACCTGGCCACCCGCCTGGTGCGGCTGTTCCGGCCCGCGGTGCCGCTGTTCGTGTTCCTCGCGCTCGGACTCGGGGTCGCCACGGCCGCTGGCACGCCGCCGGAGCTCCTGGCCGAGGTCGCGTTCGGCATCGGTTCGCCGCTCTGGTTCCTGGCCGCCTACGGCATCACCCAGTGCTGCGTCCCCGTGATGATGCGCCTGCACGAGCGAGCACCCTGGGCCACCCTCGCCGTGCTGCTCGTGCTCGCCGGGGCGGTCGACGCCGTCCGCCTGGCCACCGGTGTCGCCGAGGTCGGGCTGCTCAACCTCGGGCCGGTGTGGCTCTTCGCGCAGCAGCTCGGCTTCCTCTGGGCCGACGGCTGGTTCGCGCTCCGGTCGAAGGTGCTCCTGCTCGGCATCGCCGTCGCCGCGTACGCCGTGCTCGTGCCGATGACCTCGGTCGGGCTCTGGGCACCGGACATGCTGCAGGACCTCAACCCGCCGATGCTCCCGCTGGCGTTCCTGGCGATCGCGCAGGCCTGCCTGGTCCAGCTCGTGCACGCTCCGCTCACCAGGCTGATGCGCACGCGGGCCGCACTCGGGGCCGTGTTCGTCCTCGGCCGCGACGGCATGACCATCTACCTGTGGCACCTGCCGCTGTTCATCGCGCTGAACGGCATCGCCCTGCTCGTCGGGGTGCCGTTCCCGGCGCCGGGCTCCAGCCCGTGGTGGGCGTCGCGCATCGTCGCACTCGTGGTGGTGCTCGCCGTCGCGATCGGGGTGGCCAGGGCGCTGCGCTGGTTCGACCGGCCGCTCCCCCGGCTGCTGCCGTCGGCCGACCGTCCGTCGTGGCCGGTCGTCGCGTTCGCCGCGCTCTGCACGATCGGCCCGGCGTTCCTCGTGATGCAGCTGCACCTGTCGTTCGGCGTCGCGCTCGTCGGTGCCGTGGCCGTGCCGGCGGGCGTCTGGCTGCTCTCGCGGACCGTCCCGGCACGCGGCGTCGCCCGGATCTGAACCGGTTCTCACCGTCGCGGGCCCACGACGGACCCCCGGCGGACGTCGGGCGGACGGAGGATGGTTCCGGCGGCGCGAAGGACGAGTCCGCCTGATCCCCAGGAGGCTCCCCACGCCGTCGACACCCGAGTTCTGGAGCACCTGGCGGTTCGATCCCCTGGCGGCGGTGCTCCTCGTCGTCGCCGCGGTCGCCTACGGCCGGTGGGTCGTCGGCGCGGCTCGACGGGGTGCCCGGTGGCCGTGGTGGCGCACGCTCGCCTTCGCCACGGCGCTCATGCTGTTCGGCGTCCTGCAGTTCGGCATCGTCGGCGTCGACGACGAGCGGTTGCGCTGGGCCTTCGTCCTGCGGGCCGCCCTGCTGTTCTTCGCGGTCCCCACCTTCGCCGCGCTCGGTGCGCCGGTCGCACTGCTCCGGATCGGAGGCCCGGCTCGCCTGGCGCAGGTCGCCGACGCGGTCATGCGGTCACGTCCGGTGCGCCTGCTCGGCAACGCGATCGTCGCCCCGCTGGTCGCGCTCGCGCTGTTCGCCGTCCTGCTCACCCCGTTCTCGGCGGTGATCCGGGAGTCCCCCGCATGGGCCGCCGTCATCACCGTGGCCGTGCCGGCGCTCGGGTTCGGGCTGCTCGCGCCGCTGTCCGAGGTCGGTGTGCTCGTCTCGTCGACGTTCGCCACGGCCGAGTTCCTGCTCGCGTTCGTCGAGCTCGTCGTCGACGCGGTTCCCGGCATCGTGCTGCGGATCACGAACCACGTGCTCGACGGGTCCCTCGTGCCGGTGGTGGGTCGGGCCTGGTACCCGTCGCCGCTGCAGGACCAGCACCTGGCGGGCGACCTGCTGTGGTTCATCGCCGAGGTGGCGGACATCCCCGTGCTCGTCGCCCTGTTCATCCGGTGGCAGCGGACCGACCGCCGCGAGGCCCGGGCCGTCGACGCCCTGACCGACGAGCAGGTGGACGAGCTCACCCGGGCGCACCTGCAGCGCCGCGGATGAGCGGTCGGCGCGACGCCACGCGACGCCACGCGACGCCCCGCTTCGCTTCGCTTCGCTTCGTGAGCAGCAATGGCCGGGTGCCCGAAGGCGACCCGACCATTCCTGCTCACGACGTGCGCTCGTGCCCTACTTCGACGGGGCCCCCGCGGGCTCGGCGTCGGGCTGCGTGGTCACCGAGCCGGTCTGCTGCCAGGCGACGGTCTGCTTCGGCTTCGCCAGGAACAGCGCCGCGACGATGGCCACGACGAGCACGATCGCCGGCAGGTAGAGCGACTCACCCATGGCCTTGGAGAACGGCTCGAGCAGGAAGCCCGGCAGTGCGCCGACCTGCTGCTCCGCGCCACCGGCCGTGGCCCCACCGGACGACGCCGGGAAGTTCGCGGTGATCCGGGCCTCCATCAGGGCGGCGATGCCGGCGGAACCGAGCACCGCACCGATCTGGCGCGTGGTGTTGTAGACGCCCGAGCCGGCGCCGGCCAGCTTCGGCGGCAGGTTGCGCGTCGCCGAGACGGACAGCGGTCCCCACATGCAGGCGTTGGCGAGGCCGAGGAGCGCGCTCGGCAGGAGCACCCAGCCCCACTCGGCACCGCTCGACAGCAGGGCGCCGAACCAGAACAGGCCGACCGAGAAGCAGGCGAGCCCGAACGAGGCGACCCAGCGCGGGTTCCAGCGGTTCAGGTTCTTGCCGACGATCGGCGCGAGTGCGGCGGACAGCACGGCCTGCGGCACGAGGAGCAGTGCGGCCTGGGTCGGCGAGAAGCGCAGGACGTCCTGGGCCCACAGCATGATCGGCAGCGCGAACGAGGCGATCGCGACACCGACGGCGGTGATGGCGACGTTGGCCAGCGTGAAGTTGCGGTCCTTGAACAGGCCGAGCGGCAGCAGCGGCTCACCCTTCTGCACGCCCTGCCAGACGACGAAGCCGGCGAGCACCACGAGGCCGACGATGATGAGCGACCACACCGAGATCGGACCGGCGATCACGCCCCAGTCGTAGGTCTCGCCTTCCTGGATACCGAAGACGAGCAGGAACAGGCCCGCTGCCGACAGGAAGATGCCGAGGTAGTCGAAGCGGTGTCCGTGACGCTCGAACGACGGCACGAAGCGCTGCGCGAGCACGAACGCCACGACACCGACGGGGACGTTCACGAAGAAGATCCACTCCCAGCCGAATCCGTCGACGAGCAGGCCGCCCACGATCGGGCCGACGAGCGACGCGACACCGGCGACGGCGCCCCAGAGGCCCATGGCCGCGCCGCGGTTCTGCGGCGGGAAGATGCGCGTGATGACCGACATGGTCTGCGGGCTCATCATCGCGGCGCCGAGGCCCTGCACGACGCGGGCGACGATCAGCACCTCGATCGAGCCGGCCAGGCCGCACCACAGGCTGGCGAGCGTGAAGACCACGAGGCCGATCTGGTACATGACCTTCGGGCCGAAGCGGTCGCCGAGCCGGCCGGTGATGAGCAGCGGCACGGCGTAGGCGAGCAGGTAGGCGCTCGTCACCCAGATCACGGAGTTGATGTCCGCGTCGAGCTTCTGGGCGATGGTGGGGGTGGCGACCGACACGATGGTCGAGTCGACGAGGATCATGAAGAACCCGACGACGAGTGCCCACAGGGCAGGCCACGGCTTCTTCTCGGTCGTCCGCGGAGGCGTGACGGTGGTCATCGAGTGGTTTCCTTGCTGTTCGTGGTGGTGTCTGCGGACGCGACGGAGGCGTCCCAGGAGATGTGGCCGGCGGCGATCCGGTCGGCCGTGGCGGCGAGCCACTCGATCTGCGTCGTGAGCATGGCACGCACGTACGACACGTCGAGCCAGTACCGCTCGGGCAGGTCCTTCGCACGGACGACCCCGAGGATCTCGTCCGCCTCGTCGCGCTGGGCCCGGAGTGCGACGGCCCGTGCCCGGAGGGCGGACTCGGCCTCGTCGACCGACAGGTTCTCGATCTCGGCGACGGCCAGGTGGAAGACGGGGTACTCCTCGGCCGGCTCGGCGATCAGCCGGACGAGCCCGTCGTGCAGGGCCGTCCACCCGTCGTCCGTGATGGCGTAGGTGGTGCGTTCCGGACGGTTGCCCGCCCGGTCGGTCCCGACGACCTCGGCGAGGCCGAGCTCCACCAGGCGGCCGACCTGGTGGTACAGGGTGCCGGGCCGGACCTTGACGTTCCGGCCGTCCCGGCGGTGCGTCATCGTCTGGAACATCTCGTAGGGATGCGTCGGCCCCTCGGCCAGGAGCCCGAGCGCGGCGAACGCGAGTGGCGTGAGCGACGGCACACGTGCCTCCAGTCCGCTTGTTCGTTGTTGACTATTCGGCTTGGAATATACGCGTTGGAACAGACGTGAGCAAACGCACAGCAAGGGCCCGCCTGGAGGCCCGGGGACGTCCCGGCGTGTCGCGCGCGCCCCGTAGACTGGTCGCGTCCCCCCACCCCTGAAGTGCTGGAGAGAACACGTGCCAACGATCGTCGTCGAGGTCATGCCCAAGGCCGAGATCCTCGACCCCCAGGGGAAGGCCGTGGGCAACGCCCTGGCCCGCCTCGGCAAGGCCGACCTGACCAACGTCCGCATCGGCAAGCGCTTCGAGGTGACCGTCGACGGCCCCGTCGACGACGCCAAGCTCGCCGAGGTCCGTGACATCGCGGCCGACGTCTTCTCGAACGCGGTCGTCGAGGACGTCGTGTCCGTGACCGTGGAAGGCCAGTGACCCGGATGCGCATCGGCGTCATCACGTTCCCGGGCTCGCTCGACGACCGCGACGCCCAGCGCGCCGTCCGTCTCGCCGGCGCCGACCCCGTCGCCCTGTGGCACGGCGACCACGACCTGCAGGGCGTCGACGCCATCGTGCTGCCCGGTGGGTTCTCGTACGGCGACTACCTGCGTGCCGGCGCGATCGCCGCGAAGGCGCCGATCATGGCCGAGGTCATCGACGCCGCCGGCAAGGGCATGCCCGTGCTCGGCATCTGCAACGGTTTCCAGATGCTGGCCGAGGCCCGTCTGGTCCCCGGCGCGCACACCCGCAACGCGCACCAGCAGTTCATCCGTCGCGACCAGAAGCTCCGCGTCGAGACCACCTCGACCGCCTGGACCTCCGGGTTCAGCGCCCAGCAGGAGATCACCATCCCGCTGAAGAACGCCGACGGCCGCTTCGTCGCGGACGCCGACACCATCAAGCGCATCGAGGACAACGGCCAGGTCGTGTTCCGCTACGTCGGCGTGAACCCGAACGGCTCCATCGACGACATCGCCGGCGTCTCGAACGAGCGCGGCAACGTCGTCGGCCTGATGCCGCACCCGGAGCACGCGACCGAGGCCGGCTTCGGCCCGGACACCCCCGCTGCGATGGCCTCGGGCACCGACGGCCTGACCTTCTTCACCTCCGTGATCGAGCACGCGCTCGTCAAGTGACAGGGAACAACGACACCGTGACGACACCCGTTCGCCCGAAGCCCGACACCGTGCAGGACGCGGCAGCCACCCCCGACAAGGAGCAGCCGTACGACGCGCTGGGCCTGAAGCCGGACGAGTACGCCCGCATCAAGGAGATCCTCGGCCGCCGCCCCACCTCGGGCGAGCTGGCGATGTACTCGGTGATGTGGAGCGAGCACTGCTCCTACAAGTCCTCGAAGAACTACCTCCGTCAGTTCGGCAAGAAGGTCACGCCGGAGATGACGAAGAACCTGATGGTCGGCATGGGCGAGAACGCCGGTGTCGTCGACGTCGGCAACGGCTGGGCGGTGACCTTCAAGGTCGAGTCGCACAACCACCCGTCCTACGTCGAGCCGTACCAGGGCGCGGCCACCGGTGTCGGCGGCATCGTCCGCGACATCATCTCGATGGGCGCCCGGCCCGTCGCCGTGATGGACCAGCTCCGCTTCGGCGCGATCGACCACGAGGACACCGCACGCGTCGTGCACGGCGTCGTCGGGGGCATCTCGTTCTACGGCAACTGCCTCGGCCTGCCGAACATCGGCGGCGAGACCTACTTCGATCCGGTGTACCAGGGCAACCCGCTGGTCAACGCCCTCGCGGTCGGCGTGCTCCGCCACGAGGACCTGCACCTGGCGAACGCGTCCGGCGCCGGCAACAAGGTCGTCCTGTTCGGTGCCCGCACCGGTGGCGACGGCATCGGCGGCGCGTCGATCCTGGCGTCCGACACCTTCACCGAGGGCGGCCCGACCAAGCGTCCCGCCGTGCAGGTCGGCGACCCCTTCGCCGAGAAGGTCCTGATCGAGTGCTGCCTCGAGCTGTTCCAGAAGGACCTGGTCGAGGGCATCCAGGACCTCGGCGCCGCGGGCATCTCCTGCGCCACCTCGGAGCTCGCGAGCAACGGTGACGGCGGCATGCACATCTCGCTCGACGACGTCCTGCTCCGCGACCCCACGCTCACCGCCGAAGAGATCCTGATGTCGGAGAGCCAGGAGCGCATGATGGCGGTCGTCCGCCCCGACAAGCTCGACGAGTTCCTGAGCGTCGTCGGCAAGTGGGAGGTCGAGACCAGCGTGCTGGGCGAGGTCACCGGCACGGGCCGACTCGTCATCGACTGGCAGGGCCAGGAGATCGTGAACGTCGACCCGCGCACCGTCGCCGTCGACGGCCCGGTCTACGACCGCCCGGTCGCCTACCCGACCTGGATCGACGCGCTGCAGGCCGACACCGCCGCCTCGCTCGACCGACCGGCCGACGGCCCCGCGCTGAAGGCACAGTTCCTCAGCCTGCTCGGTTCGCCGAACCTGGCGTCGAAGAACTGGGTCACGAACCAGTACGACACCTACGTGCTCGGCAACACCGCGCTGTCCTTCCCCGACGACGGCGGCATGATCCGTGTCGACGAGGAAACGGGGCTCGGTGTCGCCATCGCCACCGACGCGAACGGCCGCTACTGCCAGCTCGACCCGAAGCAGGGTGCACGCCTGGCCCTGGCCGAGGCGTACCGCAACGTCGCCGTCACCGGTGCCGTCCCCGCCGCCGTCACCGACTGCCTGAACTTCGGCTCCCCCGAGAACCCCGAGGTCATGTGGCAGTTCTCCGAGGCGGTCGAGGGCCTGGCCGACGGCTGCATGGAGCTCGGCATCCCGGTCACCGGCGGCAACGTGTCGTTCTACAACCAGACCGGCTCGACCCCCATCCACCCGACGCCCGTCGTCGGTGTGCTCGGGATCATCGACGACGTCGCCAAGCGCGTGCCGTCGGGGTGGCAGGACGACGGCCACAACATCTACCTGCTCGGCACCACGAGCCTGGAGCTCGACGGCTCCGCGTGGGCCGGCACCGTGCACGGGCACCTGGGCGGGCGTCCGCCGGCGGTCGACCTCGAGCGCGAGAAGGCCCTCGCGGAGCTGCTGTACGCGGCGTCCGGCGAGCAGCTGCTCACCAGCGCGCACGACCTGGCGGACGGCGGCCTCGGCCAGTCGCTCGCCGAGTCCGTGCTCCGCTTCGGCATCGGCGCCCGCGTGGTCCTCGACGAGCTCGAGACCCGCGACGGCATCGACACCGCGACGGCGCTGTTCTCCGAGTCGACCGGTCGCGTCATCGTGACCGTCCGCCGCGAGGACGACGTGCGGTTCCAGGGCATGTGCGACGGCCGGGGCTTCCCGGTGCTGCGCATCGGCGTGACCGACGCGACGTCGAGCACGCTCGAGGTCCAGGGCGCGTTCGAGGCCACGGTCGACGAGCTGCGCGGCACCCACGCCGCGACGCTGCCGGCCCGTTTCGGCGACGTGATCGTCGAGGACGTCACCGAGGGGTACGTCGGCCGCGGGCCGCTCGACTCCGACGGTGCCTTCTCGCCGCGCACCGACGCCTAGGCCCGGGTCGCGGATGCCGATCGTCACCCTGCCCTTCGCCGAGCTCGTCGACCGGTTCGGCCCCGTGCCGGACGGCATCGAGCTGGACGTCTGGGACGTCGAGTCGCCGTACGGTCGCCCGGACGACGTCGCGATCACGCTCCTGCCGTTCTACTTCGAGGGGCGGCACCGCTGGCAGTTCGTGCACGACCTGCCCGAGCTCCAGCTGCTGCAGCTGCCGAGCGCCGGGTACGAGCACGCCATCCCGCACGTGCCCGGGCACGCGCAGCTGGCGAACGGTCGCGGCATCCACGACGACGAGACCGCCGAGCTCGCGGTCGGCCTCGCGCTGACGTCGCTCCGTGAGATCTCGGCGTTCCAGGTCGACCGTGCCAACGGCGTCTGGGACTCCCGCGAGACCCGATCGCTCGCCGACCGGCGGGTGACCGTCGTCGGCTACGGGGCGATCGGGTCCGCGATCGCCACCCGGTTCGAGGCGTTCCGCACCGAGGTGACCGTGGTCGCCCGGACCGCTCGCGAGCAGGACGGCCGGCACGTGCACGCGTTCGGTGAGCTGCCCGAGCTCGCCCCGACGACCGACGTGCTCGTGCTCATCGCGCCGCTCACCGCCGAGACCGCACGCCTGGTCGACGCGGAGCTGCTCGCGGCGCTGCCGGACGGCGCCCTGGTGGTGAACGTGGCGCGCGGCAAGGTCGTCGACACCGACGCCCTGGTCGCCGAGCTGCGGTCGGAGCGGCTGTTCGCGGCCCTCGACGTCACCGACCCGGAGCCCCTGCCCGCCGGGCACCCGCTCTGGACGACGCCGAACACCGTGCTGACCCCGCACGTCGGCGGCAACACCGACCTGAGCGTGCCGCGGTCGATCGAGCTGATGCGCAAGCAGGTCGCCGCGCTGGCCGAGGGCCGCCTGTTCGAGAACCTGATCGAGTTCTAGCGCGCGAGCGGAACCGCGGCGTCACTCGAGTCGCAGCGCCATCCCCAGGCTCGGCGCGACGTCGTCGAACCCGAGGGACCGGTAGAGCCGCTGCCCCGGCGGGTCTCCGACGAGCGTGACGTACGCGCCCGCAGGTGCACGGTCGCGGACGTCCGCCAGCAGCCACTCGACGACCCGACGGCCGAGGCCCCGCCGCTGGTGCGCGGGATCGGTGGCGATGTCGGCGATGTGGAAGTACCACCCGCCGTCGCCGATCGTGCGCCCCATCGCGACGGGCGTGCCGTGCTCGTCGACCACGTGGCACGCCGACCAGCTGCCGGCGATCGCTCCGGCACCCTGGGCGGGGTCCTTCGGGGACAGACCGGAGTCCCGACGCAGCCGCAGGTAGTCCTCGAGCGGCGGCGGACCGACGACGATGCGGTACTCGGGCTGTGCCTTCGCGGAGGTCACGGTCAGAGCGGGACGACGCAGGTCGGGGTGCCGACCGGGATCTGCGCGACGGCTTCGCCGGGCATGCCCTCGGCGTCGAGCGGCAGCACGGCGACGGCATCGGACATCTGGTTCGCCACCAGGACGAACCCGGGCACCCGCGCGAAGTGCCGCGGCCAGACACCGCCGCAGGGCACCGACCCGACGACGGCGAGCCCGCCGTCACGCGCGTCGAGCACCACGAGCAGGTCACGCCCGCGCACCGCCACGTACGCGCGGCCGGCGTCGTCGACCTCGATGTGGCTGAGCAGCGACTCCCCCACGGCACCGTCGAACGTCGGCACGGCGGCGATCGTCACGAACGACCCGGAGTCGTCGCGGCGCAGGCGGTGCACGTGCCCGTCGAGTTCACCGGCGACGAGCAGGTCGCCGTCGATCCAGGCCATGTGCCGGGGGCCGGCGCCGGGTGTCACGTGGTGCACGCGGAGCGCCTCGATGTCGGGGACCCCGTGGGCCGACACCGTGACGCGGAACTCGTGCAGGGCATCGCCGCCGAGGTCGGCGACGAGCACCGTGCCGTCCGGGGTGGCGATCGACTGGTGGGCGTGCGGGCCGTCCTGGCGGTCGTCGTCAGGACCCGTGGCGTCGGGCAGCACGGCGACCGCGACGGCCTCGGCCGGCACGGAGCGCTGGGCGGCGTCCCCGTGCAGCACCACGCCGTCACTGGCGGTCACCGAGGCGGCGTGCGACTCGGCCGGGGCGAGGGAGATCGCCGCGACCGTGCCGGAGACGTAGTTCGTGACCACGAGCGCGCCCGAGGGGTCGACCCGCACGTGGCACGGGGCGTCTCCGCCGGCGGGGGCATCCCACAGGTGCTCGAGCGCGCCGCCCTGCAGCCGGAAGGCCGACACGGCGCCGTCGTTCGTCTCGGAGACCGCGTAGACCCGGTCAGCCGAGACCGCCAGGAACGAGGGGTCGTCGAGCACTGCGACGGTCCGGGGTGCCGGAACGGCTCCGACCGGCCCGGCGTCGACCAGGGAGATGCCCGTGGCGTTCCCCCCGCCGGTCGCCGTGTACGACCCGATGAGCAGCGACGGCAGCTCGCCGCTCATTCGTCGCGGCCCGCGATGCGCTCGTGGTGGTGGATGACCTCGGCGACGATGAAGTTGAGGAACTTCTCGGCGAAGGCGGGGTCGAGGTGGGAGTCGGCGGCGAGCGACCGGAGCCGTGCGACCTGGACCCGTTCGCGGTCCGGATCGGCGGCCGGCATGCCCGACTCGGCCTTCAGGTGCCCCACGCGCTGCGTGTACTTGAAGCGCTCCGCGAGCATGTGGATCACGGCGGCGTCGATGTTGTCGATGCTCTGCCGGATGCTCCGCAGTTCGGCGACGGCGCTCGCGTCGGCCTCGGGCGGGGTGACGTCGTCGTTCATGGTCCGAGCCTACTGGCGGACGTGCAGCGGAACCCGGCCCGCTGCTGCGAGAATGTGCACATGTCGGTCCTGCTGGTGATCTCGGGTGTCTGTGCGGTCCTCGCCGGCCTCGTCCACGTGTACATCTTCTTCCTCGAATCGATCATCTGGACCAGTCCGCAGGCACGCCGGATCTTCGGCATCGCTTCCGAGACCGAAGCCGTGGCGACCCGTTCGCTCGCCTTCAACCAGGGCTTCTACAACCTGTTCCTGGCGATCGGGGCGATCCTCGGCGTCGTGCTCGTGCTGGCCGGCAACACGGTGAGCGGCTGGACCCTCGTGGTGTTCTCGACCGCGAGCATGCTCGGTGCCGCGGTGATCCTGCTCGGCACGGGTCGCAAGTACGTCAACTCCGCCTTCAAGCAGGGCACGCTCCCCCTGATCGCGCTGCTCTTCGCGCTGCTCGGCTCCACCGTCGGCGTTTAGTCGGACGCCCCCGAACTGCGAAAGCGACGGGGTGCCACCGAACATCGGCGGCACCCTGTCGCTTTCGTGGTACTGACCAGCGGAACCGGCAGCAGCGACGACCAGCCCTAGCCGAGCTTCTCCTCGAACTGCGCCGGCAGCTTGTCGAGCGCCCACTCGATCGCGGCCGTGGTGCCCATCGAGAACGCCGACGAGACGTCCTTGTCGTCGAAGACGATCGCGTGCCCGGCCTCGACCGACGGCACCTTCTGGAACAGCTTGTTCGACGAGGCCTCTGACGCGTCGACGTAGATCGGCAGGATCAGCGTCAGGTCGGCGTCGAGCAGGTCGAGGTTCTCGTCGGACAGGTGCACGGAGAACTCCTTGCCGGCCTGCTCGTCGATGGCCTTCGGGATCTCGAAGCCCAGGTTCCGCATGAAGGTCGAACGGCTGTCGGTGGAGGCGTACGCCCCGAAGCCCTCGGAGCTGTAGGCACCGACGACAGCCGTCTTGCCTTCGAAGTCCGGGTGCGCCTTGCGTGCTGCGGCGTAGGCGTCGTCGAGGCCGGAGAGCAGCTTCTTGCCCTCGGACTCCTTGCCGAGCGCCTTCGCGATCATGGTCGTCTGCTGCTCGGTCGAGGCGAGGTAGTTCTCGCCGCCCTTCGGGATCGCGACGGTCGGCGCGATCGCGGACAGCTTGTCGTACCGCTCCTTGTCACCCGAGGACTTCACGTCGAGGATGACGTCGGGGTTGAGCTTGAGGATGTCCTCGTAGCTCGGCTCGAGCGTCTGGATGATCTTCGGCGACTCGTCGTACGCACCCTTGAGCCACGGACCGACACCGTCGCCGCCGAAGGCGAGCCAGTCGCTCGCCCCAACCGGCTGGACACCGAGCTCGAGAGCGGTCTCGGCGTCGCCCCACCCGAGCGCGACGACGCGCTTCGGTGCCGACTCGATGGTGGTGGTGCCGAGGCCGGTCGTGATCGAGACCGGGAACGCGGCGTCGGACGACCCCGACGACGCCGAGTCGGTCGAGGAGCCGGAGCCGGACGCGCAGCCGGCGAGGACGAGGGACGCTGCGACGACGGCGCCGGCTGCGGCGAGCACGCGTCGGAGACGCAAGGGAGAACGGTTCACGAAGGGTAGCCTAACCTAACGGGGCGCTCAGGAACACGGCTGGCTAGGCTGGGTGACCGTGGCGTTCACCGATCCAGGCCGCACGCACCTCGCGGTGCTCGGCTCCCCCATCGCGCACTCGCTCTCGCCCACGCTCCACGCAGCGGCCTACGATGCGCTCGACCTGCCCTTCACCTACGGGAGGCACGAGGTCGCGTCCGGCGGCCTCGCCGCGTTCGTCGCGGGGCTGGGCCCGGAATGGCGTGGGCTGAGTCTCACGATGCCACTCAAGCGCGAGGTCCTGCCGCTGCTCGACCGCACCACCCCGCTCGTCGACGAGCTCGGGGTCGCCAACACGGTTTCGTTCCGCCTCGAGGGCTCCACGCTCGTCCGAGCCGGCGCGAACACCGACGTGCAGGGGCTTGTCCGCCCGGTCGAGGCGCTCGGACACCTGCCCGGCGAGGCCACCATCCTGGGCGGCGGAGCCACTGCGGCGAGCGCCCTGACCGCTGCCGTGCGGCTCGGGGCGTCGCTCGTCCGGGTGTTCGTCCGTGACACCGCGAAGACGCGCGCGCTGGTCGACCTGGCCGTCCGACTCGGGGTGACGCTCGAGGTGCACCCCCTGACCGAACTCGCTGGCACGCACCACGGGTTCGTCCTCTCGACACTGCCGGGCGGCGCCGCCGACCCGCTCGAGTTCCGTCCGTCGGGGCCGGACGCCGTGCTGTTCGACGTCGCCTACGAACCGTGGCCCACCGTGGTCGGCAGCCGCTGGACCGATGCCGGGGGCCGCGTGCTGAACGGCCTCGACATGCTCACCGAGCAGGCGATCGGGCAGATCCGGTTCTTCCTGACCGGTGACGAGGACGAACTGCTCCCCGACGAGGCCGGCGTCCGCCGGGCCATGCGCACCGCGGTCGACCTACCCGCCGTCATCGGTTAGGCGACCCCTCGCGGACCGCGAGTCGTCAAAGACCGATAGTCGCGTCACACCGTTCGATCAGGTCGCGATCGTGCGTAGCGGTCAGGACGGTGGAGCCCGCATCGGCGAGGGAGCGCAAGAGAACGTGAATTTCGTTGGCGTTCTCGGCATCCAAGGCAGCCGTTGGCTCATCCGCGAGCACGAGTGCAGGCTTACGCACGAGCAGACGAGCGAACGCCACACGAATCCTCTCCCCGCCGCTCAGAGAATATGCGGGCGCATCGAGGACTCCGTCGATGCCAACGGCGTCGGCCGCATCCTCGATTCCGAGCTGGTCACTCGCCGGAGAGGAGGGGAGAGCCTTCAACGCGATCGAGATGTTCTTGCGCGCACTCCAATGCTCGACGGGTCCTGCATCTTGAAACACGAATCCCACCTGCTCCCGTAGGTACTTTCGCTGGGCCCCGGCTCCAAGAGCGTTGACGGTCAAGTCCCCCACCTGCACAAGCCCCCGAGTTGGGCGCTCGAGTCCACCGACGACACGGAGGAGAGTCGACTTGCCCGATCCCGACGGACCGACGACGGCGGTGAGAGCTCTGGCATCGGCGTTCGCGTGCAGGTCCCGGATCAGCGACCGCCCCGCCACAAGGTGGGTGAGGTCGCGGAGCATTACGCCCAGACCTTCTTGCGTCTCAGTAGGCATATGCCCTCACTTGCTTCCTCGAGAAACGCCTCGTGAAACCGACCAACGCGACCCCGGCGGTGACAGCAGTCACGAAGATCGGGCCACCGATGAAAGTAGCGTTGGTGACGTCCGTTGCCTGCAGCCCCGCTTGTGCCGTGATCCAGAGCAGGACGCCAGCACTGAACCTGATGGCAATGCTCGGCAGAATATTAGCTTTTACATTGAAATGGAAGTCCTCTAGCCTCCGGGTAAGCGCACCCCCAAGAGAAGCTGCATCGGGCACCCTGCCGAGTGGACGGCCATCGCGCTCCGGCCCCGTGTCGGGCGGCGTCAGGCCCGGGTCTGCGGGTGGTGCTTGGCGAGCAGGAACACCCCGGTGATGGCGATGCCCGCGGCGACCACGAACCCCGCCACCGCGAACCACGGCGCCCCCGAGGCCTCGCCGAGCACGATGACGCCGATGCCGACCGCGACGATCGGGTCGATCACCGTCAGCCCCGCGATCACGAGGTCGGCCGATCCGCTCGAGTACGCGTTCTGCACGAAGTACCCGCCGAGCGACGCCGCCACGACCACGCCGGCGATCGCGAGCACGGTCAGCCAGTCGAAGGTGCCGTTCACGAACCGGTTGAGCACGACCTTGGCCAGCGTCGCCACGAACCCGTAGAGCGCCCCCGCCCCGACGATGTAGTACAGCGCACTGCGGTGCTTGGCCACCAGGCGGAACGACACCAGCACGAGCACCAGCACGACGGCCAGGATCACCAGCACGGTGACGAGCTGCTGGCGCGTGATCGCGCTCTCGTGCCCGACGAACGCCGCGATCCCGACGAAGATGCCGACACCGATGATGCACGTCCACACGGCCCGCCGCGCACGACGACCGAGCGGCACACCCGACGACCGCGACGAGAACCACGTCGTGATGACCAACGCCACGGCACCCAGCGGCTGCACGACGATCAGGGGCGCGAACGTGATGCTGACCAGCTGCAGGACCACCGCGATGCCGAGCATGAGCGTGCCGAGCACCCAGTAACCGCTCGAGACGAGCCCGACGACGTGCCGGACGCTCAGCCCCTTCGACTGCCGACCGAGACGCGCCTCGACCCGCTGCACCCCGCGGCTCTGGAACTGCGCCCCGAGCGACAGGAACACCGCACTGATTAGGGCCACCGGGATCATCAGCCCAGCGAGCGCGCTCGCGCCCATCAGAGGCCAGACTCGATCGGCGGATCCGGGAGCGGTCGGTGAAGCACCAAGTCAGCCGCCCCTTCACCAACGCGTTACTTGTGGGCGCTAGCGCTGAAACTCTACCGGTCGTATGCGATACAGAAAGTCAGCTGCCGATGAGTCTGAGGGGCCTGGCGTTGACGGTCAGGCGACCACGCCGTCCACGTAGAACCATCGTCCCTGCTCGCGGACGAAGTCGCTCGTCTCCTCGAGCGTGCCGCGCTCGTCGTCGGAACGCCACCACGCGCGGAACGTGACGGTGCCGTGGGAGTCGAACGGGCCTCCCGAGGTGGTCGCCAGCACGTCCAACCGGGTCCAGCGCTGGGTCGGGTCCAACTCGAGACCCGCCGGGCGGGTGCGCGGGTGCCAGGTGAGCAGCAGGTACTCCGGCAGGCCCAGCGCGAAGGCGCTGAAGCGGGAGCGCATGAGCCGTTCCGCGGTCGGCGCCACGGCCCCGGCGTGCAGGGGGCCGCAGCACTCCCCGTAGGGGTTGCCGCTCAGGCAGGGGCAGCGCGTCGTGTCGGTGACCACCGGCCGAACGCTAGTCGACGATGGACAGCGTGACGGTGATGTTGCCGCGGGTGGCGTTCGAGTACGGGCAGATCTCGTGTGCACGCTCGGCCAGGCGCTGGCGCTGCTCCTGCGGGGCGTTCGGGGCGTAGACGTCGAGCTCGACCGCGAGACCGAAGGCGCCGTTGCCGGTGCCGCCGATGCCGACCTCGGCGGAGACCTCGGCGCCGGTGGTGTCGACCTCGAGCTCCTTGCCGGCGGCGTGCAGGGCACCGAGGAAGCACGCGGCGTACCCGGCGGCGAAGAGCTGCTCGGGGTTCGTGCCCTCGCCGCTGCCGCCCATCTCCTTGGGCGGGCGGGTGTCGAGGTCGAGCCGGTCGTCCTCGCTGCGGACGTGTCCGTCGCGGCCGCCTCCGGTGGCGTGGGCGGCCGCGGTGTAAACGATGTCGAGACTCATGCTCCGAGGTCACCGTGCCCACCTGGACGAACCCTGAGCGGCAGCACCACGTCGCGGGTGCGGTGGCGCCGAGCGGAAGTGTTCGGGCGTGTCCGGGCACCCCGCACCCCCACCGGGTAGACATGACGCGTGTTCAAGACCGGGTGGCAGGTGTTCCGGGAGCGGGCTCCCGCACTCATCGGGCCGCAGTACCGCCGTCGCGTCGTGATCGTCGCCGCCGTCGTCGCGCTGGTCGCGTTCATCGGGTTGCAGTGCCTCGCGCTGCTCGTGGACGACGGTTCGGTCCCCCTCGCGGTGTGGCTGGTCGCATCGGCACTGTTCGCGGCCGGCGTCGGCGGGGTCGGTTCGTGCTTCGTCCCCATCGGCCCGAAGGGGTGGGCGGTCGCACCGATCCCCGGCATCGGATGGCGCACGCAGGAGGCCGTCGCCCGGTACTACCGCCGCAACGCACCTCCGGTCGACCCGAAGCACCGTGACGCTGTCCTCGACCGCATGCCCGAGACCCGCGACCTGATCGTCCGTGGAGCGTTCCGTGGCTTCCTGCTGCTCGGCGGCTGGGCCCTGGCACTCGTCGCCACCGTGGTGGTCAACGTCGCCACCGTGCCGGCCGGCGACGGACTCGTCGGGCTGTCCGCCTTCTGGTTCGTCGTGCCCCTGAGCGGCGCCGTCACCGCGATCGGAGGACTGCGCACCCTCGGCCGTCAGGAGCAGCTCCGCGTCGAGGCCGAAGCGCTCCCACCGGTCCCCCCGCCCGTACCACCTCGCGGCCGTCCCGGCGCGCGGAGCGGTAGCAAGCTCGCCCTGCCGGAGGAATGACCCGTGTTCACGCTCGGGTGGCAGGTCTTCCGTCGGCGCGTCACGGACGTGCTGGATCCGGCACGCGTCCGTCGCGCGGCCCTGTGGTCCGGGCTCGCGGCGGTCGTCGCGCTGGTCGGCATGGCCGTCCTGGAGGCCCGGGTCGACTGGACGGGGATCACCCCGGTCCGCAGCGTGGCCGCGATGGTGCTGCTGGCGCTCGGGCTGTCGGAGTACGTCGTCAAACTCGGCCGCTCCGAACGAGCCCGCCTGGCCGCCGAGTCCCTCGACCCCGCACCGGAGACGCCCGCACGCCCCACTTCCTGACACCGTGACGCGCACCACTGTCGGCGGCGACGGGCACACTGGGCGCATGTGTGGAAGGTTCGTCGTCTCCGACACCACGGCCGATTTGTTGCCCGAGCTCATGGGCGAGCTCGCCGCCCGGACCGAGCACGTCGACGAGGACACCGGCGAGGTGCACCCCGGCCTCGCCCCGAGCTGGAACGTCGCACCGACCGACCCCGTGTACGCCGTCCGCCAGCGGCACGGCGAACGCGAGCTGCCGCAGATCAGCTGGGGCTTCGTGCCGAGCTGGGCGAAGGACTTCCAGAAGCAGCGCCCGAAGCCGATCAACGCCCGCATCGAGACGGTCGCGACGAGCGGCATGTTCAAGCGGGCCTTCGCCACGAACCGCTGCATCGTGCCGGCGCAGGGGTACTACGAGTGGGTGGTGCGCGAAGACGGCAAGGAGCCCCACTTCGTGCACGAACCCGGCGGCGCCCTGGCGATGGCCGGCGTCGTCAGTGCCTGGCCCGACCCCACGAAGCCCGAGGGCGACCCGGACAAGTGGCGGCTGTCGCTCGCGATCATCACCCGTGACGCCCACGTCGCCCCGGGCGAGGTCCACGACCGCATGCCGGCTTTCCTGACGCCCGACGGCTACGACGACTGGCTCGGCGGCGACCTGCACTCCGACGACCTGCTGGCCCTGCTCGACCACGAGTCGCTGACGGTGGCGGCGGGCTTGGAGCAGTACGAGGTCTCCCGCACGGTGAACAGCGTGCGGAACGACGGACCGCAGCTCATCGCGCCCGTCGCGTAGGCGGTCGCGCCCCGCGCGCGGACAGGAGGCCCGGATCACCGCAGCCGGTCTGCTGCGGTGATCCGGGCCTCCAGTCCGGTGCCGTGTTACGGACGTGCGCTGCGGCGGATGCCCGGCGCGACGCGGACCGCGATCCGTCGTCGGGTCACCAGGAGCACGCCCGCCAGCATGAGCGCGAGCGCCGCGAGCCCGAGACCGACCAGTCCGGTCACGCCCGTGAAGGCGAGCTGGGTGCCGTGGACGATCGCGGCGAGCCCGGTCGGGAACGTGACCGTGACGGTCGCGGTGACCGTCTGACCCGCGCTGTCGGTGACCGTGTAACCGACGAAGGTGGTTCCGGTGAAGCCGTCCTCCGGGGTGAAGACGACCCGGCCGTCGTGGATGGTCCACGTGCCCTGGTCGGCGACCACCACGCGGTCGGTCGGTGTGCCGGACTCGGGGTGGAGCAGGTGCAGCGTGCCCGGCTCGAACGCGGCCCCACCGGTGGCGGAGTCGTTGTCGAGCGGATCCACGACGACCCGGTGTCCGACGATCCCGGTGGCGGAGTCGTCGGTGGCGACCGCCGCGGCGACCACGGTCATGGTCGCGGTGGCGGTGGCCTTCTGCCCCGAGGCGTCCGTCACCGTGTACGTGAAGGTGTCCGTGCCGGTGAAGCCGGCGGCCGGGGTGTAGACGTACGCGCCGGTCCGCTGGATCGAGACGGTGCCGTGGGCGGGCTTCCGGGCCGGGGCGGCGGTGAGGCCGGTGCCCTGGTCGTCGGCGAGCAAGCCGTGGCGGGCGTCACGGGCTACGGGCGTCCCGGACACGGTGTGCCCGGTGTCGTCCGCTGCGGCGATGCCGACCGTGATCGTGACGGTGGCGTCGACCTGCTGCTCCGTCGAGTCCTGGGCACGGTACGTGACGGTGTCGGTGCCCGAGAAGCCCTTCGCCGGGGTGTAGACGAACGTGCCGTCGGCGGCGATGGTGGCCTTCCCGTGACGGGCCTTGCCCACCGCGACGACCGTCAGGGCGTCGCCGTGGTCGTTGCCGAGCACGCCGTGGCCGGCGACCCGGACCGTCTTGCCGGCCGTGGTCGTCGCCTTGTCGTCCTTCGCGACCGGGGCGACGTCGATGACGACGCGCGCGAACGCGGCGGTGCCGTCGGCGTCGTTGGCCGAGTAGGTGAACCAGTCACGTCCGGACCAGTTCGACGTGGGCGTGTAGACGTACGAGCCGTCCTTCTCGAGCGACAGCGTGCCGTTGAACGGCTTCGTCTCCATGGCGGCCCAGAGCCCACGACCGGAGTCACCGACCAGCACGCCCTCGTCGGCGGACATGCGCATGCTGCGGTTCGTCGACATGGTGTGCCAGTGGTCGACCGCGGCGACGCCGACGAGGACCGTGACCGTCGCGGTCGAGGTCCGTCCGGCGCCGTCGGTCACCGTGTACTCGAACGTGTCCGCGCCGGAGAAACCCTTGGCCGGGGTGTAGACGAGCGAGCCGGGCTCGGTGCCGTCGGTCACGGTGCCGTGCTCGGCGCGGCCGTGCGCGGTGACGGCGAGGCCGGTGCCGCGGTCGTTGCCGGTCAGGGTCGCGCCGCTGATCGGCAACGCGGTGTTCGCCGCGGTGCGCAGGGCGTCGGCGACCGCGGTCGGCGTGACGGTCACGGTGACCGTCGCCGTCGCGGTGCCGCCGGTCGGGTCGGTCACCGTGTAGGTGAACGTGTCCGTGCCGGAGAACCCGTCGGCGGGCGTGTACGTGACCGAGCTGCCACCGGCCGTCGTGCTGCCGGTGATCGTGGCGGTTCCGTGGCCGGGCTTCGACACCGCGGTGACGGCGAGCTCCGTGCCCGAGTCGTTGCCGGTGACGGCGACGTCGACCGGGGTCGCGGCGCTCGTCGTCGCGGTGTCCGCGGCGGCCTTCGGGGCGACGACGATCGTCACGGTGCCCGTGGTCGTCCCGCCGGAGCCGTCGGTGACCGTGTAGTCGAACCCGTCCGGGCCGGAGTAGCCCGGCTCGGGCTTGTACGTGTACGAACCGTCCTCGTCGACCGTCACGTCGCCGTGCTCGGGCTTCGTGTGGTCGGTGACCGCCAGGTCGGTGCCCTTCGCACCGTCGAGCAGGCCGGTGCCGGCCGGCACGGTGGTGGTGGCGTCGGCCTCGGCCGAGGTCGACCCGCCGCCGGCGACCGGGGTGACGATGACCGTCACGGTGCCGGTGTTCGTGGCGCCCGACGGGTCCGTCACCGTGTACGTGACGGTGTCCGTGCCGGAGAAGCCGTCCTTCGGCGTGTAGGTGATCGTGCCGTCGTCGTTGCGGGTCGCGGTGCCGTGATCGCCGCCGGAGACGGACACGACGGTCAGGCCGGTGCCGTGGTCGTTGCCCGTCAGGGCGCCGGAGATGACCGTGGTGCTGCCACCCGCCGCGACGGTGACGGTGTCGGGCTCCGTGCCGGGGCGGACCGTGACCGTCACGGTGCCGGTGGTGGTGCGGCCGGCGGGGTCCGTCGCCGTGTAGGTGAAGGTGTCCGTGCCCGAGAAGCCGTCCTTCGGCGTGTACGTGTACGAACCGTTCCCCGCGAGCTCGATCGAGCCGTGCGCCGGCTGCTGGTCGACGGCCGCGGTCAGGCCGGTGCCCCGGTCGTTCGCGAGCACGCCGTCGCCCTTCGCGACGGTCAGGGTCGAGCCGGCGGTGGCGGTGGCGGTGTCGGCCGTGGCGCGGGGGCCGACGACGACCGTGACCGTGCCGGTGGTGGAGCGGCCGGCGGTGTCGGTCACCGTGTAGGTGAAGGTGTCCGTGCCCGAGAAGCCGTCGGCCGGGGTGTAGACGACGCGGCCGGTGGCACGGTCGAGGGCGACCGTGCCGCGGGCGGCGTCGCCGGTGCCGGCGGCCGCACCCGCGGTCACGTCGGTCACGGTCAGCCCCGTGCCCCGGTCGTTGCCGGTCAGGGCGGCGGCGTCGATCGTCAGCGCCTCGTCGGCCCGGGTCGACACCGTGTCGGCCGTCGCGACGGGTCGCACGGTGATCGTGACGGTCGCGGCACCGGTGGTGACACCGCTGCCGTCGGTCACCGTGTAGGTGAACGAGTCGGTGCCGGACGACCCGGCGGTCGGCGTGTACTCGATCGAGCCGTCCGCTGCGACGACGGCCGTGCCGTGGGACGGACCGGTGACGATCGTGGTCTCGAGGTCCGAACCGCGGTCGTTGGCCTGCACGTCGATCACCACCGGGGTGCCGGCGTCCGTCGACGCGGTGTCGGCGCCGATCGTCGGGTCGACGGTGATGGTGACGGTCGCGGTGCTCGGCGAGCCGGAGCCGTCGACGGCCGTGTACGTGAACGCATCGGGGCCGGAGTACCCGTCGGTCGGGGTGTACGTGAACGTGCCGGTGGCCTTGTCGAGCGTCAGCGCACCGTGCGAGGGGGACGTGTTCGACGCCACGGTGAGCCCGGTGCCGGAGTCGTTGCCGAGCACACCAGTCGCGCGGGTGCCGGCGGCGGCCGTGCCGCCCGCGGCGACCTTGACGGTGTCGTCCTGTGCGGCCGGGGCGACCTGCACGGTCACCGTGACGGTGTCGGTCCCGCCGCTGCCGTCGGTCACGGTGTACGTGAAGGAGTCGGTGCCCGAGAACCCGGCTGCCGGGGTGTACGAGTACGAGCCGTCCGGACGCACCGTCGCCGAGCCCTGCGCGGGGACGCTGCTGCCGGTGACCGTCAGGCCGGTGCCCAGGTCGTTCGCCAGCACGTTGCCGATCGTCGTCGACCCGGCCGTCGCGGTGACGGCATCGGCCGTCGCGGTGGGCAGCACGGTGAGGCGCACGGTCGCGGTGACGGTCGCGCCGGCGCCGTCCTTCGCGGTGTACGTGAAGGAGTCCGGCCCGGAGAAGCCCTTGTCGGCACCGTAGGAGAACGACCCGTCGGGCCCGATCTTCACGAGACCGTGTGACGGCTGGCCGTGGCCGGTGAGGGTCAGGTCCGACCCGCGGTCGTTCGTCAGGACGCCGTCCGCGGCGTTCACCTTGAGCACGGTGCCCGCGTGCACGCTGTACGCGTCGTCCGAGCCCTTCGGTGCGACCGTGACGGTCACGGTGCTGGTCGAGGTCTGCCCCGACGAGTCCTTCGCCGTGTACTGGAACGTGTCCGAGCCGGAGAACCCGCCGGCCGGGGTGTACGTGTACGAACCGTCGGCGGCGACCGTGGCGGTGCCGTGCGCCGGCGTGGTGTTCGAGACGACGGACAGGCCGGTGCCGCTGTCGTTCGCGAGCACGCCCGAGGCGGCCGGCACCTTCAGCGTCGTGCCGGTGGGAGTCGTGGCGGTGTCGCTGCTGGTGGTGACGTGCGTGGCCTTCAGCGTGTTCGTGAAGGTGACCAGGACGTCCGTGCCGTCCGCGGTGGTGGCTGCCGGGAACGTGAAGGTCCCCGTGGTGCCGGTGCCGCTGGCGACGAGGGCGCCGCTGTTGAGGTTCACGGCCTTCCACGAGGTCGTGTAGTTCGACAGGTCTGTGGTGCCGGCCGCGGTCTGCCGTGCGGTGTACGTCTTGTTCGGCGTCGACAGGACCGCGCCGGCCTTCTGCGGCTGGGTGCCGGCGGCCGTGCCGTCGGTGGTCGCCGTGTTGCCGGTCGAGACGCCGCCGCCGGTCACGGCGAGCCCGAACTGGTCGGACGAGCTCCACCGCTGGTCGACGCTCGACTGCGCGGCCACGGTGTTGGCGTAGTTGCAGGACGCGAGGTCGCTCGGCGAGTAGCCGTCCGCGATCGTGAACGTGCTGACCTGCGCGCCGGAGCCCGGGTCGATCTTGTACATGGTCGACCCGACCGAGGCGAACAGGTAGCCGTCGGACGAGAACGCGATGCCGGGGCTGCCGTTCGTGCTGGCGTCGATCGGAAGGGTCGCGACCTTCGACGTGGTCAACACCGCGGTGCCGGCGGTCGCGGGGACCGTCTCGGTGTCGACACGGCGGATCTCGTTGCCGGTGACGACGAAGAGCAACCCGCGGGTGCTGAACGCCATGTCGCCGTTCTTACCGGTGAGCAGGTTGCCGATGGTACCGACCTGCCCGATCTTCGCGCCGGTCTTCGTGTCGTACGCCCCGAGGTAGGCAGGGTTCGCACCGCTGGCGTAGTAGTAGACCCCCGTCGCCGGGTTGATCGCACCACGGAGCAGCTGGTGGTCACCGTTCGGGTCGGCAGCGGTCACGTCCGTGATCGGGGCACCGGCGACGGCGTCGTACCCGGTGATCGTGTTGCCGTTGTTGACCGAGGCGTAGGCGGCGACACCGTTGCGGGCGACCGCGAGGGCGTTGTTGCCCGGCGCCATGCTCGTCACGTTCGTGACGGCACCGGTGGTGGCGTCGATGGCGGCGAGCTGGTTGGCGGCGGTGTTGATGCCGTACAGCGTGTTTTGGTCGCACGACAGCGCGCCGGCTGCAGCGGCGGGGTCGGCCACGACGGCCTGGGTCAGACCGACGCCGGCGAGGAGCGCGGCGCCGAGCATGGCGACGGCGCGCAGGCCGGGACGGCGTCTGGGCACAGCGGTGCCCGGGTTCGTACGCTGCATGATCACTTTCGGGTCGAGACGATGCGGGCACCGAGACCGACCGGGGGATCAGGGAGAACGGTCGTTGGCGCCAGGTTGATCCTGGCAGTTCTTCGAGTTCGGATGGGGACAAACCGGGTCCCCAATAGGGGGGACCACTCGTTCAGGGGGTACGCCGCAGACGCGAAGAACCCCCGCCAGCAGCCGGCGGGGGTTCGAAGATCAGGGGGGGGGATCAGCAGTGGATCAGGCGGTCGGACGGATGACGTCCGGCAGCAGCACGTGCAGGCGCTCGGCCAGGCGCGCCTTCGCCTCGTCGAGGGAACGGAAGTCCCCGACGTACTCACCGAAGGTGTCGGCGACGAAGAAGTGGCTGCCCTGACGGTCGACGGTGCCGCCGTAGTAGCCGCCGTAGTTCGCGACCCACAGGCCCGTGTCGGCCTGGGCCCACGAGATGCGGACGGGGGATGCCTGCACGGGAGCCACGACCTGGGCCTCGATCTCGGCGATGACCTCGATCGTCTGGGTGTCCAGGGTCACCTCGGCCTGCTGGCGGTGGGCGACGGTCGTGCTCATGGTCCTGCTCCTTCGTGCTGTGCTGCGTTCTGGGTGGTGCCGGTGGTTCCGAGTGGTGCGGGCGTCGCGATCGACGCCGATGGTGCTGGTGTCCGCTGTCGTCACTCGACCGGCCGGATCACCGGCGGGAGCATGACGTGCAGCTGGTCCTCGAGCTTGGTCTGCGCCTCTTCGAGGGAGGAGAACTCGCCCACGACGAGCCCGAAGGTGTCGGAGGCCACGTAACGGTCGTCGCGCTTGTCGACGCTGCCGCCGAAGTACCCGCCGTAGCCGGCGATCCACTCGCCCTGGTCTTCCTGCACCCAGGTGACCTTGGCGCGCTTGGGACGCGTCGAGAGCGCTGCATCGGCTTCGAGGATCGCGATGGTGTCCACGGTGTCGGTGTCGAGGGTGACCTCGGCCTGCGTCGCGTTGTTCACGGTGATGCTCATGTCGCTCTCCTTCACGATCCGGGGTACATCTGCTGACACCAGAACGCTACGAGAAGTGCCGATGGGATCGCCAGCGAGGCCCATGAATTCACGGGTTCCGTCAATGCGGCCCATCGTCGAGCCCCGGATTTCCGGGCAGGTGCGTCACACTTCCGGGGTACAGCGCCAGGATCGGGGTACTCGTTTTCCGGATCGCCGCGAATCGGGGGACGAGACGGTGCGGCCACCGGCCTGGAGGCGCGACTCGCTAGCGTCGGCACGTGACCTCCGACAAGCCCCGCGTCGACGACCGCGCCCCGGCCACCTGGCGCAGCCGTCGGTTCGCGACGGGGCTGGCGATCGCCTACGGCGTCGCCCTGGCGCTCGTCGGGTTCTGGGGCTCCCCCGTCGACGCCGCAGGAGCTCCGTGGCTCACCCGCGTCCTCGCGGCCGCGCACCGGCACGGCCTGCCGGAGCGCATCGACTACGCCGCCGTCGAGTCCCTTGCGAACGTGGTCTACTTCGTGCCGCTCGGACTGCTCGTGGTGCTGCTCGCCGGTGCGCGGTGGTGGTGGGCCGCCATCGCCGCGGGGCTCGTCGTCAGCGCGTGCATCGAGACCGGTCAGGCACTGTTCCTGCCCGCCCGCACCGCGACCGTCGACGACGTCGTCGCGAACGGCGTGGGGGCGGTCCTGGGGGCCGTGGCAGGCGTGCTGCTGCTCAGCCGGGCGGCTCGGCGGCGAGCGTGACTACCGTTCACCGCATGAGCACACAGACGGACCCGTTGGAGCAACACGTCGCCGTGTTCGGAGGGAGCGGCAGCGGGAAGACCGTGCTGCTGTCGTCGTTCTACGGCGGCGCACAGGAACCGAGCTTCCGCCGAGCGAAGGGGTACGCCGTCCGGGCCGTGGACAAGGCGCAGGGCCGGAAGCTGCACCAGAACTACCTCGGCATGCGGGATTCAGCGTCAGCCCCGACGGCGAACCGCTTCGCGTCGACCGAGTACGCGTTCACGATCGAACCGACGGCCGAAGCCACGTCGAAGTCGAAGGTCCGGGGGAAACCGAAGGCCGCGAAGACACTCCGGGTCGTCTGGCACGACTACCCCGGCGAATGGTTCGAGCAGAACCCGAGTTCAGCCGAGGAGGCGGAGCGGCGAATCGAGACGTTCCGTTCGTTGCTCAGCGCCGACGTGGCCATCCTGATGGTGGACGGACAGCGTCTGGCGGAGCACTCGGGTGAAGAGGAACGGTACCTGAAGGCGTTGCTGACGGACTTCCACAGCGGGCTGTCCGAGCTCCGCGACGACGTGCTGAACGGCGGGCGACGGCTCGCTCGCTTCCCACGCATCTGGGCGCTCGGGCTGTCGAAGGCCGACCTGCTGCCGGACGTCGACGTCGAGCGGTTCCGGGAACTCGTGCTCGGCAAGGCCGGTGAGGAGCTCGGGGAGCTCGAGACCGTCCTGAAGAGCTACGTGCAGGACCCGGACGCGCTCGACGTCGGCGAGGACTTCCTCCTGCTGTCCTCGGCGCGCTTCGAGCCGGGCAAGATCGACGTCGGCACCCGCACCGGCATCGACCTGCTCATGCCGATCACGGCCATGTTGCCGTTCGAGCGCTTCGCCAAGTGGGCCACGAACAAACAGCGCGCAGCAGTGGTGGCCGAACAGCTCCTCAGGTTCGCGGGGCCGGCCCTGGGCTTCCTGGGGAGCAAGCGCCTGAAGCTGCCGACCCCGGTCGGTGCGCTCGTCGGCCTCATCGCCGGCGAGGCGGGCGTCCGCGGAGCGAACTACGCCGCCAAGCGCGTCGGCAAGCTGAAGAAGGCGGCGACCGCTGAGGCGGACTTCGTCACCACGGTGCTCGAGCGGTTCGCCGACGACCTCGACCGAGGTGTCGAGCAGCGGATCCTTCGCCGAGGCGACGCATGATCTGGGCCACGCGTGGCCGGACGTGGGGTTTCAGATTCCTGATGCACGACGGAAGCGGGGTTGATCCGCTCCGCACCTACGACGAGGCGTTCGACGGCGTCGGTGATGCGACCGCGGTCCTCCGACACAAGGACGGGTGCGCAGCCCTGCGGTTCAACGACCCCGAGGGTCGGCGTGACCGTGCAGGTCGGCCGATCCCCCACGAGTTCGTGCTCTTCCCACCCCTGAGCGAGCGCATCCGTTCGATGGACGCCGCCGTGGCAGAAGTCTGGCCGCTGGTGCGTGATCAGTACGCCGCAGTGTGGGACCAGCCGACCCCACCCGATTCCTGACGTCGGCCCTGGCGGACGGACCCCGAGCACGACGAAGCCCCCGGAGCAGTTGCTCCGGGGGCTTCCTTCAGTGTGTCGAGACTCAGACGGACTCGCGCTGGCGGCGGACCGAGCCGCGGACCAGCAGGAGGCCACCACCGAGGACGACTGCGCCGCCGGCGACCCAGAGGGCCAGGGCGGAGACGGTCGAACCCGTGAAGGCCAGCGTGCCGTCGGTGCCGGTGCCAGCGCCCGCGCCAGCGGCGGGGACAACAGCAGCGTCAGCCGGGGCGACGGTGAAGGCCGCGAAGCCGACGACGCCCGAGGTGGCGCCGGTGGCGGTCAGGTTGTAGGTGCCCGAGGCACCCTGGGGGAACGTGACGTTGACGTCGAGCGAACCGTCCGAAGCGGCCGTGTAGGTCTTCGAGACGGTCGTGGTCGGCAGCGCGCCGAGCGTGACCGCACCGGCACCGGTGACCTGGACGTTGACCGTCTCGTTGTCCTGGAACGCGCCCTCGGTGAAGTTCACCGAAGCGGTGCCACCGGCGACGGCGGTGCCGGAGACGGAGACGTCGGAGTCAGGCGTGTAGCCGGCGGCGTTGGCGACGGCCGGAGTGGCGAGCAGTGCGGCGCCAGCCAGCACCACCGCTGCGATGAGCTTCTTCATGAATGGTTCCCCTAAAGATCTGAAAATCCAGACCCTGACACCCAGAGCCCGCTGTTCGCCGATGGTTGACCCCAGCCACAGAGATGGCGGTTGTTATGGCGAAGTTGTCTCAATCTAGCGGAGTTTCACAGCTTGGTACCAGATCACGTCGATTTTGGTCATTGGTCGACGTGTGTTCAACCGCGTCAGCCCCGGCCCCCACGGCCTTACCGTCGGCCGATCGAGGCTCCAGACGCCAGAAACCCCAGGTGAGAGGCCCTCATGGTCGGAACTAGAACACGCTGTGCGTCAGATCAAGGCCCTTTGGACCCGGACAGGTTGGTCGCCTACCCCTCGGAGTGGGGGCACAGTTCCGGTTCGCTTTGCGGAGCTTTCGACGTCAGCCAGCGGCGAGAGGCTGCTCGCAATCGAACGTGAGCGGCTTCGTCTCGCTCTGGCGGACACCAGGGGTCGAGGTCGCCTGCACGGGGGACTTCGCGTACTTCGACTCCCCGAGGAACGCGACGCGGTACGTCAGGCTCTCTCCCGGTGCGAGCAGCGTCTGCAGCTGGGCCACCGGGTGCCCGCCGTCGGTCGCCGTCTGCACAGCCGTCGTCTTGCCGTCCTTCGTGGCGCCGAGGAAGATCGCGTCCTCGGGCGCGTACGCGGCGAGCAGGGTCTTGATCTTGCCGGGCTCCACACCGAAGATCCCACCGCCGGTGACGTACTCGGGCAGGCTGGTCGCGGCATCCGCTGGTGCCGTGTTCTTGATGGTGATCTGGACGACGGACGTCGGTCGTCCGTCCTTCCGGCACACCGAGCTGCCGACCGAGACGCTCTTGTCGAGGTAGTAGTCCATCTTCGCCCCGGTGCCGTCGTTCAGGTAGACGGCGAACCGGCTCGAGTCGGCGGTCGCCGTCGGCAGTCCGCCTGCGATCGGCGTCCCGCTGATGCGGCGCTGCTCGGCCTTCTCGGCGCTCCAGAGACGCAGCCGACCCTCGTCAGCGCTCTGGGTCAGGGCCGACACGAAGGCCTTCGTGTCGAACCCGCCCGACGCGACCTTGTCGAACACCGCGCTGGCGGCGGACGCGAAGAACGCGTCCTGCACGACCGGGTCGGGGTACTTGGCGTACACATCGCTCAGCAGCAACTGGACCGCGTTGTCTGCGGTCAGGGTGTCGCCGGTCGGCAGCTGCACCGGGCCGGTCGCCCTGAGCAGGTAGCTCAGCGTCACGGGGTCCATGGCGAGCACGCCGTCGACCTGCTGCGCGAACCGCTGCCTCCACATCTCCCGCGCCAGCTTCGCCGACACGTCGAACCGCGGCGTGAGCGTGACGTCTTGCATGTACTCGCCGGTGATGTCCCCGTAGAGCCCACGCGTGTCGTCGGTCAGCGGCAGCACCGGCTCGTCGTACGGTCCGAACGAGGACCCCGACGCTTGGCTCCCCAGGCTGATGGCGCCGTCCTTCACCTGTAGGAGCGCCACTGCGCCGGGGATGCCCCCGCCAGCACGCAACTCGGCGTTGTTCTGGAACAGCAGCAGGTAGTCCCGGTCCCCGTCGTGGCCGAGCATGGCCGGCGCGAGCTGCACGATGCGGTTCGCTGCGACCGCCTGCTCCGATGCTGACGACAGCGCGTTCCGAAGCTGCCCCACGGCGGTGGTGACCGGCGACAGCGTTCCACTGGTGTCGATCCGCGCCGCGTCGCTGCGTGCCTGCTGGAGCGTCTTCGTCGCCTCGGCGACCGCCGGCTGCGCGTCCTCGATCGGCTGGAGGTCGATCCTGCCGTTCTTCGGCGCGAACGAATCCGAGCCGAGCCCTCCGAGGGCGCCGGCGACCGGACTGACGGCGTCGCGGGCCACGTCGTCGACGATCACCGAGACGTCCCGCACGGCCCGCAGGTTGGTCCCGAAGAACGGTACGGACTGTGCCGCGCCCCAGACGGGGTCACCGGTCAGCGATCGCGCCGACGCTGCTTCATCCTCGAGGTGGCGCGCCGTCTTCTGGGCGGCAACGGTGTCACCGTCGGTCAGCTGGGACCGGAGCGTGTCGACATCCCCGACGGCCCGCTCCAGGTGCCCCTTAGCGAGCAGGCCGCGGACACCGACCCAGGCGACGGCGAGGATCAACAACAGGACAAGGGCGAGGACGACCCACAGGACTATCCGGGCCCTGGACCCCCGGCGTGCTGCAGTGCGTCGCGACTCGGGCGCGTCGGACATGAGGCGATCCTACGGTTTCGTGCGTCCGACACCCGTCACTGACGGACGGAATCCGCGTGTTCGCGGTACCAGTCGATGGTGCTGCGGAGCCCGTCTTCCAGGCCGATCTGCGCCGTCCATCCGGCATCCGCCAGCTTCGACACGTCCAGCAGCTTCTGCGGTGTGCCGTCCGGCTTGGTGGTGTCCCAGACCGTCTCACCCTCGAACCCGACGATCTTGCCGATCGTCTCGGCGATCTCTCTGATCGTGACATCCGATCCTGTACCGACGTTGACCTGGTCAGGACCGTCGTAGTGCTCCATCAGGTGGAACACCGCAGCAGCCATGTCGTCGACGTGCAGGAACTCCCGACGGGGTGACCCGGTCCCCCAGTTCTCCACCGTCGATGCACCGCTGCGAGCGGCTTCGTCGTACCGGCGGATGAGCGCCGGCAGGACGTGGGACCCGGTCGGCGAGAAGTTGTCACCCGGGCCGTAGAGGTTGGTCGGCATCGCCGAGATCCACGGACGGCCGAACTGCCGACGGACGGCCTGCACCTGCAGGATTCCGGCGATCTTGGCGATGGCGTACGCGTCGTTCGTCGGCTCGAGGTGGCCCGTGAGCAGTGCGTTCTCGTGGATCGGCTGCTCGGCCATCTTCGGGTAGATGCAGGACGAGCCGAGGAACACGAGCCGCTCGACACCGTGCTCGACCGCGGCGTCCATCACGTTGACCTGGATCTGCAGGTTCTCGCTCAGGAAGTCGTGCGGGTAGGTGTTGTTCGCCATGATCCCGCCGACCTTGGCAGCGGCGAGCACGACGTGCTTCGGCTGCTGGTCCGCGAAGAAGGAGAAGACCGCGCCACGGTCCTTCAGGTCGAGCTCGGACGAAGTCCGACCCACCAGGTCGGTGAAGCCCTCTGATTCGAGCTTGCGCAGGACGGCCGAGCCCACCAGGCCCCGGTGTCCGGCGACGTAGACACGGTCAGACCGGTCAATCGGACCGGGGTTGAAGTCGGTCGTGGCCATCAGGAACCCCAGCTCTCGAGTCGAACGGTGTCGATCCACGGACGGCCCTCGTGCTCGAGCGCCGAGATGTCCGCGTCGACCATGATCCGCGCCAGCTCGGCGGTGTCGACCGTCGCCTCCCAGCCGAGCTTCTCCTTGGCCTTCGAGGCGTCCCCGACAAGGGCGTCCACCTCGCTCGGTCGCAGGTAACGCTCGTCGAAGCGAACGTGGTCTTCCCAGTTGAGCCCAGCGTGCGAGAAGGCGGTGGCGAGGAAGTCCTTGACCGTGAAGTTGCCGCCGGTCGCCAGGACGAAGTCGTCCGGCTCGTCGACCTGCAGCATTCGCCACATGCCCTCGACGTACTCGGCGGCGTACCCCCAGTCGCGGACGGAGTCGAGGTTGCCGAGGTACACGTGGTCCTCGAGGCCAGCCTTGATCCGGGCCACCGCACGGGTGATCTTCCGCGTGACGAACGTCTCACCGCGACGCGGCGACTCGTGGTTGAACAGGATGCCGTTCACCGCGAACATGCCGTAGGCCTCGCGGTAGTTCCGGGTCACCCAGTAGCTGTAGACCTTCGCGGCGCCGTACGGAGAACGCGGCCAGAACGGCGTCTCCTCGTTCTGCGGCGGTGGGGTGGCCCCGAACATCTCGGAGGAGGACGCCTGGTAGAAGCGCGTGTGGATGCCAGACACCCGGACCGCCTCGAGCATGCGCATCGTGCCCACACCGGTCACGTCCCCGGTGTGCTCCGGCTCGTCGAACGACACACGGACGTGCGACTGCGCCGCGAGGTTGTAGACCTCGTCGGGCTTCAGCTCACTGAGGAGGCTGACCAGCCGCGCGCCGTCACCGAGGTCCCCGTAGTGCAGGAACAGCTTGGCGTCGGGGTTGTGCGGGTCCACGTACAGGTGGTCGATCCGCGAAGTGTTGAACGTGGAAGCACGGCGGATAAGTCCGTGCACCTCGTACCCTTTCCGGAGCAGCAGCTCGGCCAGGTACGAGCCGTCCTGTCCGGTGATCCCGGTGATCAAGGCCTTCTTGGGCAACTGGTTCCCGTCCTCACGTCGTTTTAGTTCGACCGGGCGGCTGTCAGCCGCTCGGTCTTGATCTTGCTGCGGAGACCGGTGCTCGGTCCGGTCACGATCTTGCGAATGAAGAACTTGTCCGAGGACGCGACTTCCAGCCAATCCTCCTCGGTGAACACCCGGATGAGAGTCGGATCGATCAGGTGGAGGTTGGCGTAGCGCCAGTTCCCCGGGCCCACGTAGTCCTCGAAGCCACTCGCCGGTGTCGCCGAAGCGAAGCGGGTGCGCATGATCAGGGACTGGTAGAACTTCTCCTCCGGGCAGAAGATCGCTGCGAAGTACCGCTCGACCTCCGGCGTCACCAGCGCTTCCATCTCGCGTAGACACGCCGCTGTCACCGCGAAGTGCGTCCCGCCGTGACCGATGCGAAGCCCGTTTGGAGGAACCGGGGAGCGTTTCGTGCTCATGGGGCCGTCGATGAGTCGGATGATGCCGTTGCGGGCCTTGCGGAGGACTCGGTTGCCGGTCCGGGTCGACAGGAAACGCATGTCGCGGTGATGCCGTCGGTCGACCTGTCTGCGGTACTTCTCTTCGCTCGTGGAGATCTCGAACGCGCGGATGAACTGCCGCCCCCGGTACTCCTCGAGGTGAGCGACCAATTCGTCGACTGCTCGGAGCGGGTAGTCCGAGCCGGAGAGCAGCACGAGGTAGTCGTCGTCGTTCGCGAACTCGAGTCCGTTCCGCACGAGGGCTCGGATCGCACGGACCTGCGAGTATCCGCCCCAGTTGACCTGCACTCGGTCCTGCAGCATCCGGACGTTCGTGCAGTGCTCGACCGCGGCTGCGAACGGGGACAGATCGACCTTCGCGTCGACGTGGACGATCACTTCGTACGGTGACAGCGCTTCGACGAGTTCCCGGAGGTGTTCCGCGTCCTGGAAAGTGTAGACAAGGAAGATCGGTTGCACGGCCGCCCCTTCGTTGTCCAGGGGTTCAGACCGGAACATCCGCCCTCCCGGCCCCTGATCGGCTGAATCTACCGTACGAGCGTCAGCGCCGTCAGCCGGACCGAGCTCGCTTGCGTCCTGCGGAGGTTCCGAGCCTCATGACAGCATCTCGCCGCGACGCCCGAGGATCCCCCGGCGACGGAGGATCTCCAGTGGCGGGAAGAATCGACGCGTCGCGCCCACCCACACGACGAGGACGGCGAGGCCGACGAGGCCTGCGGCCACCCGGACCGACCCGAAGCCGAAGTCGTGGAAGAGCACCACGAGTGAGCCGTAGAGCACAAGGGCGAATCCCGCTGGCTGTGCGTACCCGAGCACGAGTTGCCGGAGGTCGAGCGCTCGGACGCGGTGCGCCTGGATGATGTGGACCACGTGCCGACCGATCATCGCCGCGATGAGTGCGAGGAGGGCGAAGACGTACTGCTGGTGGACCACGACCATCGCGACGCCGACAGCACTGAGGACGAAGGCGACGGCTTCGGCCAGCCAGATCGCTTTAAACAGCGCTGCGGACTCGAGGGCACCGGCGAGGAGGATCATCAACGGTTGCACGCCTCCCAGTACTGCGAGCAGCGGCAGGATCTGGCCTGCGAGTTCCCACCCCGGTCCGAGCGCGAGGTAGACGACTTCCGGTCCTACTCCAGCGATGACGGCACCGAGTGGCAGGGTGAGCCATGCGACGAGGCTCAGCATGTCCAGCCACACTGCTCTCGCAGCCAACGTGCCGACCTCGTAGCGACGGAATTCCGGGTAGATCACCTGCATCAGCGCGTTCTGCAGCTGCGAAAAAGGGACTGTTGATAGGACGTCGGCCCGGTTCCACGCTCCGAGCACGCCAGCCCCGACGAACTGGCTGACGCTCCACCGCGGAGCATTGCCGGAAATGTACTGGAAGACAGATACCGCGACGAGCTTGGTGCTGAACCGAACGTTGTCCGATCGAAGGGCGAGCCGCCCTGGAACCAGAGCGCCGCGGAGCCGGGTGACCGCCCAGAGCAACGTGCCCCACTGCCCGACGATCGCCGAAACAGCGAGGGACTCGGGGGTCCGGAAGACGAGAACTGCGCCCGCGCCGACGATCATTCCCGCGACATTGGCGCCAAAGGTGGCTATCGCCATTTGACGGAAGGCCCCTTGACGGCGGAGGAGGCCGGTGCTCAGGCTGAGAAACGGCATTACCAATGCACTCGCGGCGAGGAGACGAACAGCACCGGCTGCCTGCGGAGCGCCCCAGAATGCGCTCCAGAGATCTGCCGTGACCAGGGTGAACAGCGCCGCTGCCATGCCGAGGAGCAACGCGTAGGTGGCGAGGGGCCGTGTCGATGACCGGTCCGCGTCCGGCGCTCGGGCAGCCGTCTGCGACAGTCCACCGGAACCCAGCAGGTTGACGAGCGCCGCGATCGACAGCGCAACGCTGTAGGCGCCAAATACTCCGGGGACGGCGAGCCTTGATGTCAGCGCTGCGTAGGCGAGTTGCACGACGACCGTCAGGAGCTGCATCCCGTACACCCATGACGCCCCGGCAACGAGGCGCCGTCCGTTTGACGTCACGAAGCGGCACCCGAGATCAAGTCGCCGAGTCGGGAGCCATCGAGGCCCCGACCCTCGTGGTACGCCAGCCACCGACAGGTATCCGGGATACGGTCCCACCAGGGGACGCGTGCGATCACGGGGCCCTCGAGACGAGCGCGGCGAGGAATCCGAAGGGACTCGGCGCCGCCACGATTACTCGTGCGGCTGCGATCTCGATGAAGTCCTGGTCGCGCTCGCCGGCATCGGAGATCGAGACTCCGATCGCTTTCAAGTGCCGCAGGTCTGCGGCATCGCCCGAGGTGAAGAGCCTGATCGGCATTTGCGCGAGCGCGGTAACGGTCCTGATCTCGGCGATCAGCCGTCGATAGTAGGCGAGACCGATCCAGCGGTCTGGATGCGATTGCGGCGAGATGTCCCCTCGTCGGGGTTGGATCGCGATGTGGTCCGCGTTCGCCTCGATCTGGCGAAACCGTTCTCCGAGGTATCCGCCGAGGAGCGCTCGGCGCAGCGGCTCGGCCGCAGGCGTCTGGTCCCAGCGACGCTGGTTCAATGCCAAGCGCCCGACCCATGGGCGAGCGGAGCGGGACGCGACTCGGTTTGTCGCGCGCTGGAGCGCAGGAAGCGCCCAGTCCTCGTTCTCGAACCCCGTCGCGGCGATGCGCCGCTCGGCCACACTTCCGGAGGGCGCATCAGCCGTCAACTGCGACAGGTCGAAGAGCCCCTTCGAGTCCTTCGTCACGTCCCCGCCGAGGTATGGCACTCCCAGGTCTGCGGACCAGAGGTAGCCGGCGATCCACGTCGACAGCTGATGCCCGAGATCCGGGTAGGGGTCCACACGGACGCGGAGTCCGAGCAGGTTCCGCGGCGGCACCCATCCGTCGAGTGGCGTCGAATCACCAATGACCCGCCGCAGGTCTCGGGCATTCATACCACGTTCGATCCGGAGGGAAGCGCGAAGTGGAAGCGTCCTGATCGGCCCGATCTTCACTCCCGACCTCCCCGTTCCCCGGCCCACACGGAGCGAGCATCAGCGGGATCGATCCACCGGGTGCGCCAATTCAACATCTGGACCATGAGGTCGTCCTGTCGGAAGTGCTTCGCTGCGAACTCACGCCCAGCTGTGATCGCCTCGAGCCGGTCATTTGTCGTCGTGTCGGCCAACACGCGCTCGATGGAACCGATGAGCGCTTCGGGGGTCCGACCGCGCACCAGGAATCGGCCGGTGTGCGCGGGAAAGAGCTGGTCGTAACCGGGGTGGTCGGTCGTCGCGTGGATGGATCCGGCGGCGAGCGATATCGGCAATCGGTTGGAGAAGTACGACGCTTCGGACGCGAAGTGATCCCAGTTCGCGCTGACCCAGCCCGAGGTGATCGCCTCGTCCTGTGCTTCGAACGGCACGGGCCCCTTGGCCGTCGGGCCGTCCCAGCCTCTTCCGTACACAGCCAGTCGTTCTCCGAAGTGCTGCTGCATCAGTTCTACGAACCGGATCCGCTCGCGCCAGTCCGGCAGTCCCCTGAACCGAGGTCGGTTCCGGTTGGCGACGATGACGACGTCGTAGGGACGGTCCTGGCGAACCGGACGGTCGAAGTTCGAGGTCCTGGTCGGTTCGTAGGCCGACGGGATCCAGCGGACGTTCGTGCTCCCCGCTCGCCGGAAGTTGTCGCTGAACACGCCGCTGCCGACCGTGAAGACGACGTCCGCAACCCGTGCTGCTGCCCGCGCCTCGGGAGGGATCGGATGGAGGTACCTCGAGTAGGGGTCCGCCTCGTGGTAGATGAAGTCCCGCGGGCAGGCCTGACGCAGCGATGCGAAGTGCTGTCGCCGTAGGCCGGTGTGGCCGAGGTGCTGCATGAGCAGGATGTCCGGCTGGAAGTCCGTCACCCGTCGGACGAGCTCCTTCCGATGGGCCTCGGCGGCGCCGCCGTTCCGGATCGCGTCGAGAACGCTGAAGGTCGCGAGCTCGGCGACCTGGCCGGCTCGTACCAGCGATTCCAACGGGTCACGGAAGCCGAGTTGGCGGAAGCCCCCGAACTCGTTCGGCACGTAGAAGATCCGTGGGGAGAGGTCAGCCATCGGCCCCACCCATCGCCGGGTCCTCGGCGAGCCGGACGCCCCGGCGGCGCAGCGCGTCCCAGTGCACGGTCAGTTCTCCTTCGCCGAACCGCGGTCCCAGCGCTCGCGCCGGGTTCCCCGCGACGACGGTGTTCGGCGGCACGTCCCGAGTCACGACCGAACCAGCCGCGATGATGGAGCTGTCGCCGATGGACACACCGGACAGCACGATTGCGCCGAATCCGATCCAGACGTCACTGCCGATCGTGGTGGCGGCGCTCAGGGCGGGGGTGTCTCCGACCCAGGGCGTCGCAGTGATCGGCACACCCACGACTGACATGTCGTGATCGCGTCGGCCGACGATCGCCGCTCGGTTTGCGATCAGGACACCGTCCCCGATGCTGCCGTCGACCTCGATGCGCACGTCTGAGCCGAGGTGGACGTCCGAGCCGATCGTCAGGGACCTCGGAGCCCAGAGTCGGACCCGTGCGCCGAAGCGCAGGTCCTCTCCACAGGACACGGTGGTTGGGAGGGAACTGAACCAACGTCGCCGTCTGATCGATGCAAGTGCCCGTCGGATCACTGCGCAGCCCTTCTTCGTCGAGTGGTGACGGCTCGGTAGACCTCGGCGTACTCGGATGTGCCCCTGGCTGCGCGGAAGTCGATCGTCGGAGCGCTTCCCGCTCCGACTGGCTCGCGGAGCCGTTCGGTCCACTCTGCCGGTTCCCGGCTCCCGAGCGCCACGACGCTTCCCTGCCCGGCAGCCCACCGGAGTCCTGGGACGTCGGACACGACGGCGGGGAGGCCGACGACCAACGCTTCGGCGAGCGCGACCGGCATGCCCTCGTGACGGCTCGGCATCGCGAAGACACGTCCGGCGAGGAGTGCCGCTGCCGGATCGCCGACCCCGCGACCGGCCAGGAGGCCCGCCTGGTCGAGTCGCTCGAGGAGTTCCCGTTCCGCCGGTGCCACGTCGTCCTCGGAACCCACGTGCACGACGCTGAGGTTGCCAAGGAGCGCGGCCTCGAGGACGACTTCGTGGCTCTTGATCTTCGAGCAGTTCCCGACGATCACGATCGGAGCCGTGGACGGCACCGTCGCCTGCGCACGCTGTGCGGCGAGCTCGAAGAAACGGTCTTCCACCCAGTTGTAGATCACTCGGACTCGTCGCCCGAAACGCGCTTCGTTCGCCGCCACGTCCGGGCTCGGCGCGATCAGCGCATCGACCAGACGATCGGCGATGAGCGCTTGCGCGGCGCGCCGGAGGAACCATCGGCCGCGCGCGTCGAACACGTTGTGGATGGTCCGCACGACGGGCAGGCGCCTGTTCGACCTGCGGACCGCGAGCACGGTCTGCAGGTAGCGGCCTTCGGTGTGGATGTGCACGACGTGGGGGTCGACCTCGGCAAGGAGACGGTGCAGGACCTGCCGCCCTTCCGGGGTGTGCAACGCGCTGTCGGTGGTGTGCACGGAGTAGCCGGCATCTCTGATCGCACGCTCGAAGGGATGGTTGCGGCCGACGCCGAAGACATGGCCCTCGACGCCTGCCGAGTCGAAGCCGCTGGCCCCGGAAACGAGCATCCGTTCCATGCCGCTCGGCCGGAGTTCACCGAGGACGTGCAGGACTCGCGTCCCGGGCGTCATCCGTGCACCGGGAGTCGACGGGAGCGGCCGACCACGGGTGTCTCCGTCGAGATCGCCTCTGGGAAGTCGCGGTCCAGGAACACCAGTGCCAGCGGCAGACACGTCCACCACTGCCACGAGTACGTCCACCCGTAGACCAGGAAGCACACGAGCACGGCGGTCAGGAAGACGTCTCGGTTGGCCCGCAACCCGGCGAAAAAGCGCGGCAGGAAGATGATCAGCATCGCGCCGAGACCGACGAGTCCTTCTCGCAGGTACACCGTGACGTACCAGTTGTGCGGAGCGAAGACCACCCAGCGGCCGACGCCCTCGAACCTGCCATACCCGTGGCCGAAGGGTGCTCCGAAGAGGACGGTCATCGCACCTTCACCCACCGATTGCACGATGAGGCCGATCCAGCTCGTGAGACGGGCCGAGTACGTCCCCGTGTTCGATGCCGATCCGGCGAACTCGGCGACGATGCCGCTCGACGACGATTGCACTGCCGACACCAGGATCCCCCCGATGAGCAGCGTTCCGAAGAGCAGCCCGAGCGTATGGCGAAGTGCACGCGGTCCACGCATGAGCAGCACGAGGGCGACCGCGAGGGCGGTGAGCCAGACCGTTCGTTGCTGGCTGACGATCACGAACACCATGAAGAGACCGAACAGCCAGACCCAGCGCGCGCGGGCGTCGCGCTGCCATAGCCGGAGAGCAAGGACCGCACAGATCGTGAGGAGCAGCGCCTGCCCCGACACCAACGGGCGTCCGGTTTGACTGAGCTCTCCGCTGACGAGCACGAAGTCCGCGGTCCCACCGAGCCCGTACCGCGCGACGTGGTAGACGCCGACGACGCACAAGCCGATGCCCTGCACGATGACGAAGAACTTTTCCGCGTAGACGATCTCGGTTTCTGGCCATGGACGGGTCACCGCCCAGAACAGGATACCGAGCACGTACAGGAACCCACGGGCTTCGTTGACGGCCACGCCGAGTCCGAAGGTCGCAATGCCCTGCACGAGCGAGAGCGCGAGCACCGCGACGAGCACTGCGCCCGCCACCACTGCGACGGGGCGGAAACGTCGGACCACAGCCCGAGCGTCGAGGAGCCCCGCGGCGATCAGGCTCACCGCGAGCCCGTCGCCGAGCGTGATGGTCGTGCCGCCGAAGGTGCCGATCGTCCCGAAGTTCGGGTACTCCCACGCCGTCACGGCATAGAGAGACACGATCCAGTACACAACGCGCGGCTGCATCCGCACGAGCCCGATCGCCAAGACCAGGAAAATGACCGCGACGACGAGGAACAGCAGAGTGGTCATCGGCGTACCCCTCCACGTCTCGCTGCCCGACGAAGGGTGCGACCCCACCAGAGCGCGTAGGACGCGGTGTAGAAGAACCACCAGGACCGCGCGTTGTGTCGACGAAGGTAACGCCGCAGCGAGCGAGGATTGCCCGCGCCCTTCTGTCCGGTGTACGAACGCCAGGCGGCCACGAGGGAGTGGTGCGACACGGCAGGGTTCCGGCTGCAGTAACCCGCTGTACCTCCGAGGACCCAGATGGGCACGCCCTTCGAGGTTGCCCGCATCCCGTAGTCGACATCCGCGTACGCGTGGCTGAAGCCTCCGTCGATCGGGCCAACCGCGCGGGCGATGTGGACGGGCATGAGCACGATGTTGCCGTTGAAGGCATCGGCCCGCTCGGCTTCAGTAGCACCGTTCGGGGGCTGGACGAGTGCGAACGCCAACGGGTGGGGCCCCTCGCGTCGAAGGCCGCCGTACGTCAGTGCTCCCGAGGCGGGGTCCACGGTGCTTCCGACGAGGATCCCCGCCTGCCGCTGCCGTGCCGCTTCGATCAGTGAGCGGAGCCCGGAGCGCTCGAGCAAGACGTCGTCGTTGAACCAGAGCAACCAGTCGTCATCCCGGACCTCGTCTCGGCCCAGCACGGCGGCTTCCGCCGTGGCCATCGACCGGGCCCAGAACGCCGAACCGTCCCCTCGCAAGACCGTCAACTCCTCCACGACGGCGGTGGCCCGCGCGATCGTGTCGTCCGACGAGCCGTCATCGAACAACGTCACGTCGTACTCGACGCCAGCCTCGGAGATTGCCTCGCGGAGCGATTGCAATGCGGACTCTGTGGTGCGGGCGCGGTTGTGGCTCGCCACGATCACGTGCAACTTAGTCATTGTCGTCCTTGATCGCTGCGTTCAGACCGTCCTGGAAATGATGTGCCATGTTCTCGACGGAATACTCCTCGGACGCTCGGCGACAGCGTTCCTGCATCGTCAGGAGCTCCTGCCGTTCGTGGAGGAGTCGCACGAGCGACCACGCAGCGTCCTCCACCCCATCGGCCACGACGCAGGTCCGGCCGGGCTCGAGGTACCCGAACTCCGGCCCGTGGAGCGACGAGGCGAGTGTGACGATGGGTCGACCTGCGACGAGGCTGTCGAGCGCGACCAGTCCCACGCGACCGGGGAGCAGGAGCAAGTCGCTATCGCGCAGCAGCGCCGCCTTCGCGGCTCCGGACACCGCGCCGCGGTAGTCGAGCCACGCGAATCGGGCTGCCGCGGACTCGACCGTCGGGCGAAGCTCTCCGTCCCCGCCGATCACCAGGCGGAAATCAGGATCCGCGCGGTGAGCGGCCTCTCCGATCGCGATCAGCTCGGCGATATTCTTGCTGCCGTCGAGGCCGCCGATGAAGGCCACCTGGCGCTCCGACTTCGTCGATTCGACGGCCGCGAGCTCCTCTCGGAGCAGCCGGACGTCGGTGCTGTTGTACAGGACGGTGGTGCGCTGCGGGTCCCGGCCAATGCCGGCTGCCCACTCGGCGCCTGCCGGCGTGTAGGCGAAGAACCACGTAGCCTTTCGCGTGATCAGGCGGCTGTACAACCGCTCGAAGCGGGACGGAACCTTCACGACGTCAGCTCCGTGACCCCATAACGCCGTCTTCCGCGCGGTCCGGTTCCAGAGCAACAGCAGCGGGAGGTCGAGGTTCCGCCGGGCTTGCTCCACAACGATCAGATCGGCTCGCCACACGTCAAGCGGCAGGACGCGGACGGTCAGTCGTTTCCCGAACAGCCGAAGCTCTCGCTGTCGGATCCTCCGCAGCCACGGCCGCTCCTGCACGCCGTCTCGACGCTGCGCGAGCGCGCCAGCTGGGTCCCCGGCGAAGACGATGAGTTCGTCGCCCGTGTGCGACAGCGCCTCGGCCAGCCGGTCGAAAAGTGGCGCTCGGTACGCGGGGACGTACTCCTGCACGATCGCGAACGTTCGTCCTGTCACGTCACGCACCTCGCTCGAGGAGTTCGGCCCACGCCGCGCTGTACTGGGCGAGTCCGAATCGATCGCGGGATGTTGCGAGGGCTCCTGCTGCGAGGCGGTCGCGGTCGTCTCGTGATGACACGATCGTCCGGCAACGCTCAGATGCCGTCTCCCAGTCACCGCTCCTAACAAGGAACCCGTTCACGCCGTCGTCGATCACGTCGCGGAGGCCCCCGACGTCGTAGGCGACGACCGGAACGCCCAACCGCATCGACTCCAGGACGGTCAACGGCTGTGCCTCGTAGCGGTAGGTGCTCGGGAACACGAGCACCTCCGCGGTCGCGAGCAGATCGTCACGAGCCTCGTCGAACAGCGCGCCGACGAAGTCCACCCGGCCTCGCACGTCCGGATCGAGGATCGATAGCAGACCCTCCGCGTACTCGCCGGAAGACGCTCGCCCGATGACGATCGCTCGCGCGTCCGGGGCGTCGCCGAGGCACCGGTTCACGATGAGCATGAAGTCCTCGGCGCCCTTGCCCGGGATCAGGTTCGACACGAAGGCGATCGTCGACGAGCCGCCGAGCCGTGTGGCGCGCCGCTCCGGTCCGCCGACCGCGTTCGGGATGATCCGGCGGGAGTCATTGAACTGCTGCACGTCGGCGAGCATCGACTCTCCGAGGACGACCAGGGAAGCAGCACCGCCGAGCAGGAGATTGACCCCGCAACGATGGATCGGCCCTCGGTCCGCTAGCTCTCGGTAGCCCGACGTGTGGACGTACGCTACGTAGGGACGACGCATCACACGCAATTCCACGCTCATCACCACATCGACCCAGAATGACGGCGGCCGGTTCGTGGTGAAAAAGACCACCGCCGCTTGCCTGTGGTTGCGGAGCGCCTTTCCGAGTCGGAACAAGAGCGAGATGCCGCTGAGTGCCTTCTTGAGGCTCCTAACGCCGATCTCGTCGACTGACCTGCTGAAGCGCCGGTCCACGAGGACAGGTCGCCGACCAGAACCGACGAGGACTTCCATGAAGGTCCTCGTCATGACCGTCGACCCGTGAACGGGTGGAGGCAGCTGACTGATCACGATGACGTCGCCGTTCAACTCAGCCACGTCGTCTCCTGACGGCAAGCACGAGGAACGTCAAGTTGCCCAGGAGGTAGCGGCGCCACAGGCGCCGCGGCTCGCGGAGGAGACGGTACATCCACTCGAGACCCGTTCGGCGCCACAATGAAGGTGCTTCGACGACGTCTCCGGACACGAAATTGAAGGCAGCACCGACAGCCAGCACGACCGCGGGGTGCAGCGCAGCGAGTCTGACTACTTCGTAGTCCTGCTTCGGGGTTCCGATGCCGACCCACACCACGTTCGCGGCGCACTCCCGGATCAATGAATCGATGTGGTTTCGATCGCTGTCTCCGAACTCGGTGAAGGGGGGACTGAATGCTCCCACCACGACCGCGTCGGGGTGGTTCCGAGCGATGGCCGCCTCGAGGCGTGCCAGTGACTCCTCGTTCCCGCCGAGCAGGAAGTGCCGGAGACGATACGCCGGCTTGGATGAGAGGATCTCGCGGAACGCGTCCGGACCCCTCAGATGTGCGACCTGGCCGCTCATCAGACGCGCGATCCACGCCAGGGGCGTCCCATCGGCGATATTCACCCCGCCTGACTGGAACAGGCGCAAGTAGCGGGGTTCGGTCGTCAGCGACACCGTGTACGCGTTGACGAAGTGGACGGGGATCCCCCCTCCATCGAGCCGCTCGGCGACGGACCGCAGCTGCTCAAGGACTTCCGAGCCCGGCACTGCGACCAGCGGCACGCCTGCCGCACGGACCGTTGGGAGGGTGATCACGGATTCGCGGATGCCCGGCTCCGCCCCATCGAGATTGTTGTTACCGGTCATCTAATACGCACCTTGGCTCGTTGCAATCGCCTTGAACGTCTTCCAGAGGATGAGGAGGTCTGCCACGATCGACCAGTTCTCCACGTAGTAGAGATCCAGCCGCACGGAATCCTCCCACGACAGGTCGGATCGACCGCTCACCTGCCAGAGCCCGGTCATGCCCGGCTTCACCAGGAACCGACGGTGGACGTGGGTGTCGTAGCGGGCGACCTCGCGCGAGAGCGGCGGCCGGGGTCCGACGAGCGACATGCTGCCGGCCAGGACGTTGAACAGCTGCGGCACTTCGTCGAGGCTGTAGCGGCGCATGAACCCGCCGACCCGGGTGACCCGGGGGTCGTTCCGCATCTTGAACAGGACGTCGTTGCCCTCGGCCCGGTCGAGTGCGCTGAGCTCCTGCAGGCGTTCCTCGGCGTCGACGACCATCGAGCGGAACTTGATCATCCGGAAGGTGCTGCCGTTCAGGCCGACGCGTTCCTGCCGGAAGAAGACCGGACCGGTCGAGGTGGTCTTCACCAGCACGGCCAGCACGAGGAGCAGCGGCGACAGGACGACGACGAGCAGCCCTGCACCGATCAGGTCGAAGGCGCGCTTCGTGTAGAGCTTGCGCCCCGAGTACGTCGGTGTCTCGACGTGGATGAGCGGCAGGCCCTGCACCGGCCGGGTGTGGATGCGGGGGCCACCGATGTCGGTCAGGCTCGGTGCGACCACCAGGTGCTGTCGGCCCGGCTCGAGCGACCAGCTGAGTTGCCGGACGCGCTCCGGCGGCAGGTCGTCGGAACTCGTGATCACGACGGTGTCGGCACCGGTCTCGCGCAGCGCGGACCCGACGTCGTCCAAGCCGCCGTGGCTCTGGATGGTCGACCCGGCCAGCAGACCGCGGTGGTTCGTCGACACCACGGCGCCGACCACGCGGTAGCCGGCTTCGGGGGAACGCGCGAGTTCGCGGCCGATGTGCAGCACGCTGGCCGGTGACCCGACCAGCAGCACCGTCGCGGAGTAGGCGCCCCGCTGACGCTGGGCCACGAGCCACTGGCGCCACATCCACCGGGACAGCAGGAGGACGAGGATCCCGATCGGGAACGCGATGAGCACGTAGCCGCGCGCAAGGTCGACGTGCAGCAGGAACGCTGCGATGGCGAGCAGGCCGAACACGCGGACGCTGGAGTCCGCGACCAGGCGGTACTCGGTGCTGCCGACGCCGATCACCCGGGCACCGCGGGTGTCGTACAGGGCGAGTGCGCTCATCCACACGACGATCACCACGATGGAGATCGCGGAGTAGCTCAGTCGCAGGTCGGCGGTGTTGGTCGCCAGGTTCGACTCGAGTCCGAGCCAGGCGATCTGCACGCCGAAGACGACCCAGATCAGGGCCAGCAGGTCGGTGAAGAGCACGCGGCGCGAGTACGTTCGGCTCCACTCGTCGGTGGCTCCGATGGCGCGCGGTGCGCGGAGCGCGTCCGCCGTCACGAGGACGACCCGGTCACCACGTCGCCCCACCGTCCGACGACACCCGGACGGTCGTGCCGTCCCACAGCCACACGTCCTGGCCAGCACGGTCGATGGTGACGGTGTCGTCGGTGTCCGCGCCGTCGGCGCAACCGACCGGCGTGACGGGGGTGCTCGGCGTCACCCCGGCGGCGGGCATCGTCACGAGCTGCACGCCGTCGCACGACGCGACCCCCACGCGGGCCAGTGTGTAGTCGCTGCCGTCGACGGCGATCGAGCGCACGCCGCCCATCGGCACGTCGACCCAGGCTTCCTCACCGGTGCGCCACTCGAGTTGGCCGTCGCAGATGACGACCGCGGTCTGCTGCCCCTGGAACGCCTCGATCGGGTCGGTGCACGGCGCCTGGACGGTCCCCTTCGAGAGCACCACGCCGTCGGCACTGATGCCGGCGCCGGCGGCGCCGGGCGCCCCGGCTTCCCACGTCACGCCGGCGTCGGTGCTGGTCCGCGCCGTCGTGGTGCAGTCGTCGCCGACGCCAGCCAGGATCGAGAGCTCCGTACTGGAGGCCCGGATCGCCATGAGCGATCGCACATCCGTCCCGAGTCCCACCGGAACCCACGTCGCCCCGCCGTCCACGGAGTGTTCCAGAACCGGCCGCGGGCCGCCGCACGACCCACCGGACGCACGCCACGCCTCCTGGCCGTCGACCGCTGCCAACAGACGGCGACCCTGCTGCTCGGTCGACGCGGCGTCCGCGTCGGCAGACGCACTCGGCCGCGGTGTCTCGCGCCGGTCGGGCGTCCCCGTGAAGGTGGGGATGGGACCCGCGGGTCCGTTCTCCTCGGGCGCCGTGCGACCGAGGGCGAGCGCGACGAGCACCACGTCGATGACGACCAGCGCCGCCACCACGACGGCCACCAGGATGAGCGTGGTCCGAGGCAGTGCCCGGCCGAGGCTTCGGGTCCCCCGGCGAGTCTTCATGTGAGTGTCCCCGTTCAGCGTCCGGCGCGGCGGAGCACGCTCAGCTTCTTGCCGACCCGCTTGGGCGGGTTGACCGTCGCGGCGGCGTCCTCGTCCTGGCCGTAGCCGTACCCGTAGCCGTACCGGCCGTAGCCGTAGGCGCCGGGGCCCTTGAGCGGCATCTTGGTGATGACGAAGCCGGAGACCGGAGCGCCGACGTTCTCGAGGGTCGCGACGGCAGCGGCGAGCTGGCCCTTCAGCGTCTGCCCCGAGGCGACCGCGACGATCGCGCCGGAGGCCTTCTTGGCCAGGATCGCCGCGTCGGTGACGGGCAGCAGCGGCGGGGCGTCGAAGAGGACGTAGTCGAACTGCTGCTCGAGCCGTTCGATCAGGTCCTGCATGGCGCGCGACCCGAGCAGCTCCGACGGGTTCGGCGGGATCGGGCCGGCGGGCAGGACGACGAGCTTGCCACGACCCCAGGGGTGAGCGACGTCCTCCAGGTCAGCGCGGCCGATGAGCACGTCCGTCAGGCCGGCGTTGCCCTCGACGTCCATGTACTCGGCGACGCGGGGGCGGCGCAGGTCGGCGTCGATCAGGATCACGCGGAACCCGGCACTGTCCAGGGCGATCGCCAGGTTCGCGACGGTGGTGCTCTTGCCCTCGGACTGCATCGACGACGTCATGACGAAGGTGCGAGCACCGCTGCCGATGTCGAGGAACTGCAGGTTGGTGCGGAGCGTGCGGAACGACTCGGCTCGGGGACTGCGCGGGTCGACCTGCACGATGAGCGGGCGCTCGGCGGCCTTGGCGTCGTAGGCGATCCCGCCGACGACGGGCTTGTCGCTGATCTTCTCGACGTCGAGTTCGGTACGGACCCGGTTGTCGAGGGTCTCGCGCAGCACGGCGATCCCGATGCCCAGAGCGAGCCCGACGAGCAGCCCGAGCGCGACGTTGACGGGCACGTTCGGGCTGACCGGGACGCTCGGCACGTCGGCCTGCTTCACGCGGGTGAGCTTGACCGTGCTCTTGCCACTCGCGTCGGTGGCCTCGATGTCCTGCACGACGTTGGTCAGGCTCTGCGAGGTCGCGTTCGCGATGTCGGCAGCCTGCACCGGGTCGGTGCCCTCCACCGAGATGGAGATGAGGGTGGTGCTCGTCGGCGCCGTCGCCGACACCATCGTCGCGAGCTGGTCCGCGTTCATGTCGAGCCCGAGCGACGAGATGACCGGCAGCAGCACGATCGGCGTCGACACCAGGTTCGAGTACGTCAGCACCCGCTGCTGGGTGAAGGTGTTGCCCTGGGCCAGGTCGCTCGCACTGCCGGACGTCTCCGTGGAGACGAAGACCTGCGCCGATGCCGAGTAGACCGGCTTCTTCAGCAGGGAGAACCCTGCGGCTGCGGCCACTCCCACCAGGGCGAGTACGACGATCAGCACCCATCCCTTGCGGAGCACCGTGATGTAGTCGCGGAGTTCCACGCCTTTGCCTTCCCCGATCCCAACCGTCCCCGTGGTCCCGACACAGGCACGCCGGGGTACTCCCAGCGCACGGCATACAAATAGTGCCACAGGAACGAGCACTGCTCGGGGGAAGTCGCCATCCGGCGCGCGGTGTCCTCTACGGTGGCCCCATGCGCTCCGAGTCGGCCAAGACCACCACCGAGCCCAGCGTGCGGCGACAGCGGGACCTCATCGTCATCCTCGTCGCACTCGGCGTCGCCGTGATCCTGACCCGGATCGTCGGACAGGTCACCCGGACTGGGGGCATCCCCTCGCCGGTCCTGCAGGTGCTCGCCGCGGACGCCGCCGTGTGGCTGCCGCTCGTCGTCTCGGCCGCCGTGGTGCTCCGTCGGACCCCGCGTTCGGCGATGGTGTCCCGCCTGCGGCTCGACCTCGGGATCGTGGTCTTCGCGATCGGCATCGTGATCGTGTGCCGCGCGGTGGATGTTTTCCTGTCGATCGCGTTCACGGGGTCGACCGGGCTGGTCCCGGCACCGACGCTCGGCACGCCCGACGTCGGGCTGCTGCTCGTGTCGGCGATCGGCATCGTCGTCGTCAGCCCCGTGCTCGAAGAAGTGGTGTTCCGCGGGCTGTTCCAGCGCCGGCTCGCCGCCGAGCTCACGCCACGCACCCGGTTCCTCGCGGTGCTGGTCACGGCGTTCCTGTTCGCGCTGCTCCACCTGCTGCTCGGTGCGGGTGGCACGTCGCTCGGCGGGTTCCAGGTGTTCGTGACGACGTTCCTGCTCGGCCTGCTCACCGGCACGCTCGTCGCGATGACCGACCGCATCGGCGGCGCGATCCTGGCGCACGTGCTGTTCAACGCGGTCGCGGTCGTCGCCACCTGGCCGCGCTGAGCGTCCGGGGCTGCTTTCCCAGACGAGGGCGGGACCGTCACCGGGCAGCGACGACCCCGTTCCACTAGCCTGCACTGAGCATGATTCGCCCAACCAGCATCGTCGACAACCCTCTCGTCCGTCAGGCTCCGATCAGCGGCCTGTTGGCGCTGTCGGCGTTCCTCAGCGTCGTGATGCCGTCGCTGGTGATCACCGAGCACGACCTGTTCGTCGCGAGCGTCGTCGGCATGGTCGTCGCGACCCTGCTGAGCGCGATCCCCACGCTCGTGCGCCGTGCGGCCTGGGTGGTGCCGATCCTGCTGACCGTCGACTTCCTGACGATCGCACTGCTGCGCACCGGGACGGGGGCGGGTGCCTCGGTGTTCACGGCGCTCGTGGTGCTGCCGGTGATCTGGTGGGCGTCGCTCGAGGGGCGTCGGACCGTGGTGTTCGCGGTCCTCGGTCTGCTGGTCGTGATGCTCGCCCCGTACGTGCTGACCCCGACCGACCCGCCCGGCCCGAGCGAACTCGTCCGCGTCGGTGCCGTCGTGATCGTGTTCGGCACGGTCGCCGTCGTCGTGCACGAACTCTCCCGTCGTTCGCGTTTGAACCTGCGGTCGGCCGAGGCCCGCGAGGGCAAGGTGCGCGCCGAGATCGACCGGGCAGCAGCGGTCCAGCGCTCACTGCTGCCGACGACGACCGGCCGCATCACCGACGACGTCGTCGTCGCCGGTGCCTGCCTGCCGGCCCGGAGCGTCGGCGGTGACTTCTTCGACTGGTACCCGACCAACAGCGGTGTGGCGGTGAGCCTCGGCGACGTGATGGGCAAGGGCGTCGGTGCCGGCCTGATCGCCGCGGCGGTCCGGTCGACACTCCGGAGCGCCCGGACGGTCGACGATCCGGCCGAGGCGCTGAAGCGGGCATCCGACGGCCTGACCGCCGAGGGCGTCGGACCGGACCTCGCCTTCACCACGTTGTTCCACGCCCGGATCTCCGACGACGGCACCCTCCGCTGGTCCGACGCCGGGCACGGGCTGAGCTTCGTGCTGCGCGCCGACGGGCACGTCGACCGGCTCCGGTCCGGGGACATGCCGCTGGGGCTCGGTATCCGCGAGGAGTGGGCGACGACCGAGGGCACCCTCGAACCCGGTGACCTGCTCGTCTCGTTCAGTGACGGCGTGCTCGACCTGTACGACGACCTGGACCAGACGATCGAGTCCGTCGCCGATATCGCCCGCGCCGGCCGCGACCCGCACGCGGTCGTGCTCGCGCTGTCGGCCCGCGCCGACGAGGTCCCGCACGACGACGACGTGACTGTGATCGCGATCCGCCGGCAGCCGGTCGAGGTCGACACGGAGCGACCGCTCGCGATGCGCGCCGACTGACGGCGCGGAACGAGCCACCGCCGACTGACTGCGCGGAACGAGCGCACGCCCACCGACGGCGCGGAACGAGCGCCGCCTGCCGAGATTGGTACGCGCCGCCGCTCGAACCCGAATCGTGCGGCGGCGCGTGCAGACGGTGAGCGTCTGCCCTCGGACGCCCTAGCGTCCTCGGTCTGTGGGGGCGGCCCGACGGGCCACCGGAGGGTCAACCGACCCGGTCGAGGTCCCAGAGGGGCGGCACGTACGCGCGGGACCAGCCCTCGCGCAGGCGCGTCACGGCGCGGTCGAAGGCCTCGAGCAGGTCCATCTCCGGCCGCACCATGGACTGCAGCTGCAGCCCCTCGTAGGTCGCGAGCAGCTGCTCCGATCCGCGGGCCGGCTCCATCGTGCCCGGCTCACGGCCGAGCAGGACGTCACGCTCCAGGGCGTGCTGCACGAAGGCGTGGAACCGTCGCCACCGGGCGTGCAGCATCGGCGCGAGCGGGTGCTCGGGCGACGCCGCGATGTTCAGCGTCGCCGTCAGGAACCGCATGAGCGACGGGTCGGCCACGTTCGCGGTGACGATCGCACGCAGGAACCGGATGGTGCCGTGCTGTTCGGCCAGGGGCATGAGCGGCACGGTGCGCTCCTCGTTCCACCGGTCGATGGTGGCGAGCAGCAGACCGTCCCAGCTCGGGAACGTGCGGGCGACGACGTCGGTGTCCACACCGGCCGCAGCCGCGACGACCTCGGGGGTCACCTCGTGCAGCGGACGGGAACGCAACGCCGTGATCATCCCGTGGATGACCTCGCCCCGCAGGGAGGGGTCGTCGGAGGTGGTCACCGGCGGCGCTTCGATGTGCATGCATACACTCCAGCAAAGTCCCGTGACCGTGCACAGCCCCCCGAACGGGAACGCGCGTTCCCCGGACAGGCCCTACGGCTGGTCCGGCACCGTCACGATCCGGTTCTGGTACGCCCACACCACGGCCTGCAGCCGCGACCGCACCCCGAGCTTCGGCAGCATCCGCGCCAGGTGCGACTTGACGGTCGACACCTCGAGCACGAGCGCAGCGGCGATCTCCTCGTTCGACATCCCCTGTGCCAGCAGCAGGAGCACCTCACGCTCGCGGGCTGTCAGCACGCCGTCGGCCCGGTCGCCGGAGACCGGTTGCAGGCTCCGCCTTGACACGAACTCCCGCAGTACCCGCCGGGTCAGTGCCTGGTCGAGCGTGCCGTTGCCGGCCGCGACCTGCCGTACGGCGTCGATGATCGTGTCCGGCTCGGCGTCCTTGAGCAGGAACCCGGATGCACCGGCCTCGAGCGCCCCGAACACGTAGTCGTCCAGGTCGAACGTCGTCAGCATGAGCGCGGGGATCGCCGGATCGGCGTCCGGTGCGCAGAAGATCCGGGCGAGTTCGATGCCGTTCATCACCGGCATCCGGATGTCCAGGCAGGCGACGTCGGGTCGCGTCTCGCGCGCCAGCGCGAGCGCCTCGCCGCCGTCGGCGGCCACGCCGACCACCTCGATGTCCGGCTCCGCGCCGAGGAGCGCGGACACCCCGGCGCGGACCAGGGGCTGGTCGTCCGCGACCAGCACGCGGATCACGCGACCACCCCGGTGCCGTCGGCGGCCTGCGCGGGTGCGGCAGGTGCCTCCCGGCCGAGCGCCAGCTCCACCAGCCATCCGCCGGTCGCGGTCGGGCCGGTCTGGAGGCGCGCCCCGACCAGGTCCGCCCGCTCGCGCATCCCCCGCAGACCGTTGCCGCCCGAGGGAGAGGTCCCCCCTGCCGGGACGGTGGCGGGTGCGTTCTCCACCCGGATCACCACCCGGGTCGCGTCGCGGTCGTCGATGGTGACGGTGCACGGTGCGGACGGGGCGTGCAGGGCGGCGTTCGCCAGCGCCTCCTGGACGGTGCGGTAGGCCGCGAGCTGCGCGAGCGGGCCGACGCCGTCGGCCAGCGGGCGGTCACCCGGCAGCACGTCGAGGCGGACGTCGCTGCGGAACCGGGCACGTTCGGCCAGGTCGACGATGCCGGCGACCGTCTCGACGGCGCGCTCCGCCGGGGTGTCGTCGCGGAGCAGGCCGACCAGGCGGCGGAGGTCCTCGAGCACGGCGGTGCTCTGCTCGCGGACCTGGCGGGCACCCTCGTGGGCACGCTCCGGGTCCGCGTCGATCTGCCGGTCGATGACGGCGGCCATCAGCGCGATGCCGGACAGGTGGTGCGCGGCGATGTCGTGGAGCTCACGGGCCATCGCGGCACGTTCGCGGGACACCGCGGCGTCGACCAGGGCGTCCTGCTCACGGTTCACGGCACTGGCCTCGGCGGTGCGGGCGACGCGGACCTCGCGGCGGGACTGCACGAGCAGGGTGACCAGCAGGGGCAGGCCGACCGCACCGATCGCCTGCAGCGCGCCCTGTCCCAGCGACCCCGCCAGGCCCGTCGAGAAATCACCGCGGAACGCACCACCGGCGATGGCGAACAGCACCGCGCTGCCGACGGCGACGAGCGCACCGGCGACCAGGAGCGTCGGCCACAGGCGGTCCAGCGGGACACGGAGCGCGGCGAGGACGACGGCGACGACCACGGGCAGCGCGGTGAGGCCGAACAGGTCGGACGACTGCGGAGCGAGCGCCGCGACCACCACCGGCAGGGCGGCGATCACGATCAGCACGGTGCGCGGTGCCCGACGGGCGGCGAGCAGGGCGGCCGACTGGACCAGCAGGCCGAGGGCCAGGACGCTCCACGCCAGGGTGAACGGTGCGGGCGCCCGCAGCGCCAGGGCGGCACCGTCGGGCTCGAGGGCGTCCAGGGGCGGCAGGCCGAGCAGCAGGCCGAGGGCGACGACGGCCGTGCCGAGGGCGACGAAGGCGTCGGCACGGCGGGCGCGCTGCGCGGGCTGGGCCGGTTGCGCGGGCTGGGCCGGTTGCGCGCGCTGCGCTGTCGGCTCGGGCTGCGCTGCCGGCTCGGCCGGTGCGCGCAGCGCGTCGTGCTCAGCGGGTGCCATCGTTGGATCCTACGAGGCGGGCGCGGGTGGGGACCGGTGCGTCGAGGGGCAGGGCGCGTCGGGCGGGGTCGTAGCCCAGGCGGCCACGGGTCGCGACGAGGAGCACCACGGCGGCGATCGTCGACATGATGGTCAGGCCGATCATCAGCGTGCCGGCGGTCATGCTCGGGTACATCTCGGGGAAGAGCGTCGAGATCGTGTTGTTCACGCCGACGTGCAGCAGCAGGGCCAGGGGCAGGCTCTCGCGGGTCTTGTTGAAGACCTGGATCATCACGACGTTGAAGGTGATGGTGAACAGGGCGAACACGACGGGCTCGCTCCAGTGCGCGTTCGGCCAGCCGCCCCAGTCGCTGAAGTACAGCGGCATGTGCCAGAGCGCCCAGATCGGGCCGAGGATCGCGGCCGCTCCGAGGCCCCCGAAGCGGTGCTGCAGGCGGGGCAGGGCGAAGTCGCGCCAGCCGGGCTCCTCGCTCAGGCCGGTCGAGAACAGCTGGATGACCAGGCCGGGGACGAGCATGGCGAAGGCGAGGGCCGAGGGTGCCCGCACGTCACCACCGGCGAACGGCAGCGCGGACACGACGATCAGGGCCGGCACGACGACGAGCGCCAGCGCGTACCAGTACCAGGCGACCCGCCAGCGGAACAGCCGTCCGACCCAGCGGCGGAGCCCCGCGCGACCGTCGGCGACCGCCGTGACGATGAACGCGCTGCCCAACGGGCCGAGGAGTGCCCCGGGCAGGACGCCCGTGAACTGCGCGCTGCCCAGGACCTCGGGGAAGTGGATGTCCCACACGCCCATGCCGTGCGGCGACAGGATGTACGGCACCCACGCGAGCCAGCTCAGGCCGAGTGCCATGGTGAAGAAGGACACGAGCGGGTGCCGGGCGATGAGGCCGCGGACACCCCCTCGGTCGCGGGCTGCGGTGCCGGCGGTGGGCCGGACTTCGGTGGTGTTCGTCATGCACACGACGCTAGGAACCTGCGCGCTCGGGGACGACCGGCTTCGGGATGCACCTGCGCGAGTTCCATCGAAGGATGCAAGCGCCGTTCGGGCCGTCCGTCCGTCGTTGCAGGGGTGGTGGTCGCCTGCCGCTCACGCTGTGGTCACACTCAGGAAACCACCGCGACAGACGTCGCCACCAGCATCGTCGCGTGACCGCACACCGCTCTCGCCATCGATCCCCCGCCCTGGCCGCCACCGCCCTCGCCCTCGCCGCCGCCGTCGGCGTCCCCGTCCTGACCGCCGCGCCGGCTCCGGCCGCGGCGGCTCCCGTCCCCGCCGAGGACCTCGCGTCCCGCTTCACCCTCGCGGTGCTGCCGGACACGCAGTTCTACTCGCGCTACTCGGCGTCGCAGTTCCTCCCCCGCTACGGCGACGACCCGTTCCACGTGCAGACGGAGTGGCTCGCCGAGCACGCCGACGAGCTGCGCATCCCGTTCACCACGCACGTCGGCGACGTCGTCGACCAGGTCGGCCAGGCCGGCGAGTGGCAGGCGGCCGACCGGGCGATGTCGGTGCTCGACGACGCCGGGCTGCCGTACAGCATCACGACGGGCAACCACGACGTCCGGAACTCCGCCGACACCGTGTTCGACACCTCGTACGACCTCGCCGCCGAGCCGTACCTGCAGACCTTCCCGGCGTCCCGAGCCACCGGTCAGCCGACCGTCGAGTCCGGCACCGACCACACCGGGCTGAGCCAGTTCCACGTGTTCGAGGCCGAGGGACAGCGGTTCCTCTCGCTCGCGTTGCCGTGGCGTGCCTCGGACGAGACCCTCGCGTGGGCGAACCAGGTGATCGCGGCCCACCCGACCCTGCCGACGATCCTGACCTCGCACGAGGTCATCAACATCGCCACCGACGGCCTCACCGCGGTCGACACGGCCTACGGCGAGCGTCTGTGGAAGAACGTCATCGCCCCGAACGACCAGGTCTTCCTGACCCTCAACGGGCACTTCCACGGCTCCACCTGGAAGAGCCGCACGAACACGGCGGGGCACGCGGTGACGCAGGTCCTGATCGATCACCAGATGGACTACGAGGGCGGCAACGGCTACCTCGGCCTGATGGAGTTCGACCTGACGAACGGCACCCTCGCGATGCAGACCGCGTCGCCGTGGGTGACCTGGAAGCCGTCCTCGACCCTGACGTCCTACGACCAGCCGCTGCTCGACGCCGCCAACCAGCGGTACACCGTGCCGGTGGACTTCCGTGCACGCTTCGCCGGGTTCGCACCGGACTTCCGCGCCGGATCCGCCGACGAGCCGCCGCTCATCGACCGGGCCCGCCAGATGCTGCTCGACGGGTTCGAGGGCGCTCCGCCGGTGACGACCGAGCTGCCCGGCGGCCGTGCCGACCACACCGAGGTCGACGGCACGCTGGCCTGGTGGCGTCCCGGTGCGCAGGAGCCCGGCACCCTCGCGCCCGGTGCGACCGTGGACGACGTCGTCGGTGACGCCGACCTCACCCGCATGACCCACGCCGAGTCCGGCTCCCCGACCGCGCAGGACACCGACGTCACGATCGTCGACGAAGCGCACCCGCTCTCCTCCGACGGCGCCGGGCTCTGCTTCGCGAACGCCGACAAGGCCGCGAAGCGCTTCAGCGCACTGACCTCGCCCGGCGACACGACGGTCGACCGTGCGACGTTCCCGGACGGCTACACGATCGAGACGTTCCTCGAGGTCGACCCGTCCTGGACCGACGGCGCGAACGCGTGGTCGAAGGCGATCGTCCGGAGTGGCAACCGCTCCCAGATCGGCGTCCCGCAGACCCGCTGGGACTGGACCGCGTCCCCGGCCGCGCTCGGCATCTCGAACCTCAAGGAGTTCCAGTGGACCGAGATCACCGCGGACGCCGCGAAGGGTGACCGCACCGCGTGGTCCGGCGAGATCATCCCCGGCCGCTGGCTGCACGTCGCCCTCGTGAACGACGCCGACGCCCACACCACCACGATGTACATCGACGGCGCCCCGGTTCTCCGCAACGCCACCGACACCGGTGGGCAGACCGTGCAGGACGGCATGCCGTGGCTGTTCGGCAGCGACTGGGTCGACGACGCCGCCACGAACGGCTGGAACGGCTGCATCGGTGAGACCCGCGTGGTCGACCACCCGATCGGAGCCGAATCCTGGCTGACCGCCCGCGCCGACCTCGACGCGCTCACCGTCGACGAGCCCGGCACCCAGGCCGTACCGACCGCGATCACCGGTGACGGGCACCCCGGTGCCACCGTCACGCTCTCCGGAGCGGTGACCGGCACCACCGAGGTCCGGTCCGACGGTGGTTGGACGGTCGAGCTGGCCGGCGACGACTCCCGTCGCGCCGCCGCCGTGCGCGCGGTCGAGACCAGCTCGGCCGAGGCGGTCCAGTCGATCGGCACCCGGAGCGGGACGGCGGTCGCGTTCGCGGTCGCGGTGCCAGCCGAGGCCGAACCGGAGGATCCGGACGCACCCGCACCGGGCACCCCCGGCGACGAGACGCCCGGCGCGGGCGACAGCGGCACGGGCGACGGCGCTGCGGACGCTCCCGCCGTCCCGGTCGGCGACGTCCCCGGAGCCGGTGACCGCCCGGTCGCCGACGGCGAACTCGCCTTCACCGGCGCACACGGGCTCGGGCTCCTCGGGGTCACGGCGCTGCTGCTGCTCGTGACCGGCGCAGCGGTGCTGCTGCGGCGCCGCCTGGGCGGTCTGCCCCGCGTGACCGGCCCCGCAACGGACGCCGGCACCGGTCGGTAGCACGACAACGACGCCAGGCCCGGTGCCAGCTGGCACCTGGCCTGGCGTCCGTCAGGGGGTCAGACCACCGCGCGCAACGCGTCCGCGATGCCGGTCAGGGCCACGTCGAGCTCGTCGGCGACGCGCTGGTGGGTCGCCGTCGAGCGACGGTAGGGGTCGTCGACGTCGTCGTCGGCCGGGTCGGCGGGCGGCGGGACGGTGCCGCGCAGGCGGGCGACGCGCTCCACGAGCTGCTGCGGGCTCGTCACGTCGGCCAGGTCACCGGGCTCGAGGCCGGCGAGCACCCGCGCGAACTGCTTGATCGTGAACGTCCGCTTGGACGCCCGGGGCGCCAGGGAGACGGCGGCTGCGCGGTGCGATCGCTCGGCGGTCAGCACCAGGTCGGCACGCTCGACGATGTCGGCCGTCAGGTACCTCGACCGGTGGGCCGTCGGCTCGCCGCCGAGCCGGACGGACTGCTCGGCCGAGGCGGCGTCCATCGGGGCCCCGTCGTCGGCGATGGTGCCGGCCGACTCGACCACGAACGCCGGGGCGTCCGGACCGAGCCGAGCCGTCAGGACCTGCGCGCCGAGCGGGGACCGGCAGATGTTGCCGCTGCAGACGAACAGGATCCGCATCGTCACGCTGCGTCGGTGCGTTCGCCGGCGCGCTCGTCGGCACGTTCGTCGGCACCGAGCAGGTCGTGCCGCACGACGATGGCGTCACGGCCGGGACCGACACCGATCGCGGAGATCCGTGCGCCGGACATCGCCTCGATCGCCAGGACGTAGTCCTGCGCGTTCTTCGGCAGGTCGTCGAAGGTGCGGGCTCCGGTGATGTCCTCGGTCCAGCCGGGGAACTCCTGGTACACCGGCTTCGCGTGGTGGAAGTCGGACTGGTTGACCGGGACCTCGTCGACGCGGACGCCGTCGACCTCGTACGCGACGCACACCGGGATCGTCTCGAGCCCGGTCAGGACGTCGAGCTTGGTGAGCACGAAGTCGGTCACACCGTTGATGCGTGCCGTGTAGCGGGCGATCGGGGCGTCGTACCAGCCACAGCGGCGCGGGCGGCCGGTGGTGGTGCCGAACTCGAAGCCGTTGGCCCGCAGGAACTCGCCCGACTCGTCGAACAGCTCGGTCGGGAACGGACCGGCACCGACGCGGGTCGTGTACGCCTTGACGATGCCGATGATCCGCTCGAGCTTGCCCGGGCCGATGCCCGAACCGGTCGCAGCGCCGCCGGCGGTCGCGGACGACGAGGTGACGAACGGGTAGGTGCCGTGGTCGACGTCGAGCATCGTGGCCTGGCCGGCTTCGAACAGGACGGTCTCGCCACGCTCCAGGGCACGGTGGATCTCGAGGGCGGTGTCGGCGACCATCGGGCGCAAACGCTCGGCGAACGAGAGCAGCGACTCGACGACTTCTTCCGGGTCGATCGCGCGACGGTTGAAGACCTTGACCAGCAGGTGGTTCTTCTGGTCGAGCGCGGCCTCGACCTTCTGGCGCAGGATGTTCTCGTCGAAGATGTCCTGGATCCGGATGCCGACGCGGTTGATCTTGTCGGCGTAGGTCGGGCCGATGCCGCGACCGGTGGTGCCGATCTGGCGCTTGCCCAGGAACCGCTCGGTCACCTTGTCGACGGTGCGGTGGTAGTGCGTGATGACGTGGGCGTTGGCCGACACGAGCAGCTTCGAGACGTCGACGCCGCGGGCGCGCAGGGCGTCGAGCTCCTGGAACAACACCTCGAGGTCGACGACGACGCCGTTCCCGATGATGGGGGTCACGCCGGGCGTCAGGATGCCGGAGGGCAGCAGGTGCAGGGCGTACTTCTCGCCGCCGACGACGACGGTGTGGCCGGCGTTGTTGCCGCCGTTGAACTTCACGACGTAGTCGATGCGGGAGCCGAGGAGGTCGGTGGCCTTCCCCTTGCCCTCGTCGCCCCACTGGGCGCCGATGATGACTGCTGCGGGCATCTGGTTCTCCTCACGTTGGCGGAGGACCGCACACGGCCGTCCGGGCCGGTGGTCCACCCGAGTCTATCGGCTGGTCACCTGCGCGTCACCCGCTGTGACGCCCTGTGGACGGCGCGCCGCTTGTCCACATCCAGCGCACCTGGGTGTCCGTCCGGATCGGTCGGAGCACGGTCGGACCCGTCCAGATCCACCAGGGAAGGAGCACGACATGAGCGGCATCGGAGACAAGGCGAAGGACTTCGCCGACAGCGACAAGGGCGAGAAGGCCACGGACACCGGCCTCGACAAGGCGGGTGACGCGGCCGACAAGGCGACCGGCGGCGGGCACGGCGACCAGATCGGCAAGGCCGAGGACGCGGCCGACGGCAAGATCGGCAAGTGACGTCCGAGACGTCACCGGCAGACAGACGGGAGGCGCGGTGCCAGCTGGCACCGCGCCTCCCGTCTGTGTGTCGGTGCGTCCCGGATCGCCCGGCCGACCCCGGATCAGCTCCGGAAGAAGTCCTGGTACGACGGGTCACCGACGGGCTGGGAGTGCCCGGGCTCGGCCAGGCGCTGCTCGATCATGGCCTGGATGACGTCCGGCGGAGTGAGTCCACGACGGCGCCACTCGACCGGGTTGGACCGGAGCTGGTTCAGCGTGTTCTGCATGGGAGCAACACTGGCACCACGTAACTAGTTTGTCTAACTACCTGTCCCGTACACGCACCGACGAGTCGAGACCCCTGCACGAATAGGAGGTGCCGAGCCCGATCCGGGCCCGGCACCTCCTGGTCACCGTGTCGAACGGCGGATCAGCGCGCCACCTTCACGGTCGGCTTCGACGTCGCCGTGCCGTCCTGGTAGCCCGTCGCCTTCGCGACGACCGTCACCGACATCCGGTGACCCGCGTCCGCGGAGCCGAGCGTGTACGACGAACCCGTGGCGTTCGTCACGGCCTTGCCGTCGCGCAGCCACCGGTACGAGTAGGTGACGCCCGTGCCGTTCCACTTGCCGTGGCCCGCCTTGAGCTTCGACCCGACCTTCGGCGTGCCGGCGATCGACACCCCGCTGCCCTTCTGGAGCTGCAGGGTCGGGGCCACCCAGGTCGCGGCGACACTCTGCGCCTGGCTGCCGACCGCGTTGCCGAGGTGGAGCAGCAGGACCCGGGCACTCGCGACACCGGGCGACCGCGTGACCTGGAGCGAGCCCCGGTCGGCGAAGACGACACCCGTCGACGAGCCCTGCGCGAAGGCCAGGGGCGGCTTCGCCGGGTTGAACGCCACCGTGGTGGTCTCGTCCACGATCGACGAGCCGCTCGTGGCCGCAGCCGGCGCGTAGGCCGACTCGGTCAGGACCGAGTACGTGAACGTCGACGTGGCACCGATCAGCGCGGCATCCACCGTCAGCACCTTCACCGTGCTGTCGAAGGTGTTGACGTCCTGCCCGGGCGCACCGCCGTTGAGGGGCTGCGCGTCCACGGTCTTGCCGGTCGCGAGGTCGACCGTCGTGGCGAGGGTCGCGTCGATGGTGGCCGACTTCGCGTCGTAGACCAGGTAGTCCGGCTCACCGTCGCGGTCCGTGTCGATCAGCACCTCGACGTTGGTCACGGCGCCCGGGTTGGCGTCGGGTCCCGCAGTCTGGATGCCGAACGCCAGCGTGCCGGACGCCTTGTCGAAGCTCGCCCCGTAGGCCCGGACGTCCGCGGCACGGAGCGACTGCGACGCCGAACCCTCCGCGAACGTCTCCTGGGGGTCCGTCCCGCCGAGCACGAACGGCGCGACCGCCGCGTGGTACCCCGTCGTCGCCGTCCCCTGGTCGACCACCCGGCCGCGCAGCGGCAGGTCGGCGGTCTTCTGGGAGCCGGTGTACGTGATGCCCGCGCCGCGGACGGCACTCACGGGCTTCGGCGCGACGTACGTGCCGACCCGCAGCGGATCGGTCGTGGTGTCGGTCGGGGTGAAGGTGACGAGTCCGGTGGCCGCCGCGACGAACTCGCGCTGGTACCCCTTCTGGACCGACTCCTGGGAGGGGTCGATGACCCGGCGGAGGGCCGTCGGGTCGGCGATCGTGAACGTCAGGTCCACGACGGCACCCCGGCCCGGCTGGACCGTGACGCGCTTGGTGCTGAGCGAGAACGCCACACCCGGCTGGGACACCCGCGGCTGGTAGGCCACGTCGTAGGTGTGCGCGGTCGAGCTGGTGTTCTCGACGAGCAGGGACCGGGTCTCGGTGGTCTTCGCGGCGACCTCGACGACACCGAACGAGGCGGTGACGAGCTGGCCGTTCTCGACGCTGCGGACCGTGGTGTCCGCCGTGACGGCCTGCAGCGCGTCGACGCGGCCGGTGCCCTGACGGAGCAGGGTCGCGGTGCCGTCACCGTCCTCGACGTCGTGCGTCGCCGTGTTCATCAGCGCCGCCTTCACCTGCGGGGCGGACCAGGTCGGGTGCGACTGGAACGTCAGCGCCGCGATGCCCGCGACGTCCGGCGTGGCCATCGAGGTGCCGCTCATCGACATGCGGCCGTCACCGGTGCCGTTGGCCGCCGAGATCACGTTGACCCCGGGGCCGGCGATGTCCGGCTTGACGATGTCGGCGAACGACCCGTGCACGCCACGGCTGGTGAACGACGCGAGCGTGTTCACGGCGTCCGCCTCGAAGGCGACCTCGAAGCCCTTGAGCTCGTCCGCGAAGCGGACGTGCAGGGTCCCCGCCTTGGCGGTGGCCTGGAGGCTCGCCACGCTCTTCGCGGTCAGCTCGGCACCCGGGATGGTCGCGTTGCCACCGATGCCGGATTCGAACGTGTCGAGCGTGCCCGCCAGCAGGACGCCGACGCCGCCGGCGGCCTCGACGTTGTCGAAGCGGACAGCGGAACCGCACTCGAGCGCGGCGTCGGTCCACTTCAGCCAGACGACCTTGCCCGCGATCTCCGCGGCGTCCGCGGGGCTGAACGCTGCGCAGCCGTCGATGTTCGCGGTCGGGACGACAACGTCGCCCTCGACGGGCAGGGTGCCCGTGAAGTTGGACGAGTACTGCGAACGGTAGGTCTTCGCGACGTCGGCCGGCGCGGTGACCTGGACGCCGTCGTAGAGCGACTGGCCCGTGGCGCTCGCGGCGACGGTGAGCGCACCCTCGGCGTTGCCCGGCGAACCACCGATGTCGGTGAAGTCGTCGGCGTTGCCCGAGGCGATCACGGGGAGCACGCCGCGAGCGGTCAGTGCGTCGATCTTGGCGTTGTCGGGGTCGTCCGGCGCGCCGTAGTCGGAGCCGAGCGACAGGTTCAGGACGTTAATGTCCTTGCCCTCGGTGAGCGCCTGGCCCACCCAGTCGAGCGCGGCACCGGTGACGTCGGTCGAGCCGCCGTTGTCACCGAAGACCTTCAGGGCGTACAGGCCGGCCTCGGGCGCGGTGCCCGGACCGATCCACATGTCCTGCACCTGCTGCGTGGTGAGCTTGGTGTAGTCACCGTCGAACCGCTGCTTGTCGGCGGTCAGGCCGTAGCCGGCGATCGAGCCGGACACGTGCGTGCCGTGGTCGCCGCCCTTGCCGTCGATCGGGTTGTCGTCGGGAGCCGGCACCGGGTCGTAGGCGTCCGGGTCCGTCGGGTCGGCGTTGTAGGTCGCACCGGCGAAGTCGTACCCGCCGAGGAACTTCGACGCGTCGTACAGGCTCGGGTCCGGGGCGCCGCCGCTCGCGTTCGCCAGGGCCTGCTGGTACGCCTCGGTGGTGCCGGGGCCGCCGAAGTCGGCCTGCGTGTAGTCGAGACCGGTGTCGAGGACGGCGACGTTGACGTCCTTGCCGGTGTGGCCGGTCTGCTGCCAGGCGTCGAGCGAACGCGTGTAGACGTCGCTCGCGGCGTTCTTCGGCGCGACGCCGTCGGCACCGGGCTGGACCAGGCCGGGGTCGACGCCCGAGGGAGCGGCGTCGGCGTCCTCGCTGACCGTCGGCTCGACGATCTTCTTCGGCGTGAGCGGGATGATGCTCTCGACGTCGGACCGCTCCGCGATCTGCCGGAACGCGTCGACGTCGGCGACGACCGCGACTCCGGGGACGGTGTACTCGGTCGAGTAGAGCTCGGTCGCCTCGGCGTCGGCTCGCTCGACGGCCGACCGCACCGCGGCGACGGTCGACTGGATCGCCTCGACGCGGTTCTTGGCTGCGGAGGACTGGGTCCGCGACTTCGTCAGGTCCCCGCCCTTCGCCTTGGCGTCCACTTCGAGGGCACCCTGGCCGGTCGTGCGCACGAACGCGGCGACGGTCTTCGTCGGCTTGGCGTCACGGAGCGGGGCGGAGAGCTTGAGGTCGGCCACCGAGATCCCGGCCGGAGCTGCGGAGGCCGCACCCCCGACTGCGAGACCGCCACACGCGAGGGCCGCGACGGCGATGCCGGCGGTCAGGACGCGGGTGAAGCGACGGGGTGTTGGGTTCGGGTCGGGAATCGGTGTTGCACGGTTCAAAGAGGGCACTCCAGGCTCAGTCCGTGGTTCGCATGAGATTCCTGTGAAGCTATGCGTTCGTTCTCAGGCAGGACAGTCCGCTCTTTGGGGGACCCCCCTCGTCCGGGGGACGGAACCTGTTAAGTTGCACACCTGTGTGCACGTTATTACGATGGGTCCGTGACCACCACCGAGCAGCCCTCCCGCGCGCCCCGCCGCGACGCCACGGAGAACCGGGCAGCCCTCCTCGACGCGGCGAAGACCTGCTTGCAGCAGGACCCGGATGCCTCGATCGAGACGATCGCCGCGTCGGCCGGCCTGTCGCGCCGTGCGGTGTACGGACACTTCCCCTCGCGCGACGACCTGGTGCGCGAGGTCGTGACCGCCGGCGCCGCCCGGATCGCCGCCGCCATGCCCACCACCTCGGACCTGCAGGAGCTCCCGCCGGCCGCACGCCTCGCCGCCATCGCCGTGACGCTCTGGACCGAGGTGTCGCACGTCCGCTCGATGGCCCGGGTCGCCGTGCGCAGCCCCTTCGCCGAACCCGTCGCCGAGGTGTTCACCCCGCTGCGCTCACAGGTGCGCCAGGCGTGCGCGCTCGGGATCGCCGACGGCGCCATGCGGAACGACGTCGACCCCGAGACCCTCGGCCGTCTGGTCGAGGGCGCGTGCATCGCCGTCCTCGACGAGGCCACCCGTTCCGGCACGAGCGACGAGGACGGCCGGCGCATGGTGGTGGTGTCGGCGCTGGGCACGGCCGGCATCGACTGGCGCACCGCGCTGCTCTCCGAACCCGCCGCTCCTGCTCCTGCTCCTGCTCCCGCTCCCGCTCTCGTCCGGAAGGACCACGCATGACGCTCGAACTCGACCACGTCGGCATCGGCGAGGAGCCCGGCGCGCCCCTGCCCGTCGTCTCCGCCGTCGCCGCCCCCGGACGCCCGGGGGTCCTCGCCGTCGAGACCGAGCAGGCACCCGTGCTCGCGTCACTCGTCGCCGGTGGCCGCATGCAGCCCGACACCGGGCGGCTGCTGCTCGACGGCCACGAGGACCCGGCAGCCGTCCGGCGCTCGTTCGCCCTCGTCGACACCCCCGGGGTCGCCGAGCCCTTCCCCGTCATGACCCTCAAGCAGATCGTGCGCGAGGAGCTCGCGTTCGCCGGGCAGCGGCCGAACCGCGAGCACGTCGACACCGTGCTCGACGAGCTCGGACTGCGGGACTACGTCGACACCGCCGTGCAGCGGGTGCCGACCGCCGTGCGTGTCCGGCTGCTCGTCGAACTCGCCCTGCTCCGCGACGGGGTGACCGGCATCGTGATCACCTCGCCCGAGCGGCACGGCGGCGCCGTCGAGGACTGGTTCCAGGTGGTCCGCGACGTGACCCGGCGGGGCGTGACCGTGGTCCTCGTGACCTCGAAGGCCGCCGCCGCGACCGTCGAGCACCTGCTCGACACGATCGACACGCACGACGACGTCGCGACGCTCGTGACGCCCCAGACCGAGGACCCCGAGGACGTGGCCCGAACCGACGGAACCGAGCCGGGCCTCCCGGCCGCTCCTTCCGTCACCCAAGCATCCGCAACCGTCCCGACGGAGGCACAGAAGTGACCACCACCTCGCTCGTCCGCGCAGAACTCGCGCGGCTCACCGCGACCCCGCTCGCACGCCTGGCGTTCATCGCGCTGATGATCGTGCCGCTGCTGTACGGCGGCGCCTACCTGTGGGCGAACCGCGACCCCTACGCGAAGCTCGACCAGATCCCCGCCGCGATCGTGAACCTCGACGCCGGCGCCACGCTGGACGGCGAGCACGTCGACTACGGCAAGGACGTCACGAAGGAGGCCATCGACGGCGCCGACTTCAAGTGGACGAAGACCAGCGCCGCCGATGCCCGCTCCGGCGTCCGGAACGGCACCTACGACTTCGTCGTCACCATCCCGCACGACTTCTCCGAGCACCTGGTGTCCGCGCAGTCCGACGACCCGACGCAGGCGAAGCTCGTCATGACGACGGCCGACACGAACTCGTACCTGGCCTCCACCATCGCCGAGCAGGCGGGCAAGACCATGCGTACCGCCGTCGCCGAGCGCGTCGGCAAGCAGGCGGCGAAGACCCTGCTCGTTGGGCTCGCCGACGTGCGGGACAGCCTCGGCGACGCCGTCGACGGGGCCGATGAACTCGCTTCCGGAACCGCCAAGGCGGACTCGGGTGCGCACGAGCTCGCCGACGGCACCGGCAAGCTGTCCTCCGGTGCGGCGGAGCTCGCCTCCGGCACGGCCGACCTGCCGTCGCAGACCCAGCAGCTGAACAGCGGGGCGCAGCAGGTGGCGTCGGGGGCGTCGACCCTGGCGTCCGGGCTGGCCAGCGCGCAGCAGCAGACGGCGGCGCTGCCGTCGCAGACGCAGCAGTTGAACGCGGGGGCGCAGCAGCTGCAGACCGGGCTGCACCAGCTCCGTGACCAGACGGCCTCGCTGCCGTCGGACTCGCAGAAGCTCGCCAGTGGAGCCTCGCAGGTCGCCACCGGGAACGCCACGCTGGCCAACGAGGCAACGCCGTTCATCGAGGGTGTCCAGCAGCTCTCGGCGCAGTCGCCGCAACTCGTCGCGTCGCTGAAGCCGGTCGTGCAGGCGTCCACGGTGCTCACCCCGGAGCAGAAGACCACGCTGCTCGCCGGACTCGACGACCTGCAGGCCGGCAGCGCCGACCTCGGCACCGGTGCCGGCGAACTGTCGGGCAACCTGCAGAAGCTCAAGACCGGCAGCGCGCAGGTGTCCGCCGGGGCATCGCAGCTCGCCGAGCAGGCTCCGGCGCTGACGAGTGGCATCCAACAGCTCTCCGACGGCTCCGACACGCTCGCCGCCGGCACCGGCAAGCTCGCGGCGAAGGCTCCGGAGCTGTCGTCCGGCATCGCCACCGCGGCGACGGGCGCATCCACGCTCTCGTCCGGAGCGTCGAAGGTGGCCGACGGGACGTCGACGCTGGCCGCTGCGGCTCCGACCCTGTCGTCCGGTGCGTCGCAGCTCGCGTCCGGGGCGAAGACCGCGGACCAGGGCGCTTCGTCGCTCGCATCGGGGCTCGACGAGCTCAAGACCGGCTCGTCGAAGCTCGCGTCGTCGCTCGACGAGGGCCGCACGAAGATCCCGGCGTCGAACGCCTCGGAGCGTGAGTCGCAGGCCTCGGTCATCTCCGACCCGGTCAAGGTCGGGGACGACAACGTCGCCGCCGCGTCGAACTACGGCGCCGGCCTCGCGCCGTTCTTCATCTCGCTCGCGGCCTGGATCGGCATGTACGCGCTGTTCCTCATCCTGAAGCCGATCTCGAAGCGTGCGATCACGGCGGTCCGGAAGCCCCTCGCGGTGGTGTTCGGCGGCTGGCTGACCCCGGCGCTCCTCGGCCTGGTGCAGATGGTGGCGCTGTTCTTCATCGTGCGCTTCGCCCTCGACCTGAACGTGGTGCACGTCGGCGGCACGATCGGCATCATGGTGCTGGCCTCGGCGACCTTCGCGGCGATCATCATGGCGCTCAACGTGCTGCTCGGGTCCGTGGGGCAGTTCCTCGGCCTGGTGCTGATGCTCGTGCAGCTCGTCACCGCCGGTGGCACGTTCCCGTGGCAGACGCTGCCGGGACCGTTGGCGGCGCTGCACTTCGCGCTGCCGATGACGTACTCGGTCGACGCGATCCGGCAGACGATGTACGGCGGGAACCTCGGCGCCGCGTGGTCCGACGCGGGCGTGCTGCTCTGCTGGCTGCTCGGGGCGCTCCTGGTGTCCTTCGTGGTCACGGCGCGGCAGACCCGTTCCCGCACGCTGCGCGACCTGCGCCCGAGCCTGATCGGGTAGCGGAGCGCGCGGGGGCGCCGGGGCGCCGGGGCGCCGGGCGCGGGCGCGGCACGCTTCGTGAGCGGAAGAGGTCGGGTGACATCAGGTCACCCGACCTCTTCTGCTCACGAAGTGCGTTCGCCGAGCGGCTGGTGCACCATCCCGCCGCCGAGGGTGCTCAGGTCGTCCGTCGGCAGGGCTGCACGGGCGTCGGCGTCGAGCACGGCGGACGCGTCGTCGAGGGGGTGGAAACCGATGCGCTCCCCGGCGGACAGGTCAGCCGGCGACCCAGTGTTCCGCGACAGGGCCCAGACCGCGTGGTGCCCAGGGTCGCGGAGCGCCACCGTCGCGAGCACCAGGCGTGTCAGGTCGTCGGGCGAGGTCCACATGAGCAGCCCCCGGGTCGTCGGCGGCAGCGCCCCGAACGCACCGATCCGCGCGGACACGATCGACATCTCGTACCGGTCGGCGAACAGGCTGCCGAGCAGTTCCATCGCCGCCTTCGTCACGCCGTAGTACGTGTCCGGACGGGGCAGTCGGTCGCCGGGCACACTCCCCGGCTGGTCGAGGGGTTCGGGCACCAGCCCCACTGCGTGGATCGAGCTCGCCTGCACCACCCGGAGCACCCCGGCGGCGGCCGCCCGTTCGAGCACGTTCTTCGTGCCGGTCAGGTTCGCCGCGATCAGGTCCTCCCAGGCGGCCTCGGTCGGGATGCCCGCCAGGTGCACCACGGTGTCGACCCCGGCGAGCGCATCGTCCACCGCCGCCGGGTCGTTCACCGAACCGGGCACGAACCGTTCCCCGGCGACGATCGGATCGTGGGGCCGCTGTTCGTCGAGCAGCACGAGGTCGTGTCCCGCGGACCGCAGTCGAGGACGCAGGGCGCTCCCGATCCGACCCGCGGCTCCGGTGATGAGCAGCGTCGCCATACAGCGGACGCTACCCCCGGCGCGCGAGCAGCGACCCCAGCTGCCCGCGCGGCGAACGCGACTTCTGTGCACAACGCGCACCGGGCCTCCCGTGTGGAGGAGCAGCCACGCGTCGATCGTGAGCAGAAGAGGTCGAGTCGCCGCTCCGCACCCGACCAGTTCTGCTCACGAAGCGAACCGGCGCGCGCCCGCTACGATCGACGCACGAGCCAACGGAGGTCGAAGCGCATCATGGGAGACGGCAAGCCCGCGACCATCTACGACGTCGCTGCACGCGCCGGTGTCTCGAAGTCCCTCGTCTCCCTCGTGCTGCAGCGCTCCCCCCGGGTCAGCGACCAGCGCCGGGCCGCCGTGCTGAAGGCCATCCAGGAGCTCGACTACCGCCCCTCCACCGCGGCCGTCTCGCTCGCCGGCACGCGCAGCCGCACGATCGGCGTGGTGCTCGACGACTTCCGCAACCAGTGGTTCGTGGACCTGCTCACCGGCCTGCGCGAGAGCCTGCAGGACCAGGGACACCGGCTCGTGGTCGCCGACCGGTTCCTCAACACGGGGCTCGATGCCTCTCCGGTCGAGGGGTTCCTCTCGATGCGCGTCGAGGGCATCGTGATCGCCGGCGAGCCCACCACCGACCTCGCGATCCCCGCCTCGATGCCGCTCGTGATCGCCGGCGGCCGCGTCGCGATCCCCCGTGCCGACACCGTGGCGAACGACGACCACGCCGGTGGCGGCATCGCGGCGCGGCACCTGCTCGACCTCGGCCACACCCGCCTCGGATTCGTCGGTGCGAGCTCGGCGGCCTCAGCCGAGCGCCAGGCCGGGTTCGCGCAGGCCGCGGCGGCACACGCGTCCGTCGTCACGACGGTGCTGCCGGGCGAACCCACCGAAGAGGCCGGTTCCCGCGCCCTCGGCATGCTCCTCGACGAGCACCCGGACGTCACCGCCGTCTTCGCGGCGAACGACGTGATGGCCCTCGGTGCCCTGTCCAAGCTCGCCGAACGCGGGTTGCGCGTCCCCGAGGACGTCTCCGTCATCGGTTACGACGACACCCCGGTGGCCGCGATGCGGTACGTCGGCCTGACGAGCATCGACGACCGCAGTGTCGAGATCGGCCGCGGCGCCGGCGAGCGCCTGCTGGCCCGCATCGCCGATCCGCGGATCGCCGCCACGGAACTCCTCGTCGAACCCCGCCTGGTCGCGCGCCGCACCACCGCCGCGCGCTGACGCGGCACCCCGGACCCCGGCCTGGAGGCCCGACCCGCCTCCGCCCCGCCCGCCCGGTGCGCGGGAACGGCCGGGTCCACGGCCCCCACCCGGCCGTTCCGGCTCAGGGAGCGTCCGGCAACCGGGCGTGCTGGACGACCCAGCTGTGCATCACGATCGCCGCGGCGGCCGAGGCGTTGATGCTCCGCGTCGACCCGAACTGCGTGATCTCCAGGTGTGCGTCGGCACCGGCGACCGCCTGCTCGGTCAGCCCGGGGCCCTCCTGCCCGAACAGGAACACGCAGCGCTCCGGGATCGTCGCGGTCTCGATGCGCTCGGCGCCGGGAGTGTTGTCGATGGCGACGACGGGACGCTGCTCCTCGGCCATCGCGGCGAGGAACGCCTCGACGTCGGGGTGGTAGCGGACGTGCTGGTACCGGTCGGTGACCATCGCCCCGCGCTTGTTCCACCGGCGTCGCCCGATGATGTGCACGGTGCCGGCCAGGAACGCGTTGGCGCTCCGTACGATCGAGCCGATGTTCAGGTCGTGCTGCCAGTTCTCGATCGCCACGTCGAACGCGTGCCGGCGGGTGTCGAGCTCGGCGACGATCGCGTCCATCGACCAGTAGCGGTAGCGGTCGAGCACGTTCCGGGAGTCCCCCGCGGTCAGCAGCTCCGGGTCGAGCCTCGGGTCGTCGGGCCAGGGTTCCGGGTGCGGTCCCACCCCGTTGGTCGTCAGCTCGTGCGACGGTTCGGGCGCAGTGGTCACCCGACCAGCGTACGGCCGGGCGCGGCGAACCAGGTTCCGGTCACAGCACCGCGGACCTGCGCGGTTCCGTGTCCGGAACCAGGTTCCGGTCACAGCACCGCCGGTTCAGGCGCCGGGGGCTCAGGCGGTACGGGTCCCGCGGTCGATGCGCGTCTCGATGCCGGCGATCAGGATGTCGAGGCCGAGTGCGAACCGGTCGTCGTAGGAGTGCTCGCCGAGGATCTCGCCCACCAGCCGGTGCCGCTCGGGGCGTCCGGCCTCGGAGTCCCCGCGTCCGACCTGCACCCCGGCGTGCCCGACCACGAAGTCGTAGACGATGAAGAAGGTGTACATCGCCTCGGCCGGCGGGAGTCCGGCGTCCTGCAGGGCACCGACGACCTTCGCCACGACGGCGTCGGACTCGGTCGAGGCGAGCGGGGCGCGCTGGCTGTGCGACTCGAGCACGAGCGGGTGGGTGCGCATCAGGTCGCGGAACGTCGTGGCGAAGGTGCGGACGACGGCGTGCCACTCGTCCGGCCAGACGAAGGTGGCGGTGAACTCGTCGACGGTGCGGCGGACGAGTTCGGCGTGCAGGTCGTCCAGGCCGCCGATGGTCCGGTGCACGGTCATCGGGGCGACCCCGAGCCGCACGCCGAGGGCCCGGAAGGACAGGCGGTCCAGGCCGTCCTCGTTCGCGATGGTCGTGGCGGCGTCGACCACCTGCTCGCGGGACAGCACGTTCGGGCGGCCTCGGCGTCGGCGCGGGGTCACCTCGAGCTCCGTCTCCGACACCGGGGTGGGTCGGGGCGCGGCGGACGGGGTTCCGGGTTCGACGAGCACGAGGGGGCCTCCTTGATTCGGTACGTGTCCCGAAAAGCGTAGGGCAAAAGCCGAGCGCAGTTCGGTGTCTCGACCATCTCGGGTCTGCCAGCAGCGCGCAAGAGCCGCTCCGGGCCTCCCGGCCCTTTCTGAGCGGACCGTCAGTGGGGCCGCGACGACCGCCTCGCCGCGGCCCCACGGCTCAGCGCTGGCTCGATCCGCGGGTGCGACGCCTGCGCGCGACGAGGAGGCCGCCCAGGGCCAGGAGCAGCACCGCCGTCACCACCACCGGTCCGAGTCCGTCAGCTCCGGTGAACGCCAGTCCGCCGTCTGCCGGATCGCGGGATCCTTCGCCCGTACCCGCCGACGCCTCCGCGTCGTCGTGGGTGCCGGGTGTTCCCGAAGACCCGGTGCTCCCGGCGTTCCCGGGATGTCCGGGCGTGCCGGGCGCTTCCGGACCACCGGGCGTCACCGGCGGTCCGGTCGGTGTCTCCGCTGCGGGCAGGAGCCCCGCGTCGACGGTGCGGTCCTGTTCGATGTGCTCGAGCTGGCCCTCGTCGGAACGGATCGCGGCGAGTTCGACGGCGCCGGCCGCGCCGGAGGCGTCGGCGTCGGAGTCGATCGCGCGGTCGTCGCCGACGAGCTCCTTCGTGAACTCCCGACCGACCGGAGCCGTCCAGTGCACGGTGTAGCTGCCGGGGCGCAGGTCGTCGAAGGTGTACTCGCCGTCGCCGTTCGTGGTGGTGGTCCGGCGCACGGCGTCGCCGCGGTCGTCCGAGCCGGTGAGGCGGACCGAGACGTGCGCGATGCCGGCTTCGTCGTCGTCCTGCAGACCGTCGCCGTTCTCGTCGGACCACACGAAGTCCCCGATCGAACCGGAGACGACGGTGACCGTCGCCGGGTTGGACTGGACCGGGAGAGCGAGGTTCGAGGCGCGGAGGCCGAACCGGTTCGTGTACGTGTCACCGTCGCGCTGGCCCGCCGTCGCGACCACGACCCGGTGCGTGACGGTCTCGCCCACTGCCACGGGGGCGGTCCGCAGGATGCGCGCAGCCGTGACGTCCGCGAGCCCGGCCGGGCATCCCTCGGCGCCGAACGCCGACGCCGAGCACCAGGTGGTGGCGCCACCGCCCTGGTTCGACGGGTCAGCGGCGTCGAGCACGACGTCGCGCGGGTCGCGGTTCGTGTAGCGGACGCGCTCACCGGCGGCGGCGGCGACCGCGATGGGCTCGGCGAGTCCGACCGTGCCGTGGAAGGTGGAGTTGCGGGTGTCGCCCCGGTACGGAAGGACGTCGATGACGTCCAGGCCGTCGATCGGGGTTGTGTCGATGTTCGTGTACCCGAGGTCCCACTCCAGCTGGTCCCCCGAGACGACGACCGGTTCGACGGCGGTCTTCTCGATGCCGACCCCGCCGGTGGCGACGACCTGGACGGCGCGCTGGGCGTTGCGGAAGGCCTGCGGCGACCTGTCCGTCGGCGAGGCGATGTCCGTCACGTTGGTGATCGCGCCCGCCGGGGCGAGCTTCGAGACCGCGGCGGTGTACGTGATCGGATCGATCGCCTCGTTCGGACGGACCACTGTCGTCCAGGTGAGACGCTGGACGTCGTTGCCGTCGTCGTCCTTCGTGGTGTCGATCTCCGGCACCTCGGATGCACTGCCAGCGACGTAGGTCACGTGGTTCGGCAGCACGTCGCGCACCGTCACGGAGGCTTCCTTCCCCGTGGTGTTGCCGTTCGTGAGTGACGGGTACAGGGCGTAGTCGATGGTGTCGCCCGCGACGGTGAAGGTGGTCGCGTCGGGGGTGTCGTCCGCGTCGTGGCCGGGGTCGACGATCTTCTTCTGGATCCGGGCGAGGTTCTCGGTGAGGATGACGCTGTCGGACAGGGGACCGGCACCGAGGTCCGCGTCGGACCAGATGTCGTGCGCCCAGCGTTCTGAGCGGTCGCCGAACCACGCGTGACCGAAGTCGTGGGCCCGTGTGCCGTCGGCGGCGTCCTGGGTGGTGAGGTAGCTGTAGAGCGTGCCGTCACTGCCACCGGGGACGTCACCGGTCGCGCGGACCGCTCCGACGGCATCGATGCCACCGGGGACGTCTTCCGGCCGGTCGTACCAGGGGCCGTCCTCGTCGTCACAGGTCGCCTTCTGCCCCGCGGACGGTGAGGTCATGTCGTACGCGGCGTACTGCACCTTCGCGCTGCGCATGCCGCTGGTCCACGCCGCGACCCTGCCGTCGCCGACGCGGGTGACGTGCTGCGTGTCGCGGTCGAAGGTGTCGCAGAGGACGGCGCCGTCGAACGACGTCAGCCCCTTGTTGGAGGCGCTGACGTCGCTCCGGAGCAGCGTGCCCGGGGTGGCCCACGGGTCGCCGTCGCGAGCAGAGCCCCGCTCGACGGCGCGACCGTCGCCGATGACCCGGAAGAGCCGCTTCTGCGCGGAGCCGTCTGCGTACTCGAGGACGTTGCGCTCGGCGGAGTTGTCACCCGTGGGTTCCGTGCCGCCGGGGAAGTTCGGCGCTCCGCTGACGGACGTGGTCTGCAGCGGCGTGAACGTGTTGACCGACTCCACCGAGGTCCCGGTCGGAGGGTTGGGCATCCAGAGGCTGATGTAGCCGCTCACGAAGTAGGGCTTGGCGCCGCCGGCGATCGGCCCGTTCGTGAGGCTCCTCGAGGGGACGTGGTCGGGGTCGGTGACCGTCCCGGTGATCGTGACGTCCACGCCCTGACCGGGGGCCGCCTGTTCGCACGAGAACTCCCCGGAGTCCGTGACCGCTTGCTCGCCGCCGCCGCTGCCGCCGGGCAGGCCTCCCATCCGCCAGTCGCCCATGTCGTTGGGGCCGCAGACGGGGTTGCCACCGTTCCACAGGACCGCATCGGAGGGCACGGCACCGAGGATCTGGGAGAGGTCGTCCGTGAACGTCATCGGGCCGGTGCTCTTCTCGAACCCGAGGAGGCCCTGTCCGGGCACGAGCGGCTGCCAGTCCACGGCGATCGGGTAGATCAGCTGCAGCCCCTTCGTCGTTCCGTCCGGACCGGTGACGTCGGTCCGGAGCGACGACGCGTGGACGTTCTTGCTCAGGTTGTAGCGCGCGGCTGCGGAGACCGTGACGGCCTCGGCGACCGCGGTGGCGGTTCCGTTCTCGGCCTCGTCCGCCGTCGCGGTCACCGGGACGGCGATCGTGTCGCCGTTCTCCAGGTCGGCGGAGACGTCGAGGACGATCGGCACGGAGACCGTCCGGCCTTCTCGGAGCGTGCCGATGTTGCAGGTCAGCACGGCGCCCGAGACCGCCGAGCCGGGGCCGACGCAGATGGTCGGGACCCCTGCCCACGACGTGCCGGCGGGGGCGGTCACGCTGAAGCGTTCGTTCGTGCTGGTGCCGTCGTTCGAGTTGAGGGAGACGCGGTACGTGATCGCGTCCATCGTGCGGACGATGCCGTTCTCCTCGCTTGCGTCACCACCAGCGCCGTCCGTCGGGGTGAAGGGGCCGTTGCCGTCCTTCGTGACGTCGATCGCGACGTCGACCGTGCTCTGCGTCGCGGCGGATGCGGTGCCACCGGGTCCTTCCGGCTCGCTCGCCACCGCCGGGGCGGTCGGCAGGGCAAGGCCGAGGACGACGCCAGCGGTGGCCAGCGTCGACACGGCGACGCGCGCTCTACTTCGGGATCGCATGGGTCTCCTTGTTCTCGCGAGGCTGATGTCCCGCAGATCGTCGGAGCGAGGACCGCCCCGACGAGCAGCGTACGCACGCATCGCATTCCACATCGATCATTCATGTTCTGCATATCGCGGATCGTGTTCGCCGAGCACGGAGACGGCGGGCTCGACCCCCTGCGCAGTAGGGTGAGGGCCATGGCGACCCGAGACGACGTCGAGTGCTGGCTGACCGACATGGACGGCGTGCTCGTCCACGAGAACCAGGCACTCCCGGGCGCCCCGGAGCTCATCCAGCAGTGGCTCGACGACGGCACCGAGTTCCTCGTGCTGACGAACAACTCGATCTTCACGCCGCGCGACCTCAGCGCCCGGCTCCGGGGCTCGGGCCTGCACGTGCCCGAGGAGCGGATCTGGACGAGTGCGCTCGCGACGGCCGACTTCTGCAAGTCGCAGATGCCCGGCGGCTCGGCGTTCGTCATCGGCGAGGCCGGCATGACGACCGCCCTGCACGAGGCCGGGTTCATCATGACCGAGACCGCTCCCGACTACGTCGTCGTCGGTGAGACCCGCAACTACTCGTTCGAGGCGATCACCAAGGCCGTCCGGCTCATCCGCGCCGGCGCCCGGTTCATCGTGACGAACCCCGACGCCACCGGCCCGAGCGCCGAGGGGGTCCTGCCGGCGACCGGCGCCATCGCGGCGATGATCGAGAAGGCCACCGGCAAGCAGCCCTACGTCGTGGGCAAGCCGAACCCGATGATGTTCCGCTCCGCGATGAACCGGATCGGGGCGCACTCCGAGAACACCGGCATGATCGGCGACCGCATGGACACCGACGTGCAGGCCGGCATCGAGGCGGGGCTGCACACCGTGCTCGTGATGACGGGCATCAGCGACCAGGCGGAGATCGACCGGTACCCGTTCCGCCCGAGCGAGGTCATCTCCGGCGTGCACGAGCTCGTGCGCACCGAGCCGTTCGAAGTCGAGCTCTAGCCGGTCGCAGCCGGTCCGTGGGACGCCCCACGGGCCTCCAGGGCGAAGGCCGCCATCGGCGGCACCGTCCGCCACCGCTTCGCGAGCCGACGGGGCCGGTCGTCGTACCAGGCGATGATCCCGCCGGCCACGATGCCGAACGCGAGCACGCCGAACGAGAACAGCCCGATCAGACCGAGCAGGGTCAGCTTCCCGAAGTCGCCCGTGTCCGCGGTCGCCGAGAACCCGATCGACCCGAAGTCCCAGAAGGCGTGCAGCAGCACCGGAGCGAGCAGCGACCCGGTCAGCCGACGCGCGACGTACAGCGTCGACCCGAACGACGCGGCGAACACGACCTGGACCAGCGTCGGCCCGATGCCGGCGCCGGCGAGCGCGTTGAGCAGGTGCAGCAGTCCGAACAGCGCGCACGACAGGGCCCACACCCCCGTCTCCGGCAGGCGCCGCCGCAGCCCCACGAGCAGGGTGCCGCGGGACATCAGCTCCTCGAAGACCCCGACGAACAGCACCCCGACGGCGAGCAGCAGGAAGTAGTGCGCGGGCAGTGCCGTCCAGTCGATCAGGGGCAACCGGACGACGCACACCACCAGCACGAGGATCGGCGCGAGCATCGTCCACCGCAGCCGTGTCCGGACCGGGTCGATCGTGGCGATCCGCCACCAGCCGAGCGCCGTGACGAACAGGGCGAGTGCCGCGACGGCGATGCCCTCGGGGATCACGAGGGCGTGCACGACGCTGTCGACCGTCTGCCCGAGGGTCGCGTAGTCGTCGCTCGGCCGTGACCGCCAGGCGCTGATCGCCGCGAAGACCACGATCGGCGCGAGCCCGAGCAGCAGCGACGGCGGCACCGGCCAGCGACGGCGGGGGGCTCGGACGGGCGCGGCGGTGGTCATCTGCTGGTTGTACCAGGCGGGACGTACGATTGGCGGTATGCGCCTGCCCTCCCTGTCCACCATGGCAGAGGACTACGTCAAGCTCATCTGGAAGGCCAGCGAGCGCGGCGGACCCGGCTTGGCGACGCGGGACATCGCGGCGTCCCTGAAGGTGTCGGCGTCGACGGTGTCGGGCAACCTCAAGAAGCTCGACCGCGACGGCCTGATCGAGCACACCCCGTACTACGGCGTCGTGCTCACCCCGCTCGGGCAGCAGGTCGCGGTGGCGATGGTCCGGCGGCACCGGCTGATCGAGACGTTCCTGGTGGAGCGGCTCGGCTACTCGTGGGACGAGGTCCACACCGAGGCCGAGGCCCTGGAGCACGCCGTGTCGGAGCAGTTCCTCGACCGGGTCGACGCCGACCTCGGCCACCCGACGCACGACCCCCACGGCGACCCGATCCCCGGCGCGGACGGCATCGTGCCGGACTCCCCCGGCACCCTCCTCGGCGCGATCGAGCCGGGAGCCTGCGGCACCGTCGACCGTGTCTCGGACGACGACCCCTCGCTGCTGCGGTACTTCGACGAGCTCGGGGTGGGGCTGGGCACGCACCTTCGGGTCGAGCGGGTGCGGGACTACGCCGGCGTCATCGCGGTGTCGCGGCGGTCGACCGACGGCTCGGAGTCCCTCGTCGACCTGCCTGCCGCGGCGGCGTCGTCCATCTGGCTCGCGCCCGACGGCGACTGACCGCGCTGCGCGCGTGGCGGCGGACGGCACGCACGCGTTGGCCGGCCGGTCGAGACACCCCGCTCACATCCGCCGAGCGGTCAAGAACTGTCGTCTGGGAGCCTCGCAGGCGACGGTTCGTGACCACTCGGCGCCCAGCGCACGGGGGGTCGTGACCGCACCGCGGGCCGCGAACGCGCGTGGCGTCGGACGGGAGGCCCGGCGCACCGCCGCCACGCGCCTCCCGTCCGGCGCCCTCACCGGTCACGACACCCCGCTCACCTCTGCCGACCGGTCACGCTCCGTCGCCCGGAAGCCCCGCAGCCGACGGTTCGCGCCCACTCGGCACCCGGCGCACGGGGTTCGTAACCGCGCGACGCGGCCGCCCCACGACCGCGACGGTGACGCTTCGCGACCACCCGGCGCTCCCGGCCAGGCGCGCCCGCCGGCCCTAGCCCTTGACGGAGCGCGTCCGGCCGAGGGCGACCTCGCGCCGGGCCCGTTCGAGGGCGAGTGCGGATGCGGCGTCCGGGTCGTGCAGCAGTCGTTCGGTCTCGCGCACGTGCTCCCGGACGACGTCGGTCCCCCGGTCGGCGGCCGTGACGAGGAGGGGTCCGACGGCGTCCTCGCCGAGTCCCACCAGGGCACGCGACAGGCTGAGCCGACGCTCGCGGTCGCCGATGCCGAGCTGCACCGCGAGGATCCGCGCGAGCGACGCCCGCTCGTCGTCCGGCACCAGTGCGACGGCCGTCCGCCAGGCCGCGCGGAGCACCTCGTCGTCGTGGTCCTCGAGCAGTGGGCGCACCGCGGGCCACGCGTGCGGGTCACCGATCTTCGACAGGGTGTGGAGCGCCTGGCTGCGGGCCTGCGGCTCGGGGCGCTCGAGCTCGGGCAGCACGCGGGCCACGACATCCTCGGCGGGGTGCCGGGTGAGTGCCCACGTCAGCATGTCGCGGACGAAGAAGTCCGGCTCGACGGCGCACTGCGCGACGAGCACCTCGAGGTCCGCGGGGTCCGGGGTGGTCCCCGCGGCCATCACGGCCTGCAGCCGGGCGGAGGATCGCGGGTCGGCGAGCGCATCGGTGAGCGTGGTCATCCCTCCATCGAACACCTGACGCCGCGCGCGCCCTTGCCATGCGCGTGCATGTTCCGACACACCACCCGTCGATCACGGGGTGGATCGTCGCAAGAAGGGTGCGGGCGCGCCTACGCCCCCGGCGCCAGCGACCCGGTCAGCGGCTGCCCCGACGACCGCGTCACGAAGCACGAGATGAACCGGTCACCCTGGTCCCACGTCGCCTGGTCCGGCGCGTAGGAACCCTGCACCTGCACGTCGCCCACGGCGGCGGCGGCCGAGGCGTTCAGCGCCGCGTCGGACTGGCACTGGTCGGCGGCCCGGGTCGCAAGGGCCTCGGTACCCGGGTAGGTGTCACCCTCGACCGCGAGTCGTGCGGTCAGCTGCCCGATGTGCGGCGTCGCGCAGTCCACCACCGTGAAGGTCTGCGACCACGCGTTCGTGAACGGCGACAGGCACTCCCCGCCGGCCAGGTCGGTCCACGGGTGCTCGCCGGGCAACGCCGGCGTCGTGGCGAACTGCAGGGTTGCGGCCGGTGCTGCGGGGTCACTCGGCTGCGAGGCAGACGCCGACGGCGCAGCGCTCGGTGTCGCCGGCGCCGACGAGGCAGCCACCGGCGACTTCGTCGGCACGGCCTGGTCGGCGATGTTGTTGCCGAGGATCCACTTCGACAGCAGGAACACCAGCACGATGAGCACGAGGATCAGCGCGATCGACCCGTAGATCAGCAGCTGCTTGCCGCGCTTGCCCTCGTTCCGCAGCCGCGCGAAACCCTCGTTGATGAAGTTGTCGCGTTCGCCGGACCGCCGGTCCGGACCGCCGGCAGGCCGTCCGGCAGCAGCGGACGCGGGGGCAGCAGCTGGAGCGGCAGCAGCCGCGGGCACGGCCGCCGCCGCCGCCGCCGGCATCATCCGCGTCCCGGTGTCCTCGGGGTCGTAGCCGGTGCCGCCGAGCTGCCCGACCGCCTCGGTGCCGAACAGGTCCTTGATGGCGCTCGTGTCGCTGGTCTCGCGGCCGTCCCACTCGGACTGGTCCAGGTCGTCCGGCGCCGCGGCGGGCAGGGACTCCGGCTGCGGACCGGTGTCGTTCCCACGCAACCCCAGAACGGCGTCGAGGTCCTGCCCCACCGACGGCGGCAGGTGCGCCGGGTACTCCTGTGCTCCGGTGGGTTCGACGAGCGGCGGTACGGCGGTCGGCGGCACGGTCGCGTCGGGCTCGGACCACCAGGGCGTCCCGGCAGCCGGCATCGCGGTGGTCGGGGCATCGGCCTGGAGGCCCTCGGTCGCGTCCGGCACGTCGTCCCCGGCGGGCTGACGGGGTGCGTCCACGGCCTCGGTCGCCTCCGACGGAGCACCAGCGGCAGCACCAGCGGCCGCGGCAGTACCAGCGGCAGCGGCAGCGGCAGCCGCATCGGGGACGGCAGCCGGAGCAGCCGTGTCCGACAGGGGCGCGGCCGGGACCGCCAGGGGCACCGCCGGCGGCACGGGGACCGCCGGTGGCACCGGGTAGGTCCGCGGCGCCTGCGGCAGCCCGGAGGCCGGGGTGTCGACCTCGCCGGCGACGACCTCGTCCTCGTCGTCCAGCTCGTCGGCGAGCGACCAGGACCCGGCGGAGAGCGCGGTGGTGTCGAACGAGTCAGTGGTCAGCGTCGCCGGGACCTCGCCGGGCTCGTCGTCACCGATCGCCCAGTCGAACGGCCGGTCGTGCGCGCCGGTCTGCGTGGGGACCGGCCCGGTGCTGGTGATGCGCAGCAGGTCGGTGAAGGTCGGCGGTTCCTCGGTCGGGGGCAGCACGTTCTCGACGCCGAGGGGCTGCGGTGCAGCGGGAGCCACGGGCTCCGGGTGGTTCCCGGTCGCGCGGCCGAGCCAGTCGACGTCGGCGCGACCCTCGCCGAACGGGTCGACGCGGCGACGCTCGTCCTCGATGGCCTTCGACGCGGCGGCACGTTCGTCCCGGTGCGTCTGTGCCGTCGGCAGCACGATCGACGACGGGTGCGGCGCGGTGGAGTCCGGCGGGGTGTCGGCGGCGGCGGGGATCCGGTCGTGCAGTGTGGAGCGTTCGTGCTCGACGACGGCGTCGGGGTTCTCGGAGGGTGCGAGCAGCTCGGGCGGCATCGAGATGGCCTGGGTCGCGCCGTCGTCGAGCGCCGGAGCAGCAGGCTCAGGCGCGGCAGGAGCAGCAGGAGCAGGAGTCTCAGCAGCCTCCGCCTCGCCATCGGCCACGAACGGCTCCGGCAGCGGCGCGCCCGTCTCGCGGGCGGTGCGCTCGGCCTCGCGGCGCTCCCGTCGCGACGGCCAGTCCTCCTCGCCGCGCGGAGCACCGAAGATGTCCGCAGCGCTGCGGAGACCGTGGAACGGAGCGTCCGAGCCGGACGCGCGCCGAGCCTCCAGGCCGTCGTCCCCGTCTGCCGGGCCGACGGTGCCGTCGGGTTCGCGCGCGTCGTCCGGACGCTCCTCGGTCACGCGGTCAGCCCCAGATCAGCCAACCCGATGGCCGCGAAGTACGGGTAGCCGGCCGCCTCGATCGTCTCCTTGGCACCGGTGTCCCGGTCGACGACGACCGCGACGGCGGCGACGATCGCGCCCTCGCGCTCGAGCGCCTCGGCCGCCTTGAGCGGCGAGCCGCCGGTGGTGGAGGTGTCCTCGAGCACGACGACGCGCTTGCCCTTGAGGTCCGGTCCCTCGACCTGCTTACCGCGGCCGTGGTCCTTCGGCTCCTTGCGGACGACGAAGGCGTCGTAGGTCAGCCCCTGGGCGGCGGCCTGGTGCAGGACGGCGCTGGCGATGGGGTCGGCGCCCATGGTGAGGCCCCCGACGGCGGAGACGTCCGGCACCTGCTGCACGAGCTCGGTCATGACCTGGCCGATCAGCGGCGCGACGCGGTGGTCCAGGCTGACCTTCCGCAGGTCGATGTAGTACGTCGCCTTCTTCCCGCTGGTCAGGGTGAAGTCGCCGTGGAACACCGCTTCGGAGGAGATGTACTGGATCAACTGTTCGCGCGCGTCGGTCACAGCCCACAAGGGTAGTCGGTCGGGCCCGCAACGCGCTCCCCCAGCCTGTGGGCCGCGGGGTGCCGGCACCGAGGCGGCCTCGGTACGCTCCGGGGCATGTCCCGAGCACCGCGTCGCCCCGCCGTGGAGCCGGCTCCGTCCGGCGGCCGCCGGCCCGGCGAGGTGGCCGTCACGATCGGACGGGAGGCCCTGGGCGGCCTGGTCGCGCTGGCCCTGGCCGTCATCGCCCTGCGCCACGTCATCGCGACGGAGCGGGTCGCGTTGCTCTGGTACGACGGCGACTCGGTGTTGCTGCCGCTCGTCCAGCGCTCCCTGCAGGCCGGCCAGCCGTTCGAGTGGGCCATGTCGCCCGCGCTGTTCTTCTTCCCCGAGCTGCCCGTGTACCTGTCCTGCTCGCTGGTGACCGCCACACCGCAGCAGGCCCTGGCACTGAACGGGGTGCTCGTGCTCCTCGCCGTCTACGCCCTGGTGCGGGCGGCAGCGAACGAGCTGATGCCGTCCGCCGGGCGCCCCGCCCGGATCGCGGTGTCGGCCGGGGCGCTCGGTCTGGTCACGCTGCTCGTGCTCACCGAGTCGTCGGCGACGGCCACCTCGCTCGAGCTGGCATCCCTGCTGCTCACGACGACCTACTACTACGGCGCCGTGCTGGCGATGCTCGGCACCGCGGTGCTCGTGCTGCGGGCGGTGCGCCTCGGCCGGGCGTCGGTGCCCCTGCTCGTGGTGCTCGGACTCGTCGCGGCGTGCACGACCGCGTCGAACCCGCTGTACGTACCCTGGTCCGCCGCTCCCGTCGTCGTCACCCTCGGGCTCCTGGTGCTGGCGCGCCGGGTGCCGTGGCGTCCGGCCGCGCTGCTCGCCGGTGCCGTCACGGTCGGATCGGTCGTCGGGTACCTGGTGCGGATCCCGCTGCGGCCGTTCGTCTCCCTCGACCCGGCGACGTACGTGCAGCCGTCCCGGGCCGGGGAGACCCTGCGGTTCTTCGCGGCGCTGACCGACGACCGGGCGGGCACGGCTCCGGGCGACCTCGGGCTCCTGCTGCTGTTCGCCGGGGTGCTCGTCACCGTCGGGGGCACGGTCTGGGCCTGGCGGGTCCGCACCGCACGCACCGTGCTGGTCGCGACACTGCTGCCCCTGGTGACCGTCGTCGCTGTGTCCGTCGGGGTCGTCGTCGCCGGGTCCGAGACCCCGCGCTACCTGCAGCCGATCGTGACCGCACCGCTGCTCGCGCTCGTCGCCGTGGCCGAGCTCACCCGCACCGCGGTCCGCCGCACCCGCGTGCACCGCCCGCACCGCGGGGTCCGGGCGGGGGTGGCGGTCGCGATGGCCGCCGTGCTCGCGACCGGGATCGCCGTGGCCCCCGGGACCGCCCACGCCGTGGCGACCGCGCGGTACCCGGCGGCGGCGTGCCTGGACCGCTGGGCCGACGGCCGCCAGGTCACCGGCGTCGGGCAGTTCTGGACGGTCCGGCCCCTCGCCACCTACGCGTCGACGAACGTCGGGCTGCTGCAGGTCCGGGACACCTTCGAGACCTACCCCTGGCTCGTCGACCTCGGGGCCTACCGCGACGCCGACCCGAGCTTCGTGGTGGTCGGGTCGCACGACCTCTGGACCACCGCGGTCGAGGACTCCCTCGGGCCGCCGGCGACGATCACCCACTGCACCGGGTTCGACGTCTACGACTACGCCGGCACCGCCGGGCAGGCGATCCTGCGGCGCGACGTCGTCGGGAGCGCCGCCGTCATCCGACGCGACCGCGGCTTCTGATCCACTGCTGAAGTTGTCCACAGCGGCGCGTTGCCGTCCGATGCTCGCTGTACGGATGTATAGGCTCGTCCTCGATGTCTCGCCCCACCAGCCCCCGCGCCCACCGTGTCCCCGTGCGCCTGCGCCTCGCCGTCACCGGCCTGGCGCTCGCGGGCCTCGTCGGCACGGTCATCGCCGATGCTCCGGCTGCCCAGGCGGTGACCTACCCCACGTGGGACGAAGTGGAGTCCGCCCGTGGCAAGGAATCCGCGAAGCAGGGGCAGATCACCGAGATCAAGGGCATCATCAGCGACCTGAACGCCAAGGTCGCGGCGGCCGAGGCCAAGGCCAAGAAGCTCGGGCAGGTCTTCTTCGACGCCCAGGCCGACGCACAGGAAGCCGCTGAGAAGGAACAGCAGCTCCGCGCCGACGCCGAGGAACACGCGAAGGTCGCCGAGCAGAGCGCCGCGCAGGCCGGTCAGTTCGCCGCGCAGATGTCCCGCTCCGGCGGTGCGGACGTCACCACCTCCGTCCTCACGCAGGGCGCCGATGCCCGCGATCTCCTCTACGACCTCGGTGCCCTGAGCAAGCTCTCCGAGCAGGCCGAACGAGTGCAGGCCGCCGCGAGCATCGACGCGGGTGTCGCCCGCTCGCTCGAAGCCCAGGCCGACCGTGCCGCAGAAGAGCTCAAGGGTCTGGCAGCCAAGGCCGAGGCACGCATGCAGGAAGCCCAGGCGGCGTCCGACACCGTGCAGGCCGCCTACGACGAGCAGCAGTCCAACAAGGCCCGACTCGACGCCCAGCTGGCGACCCTGACCTCCGGCCGCGTCCGGACGGAGGCCGAGTTCGCGCAGGGCGAGAAGGTGCGGAAGGCCGCCGAGGCCAAGGCCGCGCGCGAAGCCCTGGCCCGGGCAGCGGCTGCCGCTCGTGCCGACTCCGCGAACTCCGGCGGCGGCGCTCCCGCCGGCGGGTCGACCGGCAGCAGTGGTTCGGGCGGCGGCGGCGCCGTCGGGTCCGGTTCCGGTACCGGCTGGGTCCGGCCCGCGAGCGGGTACGTCATCAGCCCGTACGGCTACCGCGTGCACCCGATCCACGGCACCGTCATCAAGCACGACGGCGTCGACCTGGCCAGCGGCTGCTCCACCCCGATCGTCGCCGCCTCCGCCGGCACCGTCGACTACGTCGGCTGGTACGGCGGGTACGGCAACTACGTCCGGATCAGCCACGGCAACGGCGTGCAGACCGCCTACGGGCACATCGTCAACGGTGGCTTCCGGGTCGCCCAGGGCCAGCGAGTCGCGGCGGGGCAGCTCATCGCACTCGTCGGGTCGACCGGCCAGTCCACCGGGTGCCACAGCCACATCGAGGTGCACCTCAACGGCGCCACCACCGACCCGGTGCCCTTCATGGGTGCACGCGGGGTCGCCTTCTAGCCAGCTCGTTCACTAGACCGCCGTCCACTCCCAGTGGGCGGCGGTTTGGTGTTCCCCACAGTCGTACGCCCGTCATTTCATACTGCACCGCTGAAATGCTACGTTGCTCCCATCGGCCAGTTCGGATGGTGGGGGGACGATGGGGATCGAGTTCGACGACGCAGCGGCGTCGCGGTTGGTCGACTGCGCGGCCGAGGCGGCACTCTCACTGCGTGCCAGCGCCGGGCCGCGGCGGAACAACGCCGAGGCCGCACTGCACGACTTCGACGGTGCGTACGCGCGGCTGTTCGAGACAGCTCGGGTGACGGAGTCGACCGACCGCATCCGGCTCGTGACGGCGCTCGAAGCGATGGCCGACCAGCTGCGGATCGCCCAGCGGCAGGCGGACGAGGAACGGCAGCGCCTGGCCGACCTCGCTGCGTGGCGGCAGCGCGAAGCTGATCGTGACCTGGTGCGCGCCGGTGGCGGGCTCCCGTCGCAACCCGTGCTCGACTGGAGCAGCTCGGTGTTCGACCCTGAACCATCGGGCACGCCGCAGCGACCTTCTCCGGTGTCCGCGGTGTTCAGCGCGTGCTCGCGGCAGCGCACCGGTGGCCGGTCCGGAGGACGGAGCGGGGCAGATCCCGCTCGGCTGCGGAAGTTCGCTGCCGTGGCCCGGGTGCAGGACTCCTCGACGGAGCAAGACCTCGTGCGGGTTCGCAACGCGTGGACCGTGTTCCGCAATCGTTGCAGCTGGGTCCCGGTCGACGGGGCGTCGTTGCCAGGTGGCTTCGCCGACTACCTTGCCGAGAACGCCGACGACGCGTCGTGGATCGATCGGATCGCGGGCGCGTTCAGCGCCGCGGGCGGCGGTTCCCTCGCGAACGCTGCGCTCGACGTCGCCGGTACCTCCAAACTGCTACCCGGGCTGCAGCGGCTGCTCGATCCGTCCCTGACCACGGCTGAGGTCGCAGCGGCCTGGGCCGCGCTCGGCTTCACCGACGCCGACATCCGGGCGTTGCCCCTGACCACGCAGCTGCAGTTCGCAGGACTTGACGGCGTCCCGGCAGCGCAGCGCGACATCGCGTCCAGGGCCGTCCTCTCGGCCGCGGTACGAGACCCAGAGCGGCTGTACCGGCTGATGGGGCTGCCGTACACCTACGGTGCGGTCAGTCTCGACGAGTTCCGGAAGCAGGTCTTCGGCCTCCGCGACGGGCTCAAGCGTGCCGATCGCTTGGCGGCAGATGTCCGAGCCCCTTCGAGCGCCGTCGCACAGCTCGTCGGGTTCGGCGTCTCGAGCGGGTCTCTCGTCGCCGCCGTCGCGCTCGGCGATCTGGACACGGCGTCCAACGTGACGGTCAACGTGCCCGGCGCGATGACCCCCCTCGACAGCATGGATGAGAAGGTCCGCGCCGCCAACGGTCTTCTGGGCACCGCGTGGAAGCATCGACGAGCAGAGTCGTTCGCGGTCGTGTCGTGGATCGGCTACCGCGCCCCGGGTGTCATCGAGGTCCCGGGTCAGGACCGCGCGCACGCGGGTGGGGCGAACCTCGCCTCGTTCCTCGACGGCATCCACGACAGCCGGGGCAGCGCGCCGCAGTCCCTGACCGTCCTCGGGCACTCCTACGGGTCCACCACGGCGGCCGAAGCGCTCGCGCAGACTCGGTACCGGGTCGACGCGCTCGTCACGTACGGCTCCGTCGGGTTCACCGACACCACGACTCCCGAGCACCTCAACGTGGACCATGTGTACGCGACCGAGGGTTCCGCTGACCACACAGCGATCCTCGGCCGGATCGGACGCACCGATCCACGCGACCTTCCGGACGTCGACACGTTCGGCGCTGACGAGTCCCCTGGCGGCAGCGCGGTCACCGGGCACGACATGTTCCCGGACAGCGGCGTCGGCTACCTGTCCCGAGCTGCCACCGCACAACAGACCATCGCGAAGATCATCGCGACGGGGAAGCCATGATGAAGACCATGCGACCGATGCTCCGTGCCATCACGACCGCTGCCCTGACGCTCGGGCTGCTGTCGGGGTGCGCGGGAGGAGGAACCCAGATGCCCACCGATGCAGCAGGCGTCACCCAGCACGACGTCGCCGAAATGTCCCTGCACCAAGAGTTCGACGCCTACCGCGACCACTACGAGCACATGCAGCGGCTCCTGAAAGCCGCGCAACTCCAGGTCCACGACGGCGAATGGGAGTGGGGTGGCGGCGACCGTGTTCCATTGATCGGCGGTGACGGCGTCGCAGCTCTGCCCGGGTCCGACACGAAGAACAGCTACGACATGAGCACCACCCGGCTCTGGTCCCCGCCCGGCACCCTTGACCAGGAACGCGACCTGCAGCCGATGATCGACTGGTTCACCGACCAGGGCTGGACCATCGAACGCCGCACCATCACCGGCGACCAGGAGGTCTGGGCCACCACCGGCGACGGCTGGCAGATCCAGTACGCCGCGCAGGAGAACGGCGACAACCCCATCACCGTCTACAGCGAACTCTTCTGGACCAACGACGCCAGCGCCCTCTCGGAAGCAGTCGGAGGACGGAACGATGCGGCCTACCCCGATCATTCGCTCCCGGGCGTCTTCCCGCCGTTCCCCGCATGGGACGACCCCATCGTCAGCCCACCCAAGATCTGACCCGACCCGACCCGAACCGGCAGAGGGAGACCGAGCCCCATCAGCTCGGAACACTCCCGACGTCGTCCACGTCGATGTTCCACAGCGCCCGGTACCAGGCGGTGCGCTCCAGGTCGTCCGGCAGCCCGTACGCCCGGTGGAACAGCGGCTCCCACCCGGGTCCGTAGTTCCAGCCGAGGGCCATCGTCGCCACCGCGATGTCGGCCCAGCGGTCCGCGACGCCCATCGCGTCCAGGTCGACGTGCCCGCTCCACCGCCGGTCCGCACCGATCAACGTGTTCGGCGTGCACGGGTCACCGTGACAGACGACGATGCGGTCGGCCGGCGGCTCCGGACCGAGCGCGCTCGGTCCGCGGCCGGCGACGGCGACGGCTGCACGCGCGCGATCGAGCCGGTCCGCGGTCGCCCACGTGAACGGGCAGTCGTCGACGGGCAACGTGTCGTGCAGCGCGCGCAGGCCCTCGCCCACCGCGACCACAGCGGTCCGGGGTTCGTCGTGCCAGCGCGGGTCGACAGCGCTCCACCCGGGCACGGCACGGGTGTGCAGCCAGACGCCGCCGTCGTCGGTGCCGCGGCCGAGCACCTCCGGCACCCGGGCGTACCGGGATGCCCAGGTCAGCCGTTCCGCCTCACCGCTGATCCACGTCGCGTACGCGTGCGGCAGCACCTTCACGAACTCCTCGGCGTGCGCGTCCGGTCCGACACGGAACGTCGTCCCACCGATCTGGTTGCGCCAGACGAGCGCGACCTCACGCCCTCGCGCGACGTCGGTGACGACGCGCGGCACCGGGACCGTCTCGCCCGGCCGGGGCAGTCCACCGATCGAGCGCACCACGGCGACGCTCAGTGCACGCGGTCCGGGCGGGAGGACCCCGACCCACCACGGGCGATCTCGAGCAGCACGGGCAGGCGTTCGCCGAGCAGGGCGTCCAGGTCGGCGACGACGGCCTCGACCCGTTCGGTGATCTCGCGCGGCGCGGCACCCCGGCGCGGACGGACCCGCACCCGGATCGCCCGACCGCCACGGACCCGGTAGACGTCGACGGCGAGCGAACCGACCTGCGGCATCTCGCCGATGGCCGAGGACAGCGCGTGCTGCACGGCAGTGGACTCGATGCGCACCGCCCCGGCGACGCCGTCCGCCGAACCGTCGCTGTCCACGACGGTGCCCTCGCGGCCACCGCCGAGGGTCGTCAGCACGACGAGGGCGAGCACGCCGAGCACGACGCCACCGCCGAGCACGCAGGTCCAGGCGAACACCGAGTCGTCACGCGACGCCCCGGTGCCGAGTCCGGCGAGGGCATCGCCGACCGCGCGCCACCCCGAGGCGACGAGGGGCAGCCCCTGTGCGGTCTGCACCAGGATCGCCGCCACCCCGGCGACGAGCAGGACGAGCCCGAGCACGACGAGCGCCGTCCGGCCGAGCCCACGGTTCGTGGCGTTCATCCGTCCACCCGCCCCGTCGGCTGCACCCGGACCCGCGCGGCCAGCGGCGGCTGCGCGTCGATCGCGGCGAACTCCCGCTCGACGGCCTCGGTCGCGGCGACCGCGGGGACGTCCACCCCGGCTGCGGGCCGGAGCACGACGTCGACCGTGCGGCGGCCGACGGTACCCACGGCTGCGTCGGCGCCGAGACGGGTCGCGGAACGGGCGGCGCGGGCCGCAGCGGAGGCCAGGACCTCGTCGTCGACGACGACCGCGAGCCGATCGGACGCCATCACGTGCCGCGGACGGCGCTGGGGCAGGATCCCCTGCAGCAACAGCACGAGCCCGATCAGGGCCACGATGGCGCCGATGCCGATCACGATGGTGGTCTCGAGACCGTCCGGGGCCGCGAGCGCGGCGTCGGCCACGGCACGCGGGTCGACACCCAGGACGTTCTGGTCGAGCAGGACGAGCGCACCGGCGAAGACGGCGGCGGCGGCGAGCACCAGGGCGATGAGCATCGCGACGACGACGGCGGCGGAGCGGGAGACGTGGGTCTCGCGGCGCAGCAAGCGGCGGTAGGTGGCGTGGTGGTCGTCGTGCGAGGGGCCGGCGGGGACGACCGGATCGGTGCGCCCGACGGCGGGGGCGGCAGTCACCGGACCCTCCGTGGGGTGTCCACGACCGACGAGGCGAAGGTCACGGTCACGCGGGCGACCTGTCGGCCGGTGATGGTCCGGAAACGTTCGGCGATCGTGCCGCGAGCCCGGTGCGCCGTGGCGACGACCGGTTCGTCGGGGAGTGCGTGCGAGCCCAGCACCGGCAGGGCGAGCGGGGCGGTGATCTCGACCGCCAGTGCGCCGCGACCGTCGTCGGCGACCCGGGCACGGACCTCCCGGAAGGCCACGCGCAGTGCTTCGGCGGCGACCGCCTGGGCGGTGTGCACCAGCGCCGACGTGCCGATGCGGTCGGAGCCGCGGAGCCGGACGCCGCTGTCGCCGGTCGTGGCGACGGCGGCGTCGCTCACGACGAGCTCCGGCGTCCGCGCAGCACGTCGAGCAGGCGGCGGAAGTCGACGTCACCCGTGACGATGCGGGCGACCAGAGCGCCGAGCGCCATGCAGACGGCGACGACGACGAACGCCCAGAACCCGAGCGTCACGGCGACGATCGCGAGCAGGGCGCCGGTGCCCATCCCGACGACGGTGGCGTTCACCGGACTCGACCGTCCCGGGTGTCGAGCTCGTCCGCGACGCCGTTGAGCGCCGGGATGTTCACGTCGTTGATGGCGATGTTGACCTCGGTGACCTCGAGGCCGACGAGTTCGGTGACGGCGTTCGTGACGGCGGCGCGCACCGCGGAGGCGACCTCCATCATCGGCGTCGGGTAGTCGACGACGATGGTCAGGTCGACGGCGACCTGGGTCTCGCCGACCTCGACGCGGACACCCTGACCGAGCGCACTCGAGCCGATGGCGTCGCGGATGGCGCCGAACGCCCGCGAGGCGTTGCCGCCGAGCGCGAAGACACCGGGGACGTCGCGGGCAGCGATGCCCGCGACCTTCGCGACGACCGTGTCGTCGATGATGGTCCTGCCCTTGGCGGTGACCTGCGTCGTGGTGGTGCCGGCGGGCTGGGTGCTCCCGGCCCCGGTGCCGAGCGTGGCCCCGGTCGTGGTCCCGTCGACGCGATTCGTCGTCGATGCCATTGCTGCCTCCGTGCGATCGATTGCTGGTCTCCAGCGAACACCATCGTGCCGTACGCCGCACAGGCGGCGCACCTGCCGGACCCCGCACAGGCGGCGCACCTGCCGGACCCCGCACAGTCGGCGCACGTGCCGCCCGGTCGCGCCGCTGGTCTCGCCGACCTCGTCGTCAGTCGGCACCGGTAGGTTCTTGTTCCATGCGCGTCGCGACCTGGAACGTGAACTCCGTCCGCACCCGAGTGGGTCGGATCGTCGACTGGCTGGTGCGTGAGGACATCGACGTCCTCGGCATGCAGGAGATCAAGTGCAAGCCGGAGCAGTTCCCGGTCGAGCAGTTCGAGGCCGCGGGGTACCACGTCGAGGCGCACGGCCTGAACCAGTGGAACGGCGTCGCGTTCGCCAGCCGGCTGCCGATGGAGGACGTCACCCGCGACTTCCCCGGCCAGCCCGGGTTCCTGAAGGGCCACGAGGGGCCGGACCTGCCGGTCGAGGCCCGCGCGATCGGCGTCACGGTCGACGGCGTGCGGCTCTGGAGCCTCTACGTGCCGAACGGCCGCGAGCTCGGCGACCCGCACTACACGTACAAGCTCGACTGGCTCGCCCAGCTGGCCGACCGCACCTCTGAGTGGATCGAGGCCTTGCCGGAGACCCCGCTCGCGCTGATGGGCGACTGGAACGTCGCACCGCTCGACCAGGACGTCTGGGACATGCGGGTCTTCGAGGGGTCGACCCACGTCAGCGAGCCCGAGCGGGCAGCGTTCCGCGAGTTCGAGGCGCGGGGCCTGCAGGACGTCGTTCGCCCGATCGTGCCCGACGGCTACACCTACTGGGACTACAAGCAGCTGCGGTTCCCGCGCAACGAGGGCATGCGCATCGACTTCGTGCTCGGCTCGCAGGCCTTCGCCGACGTCGTCACGGACGCCTCGATCCACCGGAACGAGCGCAAGGGCGACGCCCCGAGCGACCACGTGCCCGTGGTGGTCGACCTCGACCTGGACACGTCGCTCGACGACGACCGCCCGATGATCTTCTGATCGGAGTCGGGTCACCGGCCCGGAGCGACGACGCACGACCGGTTCTGTTACGCCCGGCGTCCGCCGTGATTGAGCCGTCCGTCACGCCGACGTAGGTTTCCTGCACCGAACCCCTCCGAGAGCAGGTGAAGCCATGTCCCGCACGACGATCCTTCCCATCCAGCGCCTCATGGCGACCGCGGCCCCCGGTGCGTGGCGCGACGGCATCGTCGTCGAGACCCGCGCAGCCGACGCCGTGGTGCTGTTCCTCGACGGGAGCATCACGCAGCTGCGGGTGGCGGACGCCGACGGCGTCCTGTCGGTCGGCGAGCCGGTCGCCCACCACCCGGTCGCGGAGATCCTCAGCGTCGGCGGTCGGCAGACCACCGCACGCGTCGCGTAGGCGGAGCGGTTCAGGCGGAGCGGCTCAGGCCGCCATCGAGTCGAGCATCGCCTGGCACTTCGACACCATCTCGTCGCAGGCCATGGCGCAGTACCGGCACGACTCGTCCATGTCCTGGTGCTGGCGGCACTCGGCGGCACACGCGGTGCCCATCGCGACGACGGCCATGAGCATCGCCTGCATCGCGGCGGTGTCCATCCCCATCGGACGCATCATCATCCGCATGCCGGTGTCGGCCAGCATCGCGGTGTTCGAGCACATCGCGGCGCAGGTGGCCATCTCGCCGCCCATGCGCATGTCGGCCGCGGAGCACATCGTCGCCGCCATCGACGCGGCGTTCATCGCCATCATCGTGTCCTGCATCACGTCCATGTCCATCTCCAAGGGCATGTCCGTCATCGACATGTTCTTCATCATCGCCATCGTGTCCATCGCCGGTCTCCTCGTCGTGGTCATCGGTCACGGAGCGGTCCGCCCCGCGTGCCCGCCAGGGTACGCGCGTGCCGTCCGTGCTTCGTGAGCAGAACGGGTCGGGTCAACGGACGCGACCCGACCGCATCTGCTCACCATCCGCGGTGGTCGCCACCACAGCCGGACGGGAGGCCCGGTGCGGCCCCGCCACGGGCCTCCCGTCCGTCCGGGCGTACGTCCAGGGCGCGGAAGACGCCGGCGTCTTCGCTGGACGCCGGCAAGTGCGCGAGACGCCGCCGAATCCGGCGGCGTCTCGGCGACATCAAGGCGTCTCGACAACACGACGGCGTCGTCCGGAAGCCCACACGCCGGCGTCTCGACGACCGCTACGGGTGCAGCAGGGCGGCGATCGCGACGAGCACGGGCACCGAGCCGAGCGTCGAGATGAGCACGACGTCGCGCGCCACCGGGACCGCTGCCCCGTACCGCTGCGCGTAGTTGAAGACGTTCTGCGCCGCCGGCAGGGCGCCGAGGGTGGTGAGCACGAAGACCTCCTGGTCGCCGAGCCCGAACACGAAGCGTGCGAACACGAAGGCCACGGCCGGCATCACCACGAGCTTGATCGACGATGCGACGATGACGTCGGTGCGGATCGCCGGGTCCCGCAGGGGGGTCGCACCGTGCAGGCTCATCCCGAAGGACAGCAGCACGACGGGGACCGCGGCCGCGCCGACGAGCGAGAACGGCTCGAGCACCGGGTCGGGCAGCGTGATCCCCGTCGCCGAGCACACGAGCCCGACGAGCGAGGCGATGATGATCGGGTTCCGGAACGGGCCCGCGATCCGTCGTCCCCATCCGCCGCCACCCGCGGTCGCCGCGTCGAGGATCGTCAGCGCGATCGGGGCCATCACGACGAGCTGCAGCAGGATCACGGGCACGACCGCGGTCGCCTGGCCGAGCACGTACACGGCCACCGGAAGCCCGATGTTGTTCGCGTTGACGTAGCTGGAAGCCAAGGCGCCGACGGTGGTCGTGGTGACGGGGCGGCGCAGCACGAGGCGGAACACGGCGGCGGCACCGAGTGCGACCACGGCGGCACTCAGCAGCGAGACCCAGAGCATCGACGACAGCAGCGACGCGATGTCGGCGGTCGCGATGGTGTGGAACAGCAGGCACGGCATCAGCACGAAGAACGCGAGCCGACTCATCACGAACTGCGCGTGCGGGCCCAGCAGGCCGAATGGTCCGACGACGTACCCACCGGCGATGATCGCGCCGATGATCGCGAAGCCGGTCAACACGCCACCCATCCCGTCCATCCTGGCACCTGCCGGCGGTGATGTGACGTCACTCAGGTCGGAAATGCGTACGCATCGAATACCGTTGAGCGCATCATGACCTCGACGAACGCCGACACCCTCACCCGGTCCACCGACTCCAGTCAGCCGCTCGTGCCGCTGCTCGAGGAGCGCTGGAGCCCCCGCTCCTACGACGAGACCGCGACGATCTCGGACGACCAGCTCGACGCCGTCCTCGAGGCCGCTCGGTGGGCACCGTCGGCCATGAACTTCCAGCCCCGCCGCTTCATCGCCGGCCGCCGCGGCACCGAGACGTTCCGGAAGATCAACGAGAACCTGCTCGGCTTCAACGCGGCCTGGGCGTTCCGTGCCAGCGCCCTCGTCGTCGGCGTGCTCGAGACGGTGACCGCCGACGGCGAGGAGCGCCCCTTCGCGCAGTACGACCTCGGCCAGTCGCTCGCCGCCCTGACCGTGCAGGCGCACGCCGCGGGGCTGCACGTGCACCAGATGGCGGGCATCGACGCCGCCGGGCTCCGTGCCGCGTTCGACCTGCCCGAGCGGTTCCTGCCGTACACGGTCACGGCCGTCGGCACCGTCGCGCACCCGTCGCAGCTCGACGACAAGGCCGCGGAGCGCGAGGTCGCCCCGCGCACCCGCATCCCCCTCGACGAGGTCGTCCTCGTCAAGGAGTGAGCACCGGCGGCCCCGCCGCCCGTGATCACCACGACGGCCGCGTCCCTGCGGGGGCGCGGCCGTCGGCGTACCATGACGTGACATGGATCAGCACCAGGACGACGCCCCGCCGGAGATGAACTTCTACACCCGGAAGTGGGTGCGACCGGAGGACCTCAACGCCAACGGCACCCTGTTCGGCGGCAGCCTGCTCCGCTGGATCGACGAGGAAGCCGCGGTCTACGCGATCATCCAGCTCGGCAACGGCAAGGTCGTCACGAAGTACATGTCGGAGATCAACTTCCTGTCCTCGGCGAAGGAGGGCGACATCGTCGAGATCGGCCTCGTCGCCACCCGGTTCGGCCGGACGTCGCTGACCATGCGGGCCGAGGCGCGCAACCTCTTCACACACCGCAGCATCCTGACGATCGACGAGGTCGTCTTCGTGAACCTCGACGAGGACGGCAACCCCGCCCCGCACGGCTACACGGACATCACCTACGCCCGCGACCGGGTCCCCGCCACGCACCGCGCGTGACCCCGCAGACATCGCGCAGCACCCGGGCACCCGGGTGCTCGCACCCTGCGGGTGGTCGGCGGGCTCTGGCAGGATCGGGGACATGACCACGCCCCGCCTCGTCGCCTTCGACCTGGACGACACGCTCGCCCCGTCGAAGTCCTCCCTCGACCCCCGCATGCTCGAGACCTTCGCGTCCCTGCTCGAGGTCGTGCCGGTCGCGGTCATCTCCGGCGGCAACTTCACCCAGTTCGAGCAGCAGCTGGTCACCCCGCTCCGGCAGCGCGACGGCCTGACGCTCGACGCCCTGCACCTCCTGCCGACCTGCGGCACCCGGTACTACCGCTGGGAGGACCAGGACTGGGCGCTGCAGTACGCCGAGGACCTCACCGACGAGCAGAAGGACCGCGCCCTCGCCGCGGTCGAGGCCCGTGCGAAGGAAGCCGGGTACTGGGAGTCCGAGACGTGGGGCGCCATCCTCGAGGACCGCGGGTCGCAGATCACGTTCTCCGCCCTCGGCCAGTCCGCCCCGGTGGACGTCAAGAAGCAGTGGGACCCGACCGGCGAGAAGAAGGACCACCTGCGACGCCTGGTGCAGCAGGACCTACCCGACCTCGAGGTCCGCTCGGGCGGGTCCACGAGCATCGACATCACCCGCAAGGGCATCGACAAGGCCTACGGCATGCAGCGTCTCGCCGAGATCACCGGCATCGCGCTCGACGACATGCTCTTCGTCGGCGACCGGCTCGACCCCGAGGGCAACGACTACCCGGTGAAGGCGCTCGGGGTCCCCTGCCACGCGGTGCAGGGCTGGGAGGACACCGACGCGTTCCTGACGGAGCTCATCCCCACCCTGCGCTGACCGCCGACGGCCCCGGCGCCGTCCGCAGCCCCGCGCTCAGCCCAGGCTTCGGACGGCCTCGACGAACGCACGGATCTTCGCGGGGTCCTTGACGCCGCGCTCGGACTCGACGCCGCTCGACACGTCGACGCCGTCGGGATCGAGCGCCTCGACCGCGGCGACCACGTTGGCCGGGGTCAGCCCGCCCGCGAGGATCCAGGCCTCGTCCACGCCGTCGATCGTGGCTGGGTCGACGAGCCGACCGCTGCCGGGCACGGCGGCGTCGAGCAGCAGCAGGTCGTGGTCGAACGCGGCGCGCTGTTCGGGCGTCTCGCGCTGGTAGTCCTCGGCCGCGATGGCCCGGATGGTGAAGAAGCCGGCGTCGCGCGCGCGGGCGAAGTCGGAGGCCGACTCGCCACCGTGGAGCTGCAGCGTGGTGAGCCCGACCTCGGAGGCGATGCCGACGATCTCGTCGATCTTCTGGTCGCGGAAGACCCCGACGGCGTCGATGCCGTCCGGCACCCGCTCGACCAGCTCCTTCGCCAGGTCGGCGGTGACGGTCCGGGGGCTGCCCGCCGCGAAGACGAACCCGACGGCGTCGGCACCCGCGTCGATGGCGGCGTCCACGGTGTCGGGCGTCGACAGGCCACAGATCTTGATCCAGCGCTGGTCGGTCATGCTGTCCATCCTGCCAGGGTGGCGCTTCCCGGAGAACACCGGTGTTCGCAGGTCACGTCCCCGGATGCCGGTGTTCGACGCGGGAGCACCGGTGTTCCGCCGTGCCCGGCGTCCGGAACCCGCACGAGGATCAGTGCAGAGCGCCCGCGACGTAGGCGGCCACGCAGGCCGCGGTCATGCCGAAGGCCGCGAAGGACCCGACCAGGACGTTCCGCCGGCGCCAGCGACGCACCGCCGAGAACGTGCCGCGCTTGGCGTGCCGGTGGGCGGCGCGGTGCATGCGGTGATCGCGCTGGTGCTTCACGCGCTCCGGGCCGAGCGGCACCGGGCCGGTGATCTGGGCGGACCCGCCGCGCAGCGCGTTGGCGATGGCGACCGCCGTGGGCCGGCGCTCCGGGTCGCGGGCGGTCATCCGGCTGAGCAGCTCGCGCCACTCGTCGGCGACGTCGTCCGGGATCTCGGGGTCGCGGCGGAGCCGGGCGAGAGCGGCCTCGATCAGGGTGCCCGAGTACTCCTGCTTGCCGGTCAGCGCCTCGAGCAGGACGAGCCCGAGCGAGTACACGTCGGTGGCGAAGCTGATCGGTTCGCCGGCGACCTGCTCGGGGCTGAGGTAGGCGGCGGTGCCGATGACCGTGCCGTCGTTCGTCAGGCGGGAGCCGTCGACGAAGTGGGCGACACCGAAGTCGGTGAGCTTGACCGTGCGGGCGAACCCGGACGAGCCCTCGTCGCTGATCAGGATGTTGGCGGGCTTGACGTCGCGGTGCACGATGCCGCGCGAGTGCACGTAGGCCAGGGCGTCGGCGAGCTGCGCACCGAGGTCGGCCACCTCGTAGTTGTGCAGGGCGCCCTCGGACAGGCGGCGGAGCAGCGTCGTGTCGGCGATGAGCTCCATCACGATGAACCGGTGCGGGCCGTCCTCGAACTCGTGGGTGCCGGCGTCGTACAGCGGGATGAGCCCCGGGTGGGAGAGCATGCTGAGCAGCCGGATCTCGCGCTCCTGGCGCACACGGTCGGCGGTGGTCATCTTGTCCGGGGTCGCGAAGAGCTTCACGGCCACGGCCCGGTACGTGTGCTCGTCACGGGCTTCGTAGACGGATCCCATGCCGCCGGTGCCGATGAGCTTCACGAGCCGGTACCGCGCAGAGAGGACGGTGTCCGCCCGCGCGCTGTCCAGCAGGGTCATGGTGTCCGTCGTCCCGTCCGGAGCCCGTGGTTCCGCGGCCGCTGCCGGCGTGTGGGCTCATGGGAAACGGTACGCGTCCGACTCTCGATCCGCATGGCCGTTACGACATCGTGATCGCCCTACTCCCCCGGTTTTCCGGCGATCGACGGGGTACAGTCCGACCTCCACCAGGACGAGGAATCGCGCAAGGAGGACAGCATGGCATTGTCGAAGGGTGACGAGGTGCACTGGAACACCTCGCAGGGCAGGACGACCGGCACGCTCGTGCGGAAGCGGACGAGCGACTTCGAGTTCGACGGGCAGCACTTCAAGCCGACCGATGACGACCCGTACTGGATCGTCGAGTCGGAGAAGAGCGGCAAGCAGGCCGCCCACAAGGAGTCGGCGCTGACGAAGGCCTGAGGCTCAGTCGCGGGCGGGCTCGGCGCGACGGCGACCCCGGGCACCGCCCACGGCAGGGTTGCCGGCGTCGTCGTCGTGGTCATCACGTCCGCCCGCACGCCGCTCGGCGCGCACACGGCGGACCCGGCGCACGACGAAGCTCACCACGACCACGGCGATCGCGACGTAGAGCACGCGGTCGATCCACTCGGTGTAGGCCTCGACCTGGTCGTACTGCGACCCGAACGCGGCACCGAGCAGCACGAGCGCGCTGTTCCAGATGCCGCTCGCGATGATCGTGAACACCGAGAACGTGCCGAGGTGCATGCGGTCGGCGCCGGCCGGCAGCGAGATGAGGCTGCGGACGATCGGGACGAACCGGCCGAAGAAGACCGCGCTCTTGCCGTGCCGGTGGAACCAGCCGGCCGCCTTGCGGAAGTCGTCCTCGTCGACGAGGGGCAGCTTGCCGAACCACCGCGTGGTGCGTTCGAACCCGATCACCGCGCCGAGCCAGTACAGCACCAGTGCCCCGAGGTACGAGCCGATCGTCGCCAGCACCAGGACCAGCACGAGGTTCATCTGGCCGGCGCCCGCGAGGAACCCGGCCAGCGGCAGGATGACCTCGGACGGGATGGGCGGGAACACCGTCTCGACGAAGAGCATCAGCCCGACGCCCCACTCCCCCAGGGCGTCGATCAGCTGGAGCACCAGGCCGGAGAGCCCGCCGAGGTCGGACGGAGCGGTGGAGTCGCCACTGGCGACGGTCATGGCACGGGCGGTCACGGCAGTCGTCATGCCCCCAGCATCCCTGAACGCCCTGTCAGGACCCGGCGCGCTCCCTGGGTGTCAGCCGAGTCCCATGTGGGCTGAGCGGACGTGCGAGAGCGATCGGGCGAGTGCACCCCGCGCGACGGCGTCACGACCGACGGTCGACGGGCTGAACGCCACGGGGTGCCGGAGCTGCGGCGTGACGATCTCGTCGAGCGCGGCGCAGAACACCTCCGCAGCCGGCAGGACCTCGCCACCGACGACGACGACCTCGGGGTCGATCGTCGTCACCAGCTGCACGACGCCGGGCGCCACGTCAGCCGCGAACGCGCGGACGGTCTCGACGGCCGACACCGAGCCCTGGGCGGCCGCGGCGAAGACGGACTCGAGGTCCGTGTCGGACGGGATCCGGGCCTCCAGGCGGGCGGGTGCGGCGGGCCAGCCGGTCGACGCGATGCCGCCCATCTCACCGGCGGCACCGCGCGCACCGCGCGCCAACGAGCCGTCGACCACCAGGGCGGCACCGATCTGCCGGCCCATCACCAGGTACAGGCCGTCTCGGACGCCGTGGAACCGCCCCCACCGGGCCTCGGCCGTGGCGGCCAGCTTGGCGTCGTTGTCGAAGAAGGTGGCGACCCCGGGGAAGAGGTCCTGGATCCGGCCGGGCACCCGCCGCTCGACCCACTCCGGCACCGCGACCGTGTAGTCGATCGCGCCGTCACGGTCGACGACCGCCGGGACGCCGAACGTGGCACCGAGCACCGGCGCACTGCCGACGGCGCCACCGACCGCGGCGCCACCGACCACGCCGACGGACGACGTCAGCCGACGGACCACGTCCTGCACGCTCGACCAGGCCTGTTCGGCGTCGGCGAGGTCGGCGTAGCGCTCCTCGACGCGGGCGAGCGTGACGCCGCGCAGGTCCGCACGCACCCCGACGATGCCGTGCAGGCCGAGGTCCACGCCGAGCACGGAGCCGGCCGACGCGTCCGCCGCGAAGCGCTTGGCCCGACGACCTGCCTTGTTCGGGGTCGCGATCGCCTCGGCCTCGGTCACCCAGCCCTGGTCGACCAGGTCGGCGAGCGCGGCCTCGACCGTGGGGCGGGAGAGTCCGACCGTGCGGCCGAGCTCGGTGACCGTGCGGGAGACGTCGTCGCGCAGGAGCTCGTCGAGGATCGCCCGCGAGTTCATCTGCCGCAGGACGCCGGGGGTCGTCCCCACGACACCGGGGGTCGCCACCACGACGCCGGGGGTCGTCCCCGCGACACCGGGGGTCGCCACCACGACGCCGGGGGTCGAGCCCGCGACGCCCGGGGTCGTTGACACGGTCTGCTCCACGGTCATAGCCTCCACATTACGAAAGATCATTGAGGAATGGTGGCTCCGACATGCTCGTCCCACGACCGCGCCGCACCGCTCCCGGTGTCGGGGCCTTCGAGATCACCCCGTCGACCCGGATCGCCGCCGACCCGGCGAGCGAGTCCGTCCGACTGTACCTGCAGCAGACCCTGCGGGGATCGACCGGGCTGCCGGTGCGGGACGCCCTCGACGACACGGCACCGGGGGCCGGCACGATCGCGCTGCGCGTCGCCGACGACCCGTCCCTGCCCGCGGGCCCGACGACGCCGGAGGGCGACCGGGCGGAGTCGTTCCGCCTCACGGTGACGCCGGACGGCATCGACGTCGTCGGCGGCTCGCCCGCCGGGGTCTTCTACGGCGTGCAGGCCCTGCTGCAGCTGCTGCCCCCGGACGTGTACCGCCGCGGCCGGGTCGCGACCGGCCCGTGGTCCGTCGCCGCCGTGGTCGTCGAGGACGCCCCCGCCTTCGCCTGGCGCGGCGTGATGCTCGACGTCGCCCGGCACTTCCGCACGAAGCACGAGGTCATGCGGGTCGTCGACCAGCTCGCCGCGCACCGGATCAACCGCCTGCACTTCCACCTCACCGAGGACCAGGGGTGGCGCATCGAGATCCGGAAGTACCCGCGCCTGACCGAGGTCGGCTCCTGGCGTCGGGAGTCCCAGGTCGGCGCGCACGTCCCCGGTCCGGACGGCACACTCGTCGTCGCCGGGTTCGACGGCCGCCCGCACGGCGGGTACTACACGCAGGACGACATCCGCGAGATCGTGGCCTACGCGGCCGACCGGTTCGTCACCGTCGTCCCGGAGATCGAGACCCCCGGGCACGTCCGTGCGGCGCTGGCGGCCTACCCGTCGCTCGGCGTCACGGGCGACCCGGTCGAGGTCTGGACGGAGTGGGGCATCGCCGACGACGTCCTGAACGCCGAGGACGCCACGATCGACTTCTTCAAGGACGTCCTCGACGAGGTCATCGCGCTCTTCCCCTCCGGCTACATCGGCATCGGCGGCGACGAGTGCCCGAAGGTGCAGTGGGAGACCGACCCGCGCACCCAGGAGCGCATCCGCGAGCTCGGGCTGCAGGACGAGGAACAGCTGCAGGCCTGGATCATCGGGCAGCTCGCCGCACACGTCGAGTCGCACGGCCGGCGGGCGTTCGGGTGGGACGAGATCCTCGAGGGCGGCACGCTCGACCCCTCGGCGACCGTGGTCTCCTGGCGCGGCCTGACCGGCGCACGGACCGCCGCCCGCCGCGGGCACGACGTCATCTCGTCGCCGGACGACCAGGTGTACCTCGACTACCGCCAGAGCGACCTGCCGACCGAGCCGATCCCGGTCTCGATCGTGCTCACCGTCGACGACGTCTTCGCCTTCGACCCGGTGCCGTCCGGGCTGACCGACGCCGAGCGCGCCCACGTCATCGGCGGCCAGGGCAACATGTGGACGGAGCACGTCGACACCGCCCGTCGGCTCGACTACCAGCTCTTCCCCCGCGTCGCCGCCCTCGCCGAGGCACTGTGGTCGGCTGACGTCACCGGGCCGCGCGACCTCGCCGAGTTCCGCGGACGCCTGGCCGAGCACACCGCCCGACTCGAGGCCATGGGCATCGAGTACCGGCACGAGGCCGGGCCGTTCCCGTGGGAGCAGCGACCGGGCGTGCCGGGTCGACCGCACTCGCGCGAGGAACGCGCGGCGTACATCGACGCGGTCACGGCGAACATCGCCGAGTAGCGCGCGTCGAGCGGTCGCGACACCCCGCTCAGTTCCGCCGAGCGGTCGGGTTCCGACGTGTGGGCGCCACGCCAGCGACGTGACGTGACCGCTGGACGCGCGGCCGGCGGTTCGTCGCGACCACGCAACGGACTGGAGGCCCGGTGCCAGCTGGCACCGGGCCTCCCGTCCGTCGTGTGCTGCGGTCGACTACGCGGCGACCGGTGCGCGCTGGCCCACCGTCTCGCCGGCCACGGCAGCCTCGCTGCCCGCAGCGGCCTCGTCGACGGGGCGACGACGGACCCACTTCTTCAGGGCGACGAGCACCAGCGCGGACACCACGGTCCCCGCCAGGATCGCGACGACGAACATCAGGACGTCACCGATCGCGAAGAAGACGAAGATCCCGCCGTGCGGCGCTCGCGAGGTCACGCCGGCAGCCATCGAGATCGCACCCGTGATCGCGGCACCGACCATCGACGCCGGGATGACGCGCAGCGGGTCGGCGGCGGCGAACGGGATCGCACCCTCGGAGATGAAGGACGCACCGAGGAGCCACGCGGCCTTGCCGTTCTCGCGTTCCGGCTTCGTGAAGCCCTTGCGGTAGAGCACGGTCGAGGCGAGCGCGAGTGCGAGCGGCGGCACCATGCCGGCCGCCATGACGGCGGCCATGATCTCGAACGGCACCACGTTCGTGGCGGTCCCGGCACCGAGCCCGGCGACGGCGAACGCGTACGCCACCTTGTTCACCGGGCCACCGAGGTCGAACGCCATCATCAGGCCGAGGATGATCCCGAGCAGCACCGCGGAGGCGCCGGACAGCGAGTTGAGGAACCCGGTGAGCTGGACCATCAGCCAGGCGATCGGACCGCCGAGCACGAGCAGCATGAGGCCCGAGGCGATGATCGACGCGAACAGCGGGATGATCACGACCGGCATCAGGCCGCGCAGCCAGCGCCAGGTCGGGATGCGCCCGATCCAGTACGCGGCGGCACCGGCGATGAGGCCACCGACCAGACCACCGAGGAACCCGGCGTTCATGAACACGGCGATGGACCCGGCCACGAAGCCCGGTGCGATGCCCGGACGGTCGGCGATGGCGTAGGCGATGTACCCGGCGAGTGCTGCGACCAGGAACCCGAGCGACACGGAGCCGATCTGGAACGCGGCCGCGCCGAGGTAGTAGCCGAGGCCCTCCGGCGGCAGGTTCAGCAGGGTGTAGTTGGTGAGCGTGAAGACGGCGTTGTTCTGGCCCGAGTCACCGTGGGTCAGCGCGATGCCGTACCCGGACAGCAGGAAGCCGAGCGCGATGAGGAGCCCGCCGCCGGCGACGAACGGGATCATGTAGCTGACGCCCGTGAGCAGCCAGCGCTTGAGCGCCTGCCCGAAGTGCTCGTTCGACTTGTTCGTCCCGCCCTCGACGGCGGCACCGCCCTGCACGCGTGCGGCGTGCGGGTCCTCCGAGGCGCGGATGGCCTCGGCGATCATCTCGTCGGGCTCGTCGACACCGCGCTTGACGGGTCCGGACACCAGCGGCTTGCCGGCGAACCGACCGCGGTCGCGGACGTCGACGTCGACCGCGAACACCACGGCGTCGGCCCGGGCGATGAGCGTCGGGTCGAGGGGTTCGACCTGCGAGGACCCCTGCGTCTCGATGTGCATCTCGGCACCGGCACGCTGGGCCGCGGCGACGAGGGCGTCGGCCGCCATGTAGGTGTGCGCGATGCCGGTCGGGCAGGCGGTGACGCCGACGAAGACCTTGCGGTCGGCGGCGGGGGCGCCGGCGGTCGCCCCGGCTGCGGCGGTCGCGGTGTCGGCGGTCGTCGCACCGGAGGCCCGTCCTGCGTTCCCGACGCCGGCCTCGGCCACTTCGCCGCCCACCTCGTCGTCGACCAACTGGACGATCTCGTCGGCCGTGGTCGCGGCGCGCAGCGCGGCCGTGAAGTCGTCACGGATGAGCGCCCGGGCCAGGGTCGAGAGGACCGTCAGGTGGTCCTTGTCGGCCCCCTCGGGCACGGCGATCATGAACACGATGTCGGCGTCGCCGTCCGGAGCGCCGAACGGCACCTTCCGAGCCAGGCGCGAGAACGCCAGCGTCGGCTCGGACACCGACGCCGACCGGGCGTGCGGGATGGCGATGCCACCGGGGACGCCCGTTCCGACGCTCGCCTCGCGCTTGACGGCGTCGTCGGCGAGCGTGGCACCGTCGGCGGCGCGGCCGGTCGCGGCGACGCGGTCGGCGAGCACCCGGATGACGTCGGTCGAGGTGGCGCCGAGGTCCTCGTCGAGGCCGACGAGCTGTGCGCTGATGAGGCGCGGACTCGAGTCTGCGGACATGTGCTTGCTCCTTCGCAATGGCGCTGATCGCGCGGTGGTGCAGGTGTTCGTGGGGTGGTCGGGCGGGATGGGGAGGGGATCAGGCGGGTTCGGGGGCCGGGTGCGTGTCGAGCACCCGGACGGAGACCGCCGTCGGGTCGGTGTGGTCGAGTGCCGGCACGTCGCTGCCGGGCAGGGCCGCGGCCGCGGCACCGGTGGCGACGGCCTGTGCGAGACGCTGCTCGGGCGACGCGCCGGCGACCTCGGCGAGCAGGTAGCCGGCGAGCGAGGAGTCCCCCGCGCCGACCGTCGACCGGGCGACGATCTTCGGTGCGGCGGCGGCGAACGCGCCCTCGTCGGAGACGAGCACGGCGCCGGCGCTGCCCAGGGTGAGCAGGACCGTGCCGACGTTCCTCCGCCGCAGCCGCTGGGCCCCGACCACCGCGGCGTCGAGGTCGCGCTCGTACTCCTCGGGGTCGCCGCCGACGACCTCGGCGAGTTCCTCGGCGTTCGGCTTCACCAGGTCGATCCGTTCGCCCGACTGCAGCAGCGCGGTGAACGGCACCCCGGACGAGTCGACGGCGATCCGGACGTCCGCACCGTGGCGGGCACGGACGGCCCGGACGAGCACGGCGAGCGCGTCGTCGGGCAGACCGGGCGGCAGCGACCCGGCGACCACGACCCAGCGGGCGGCGGGGCCGGTGGCGGTCGCAGCGGCGGTGTCGGCGACCAGGGCGGCGAGGTCGTCGAGGCGACCGGCGAGCGAGGGGCCGGGTTCGTTGAGCTTCGTCGTGGTGCCGGTCGGCTCCGTCACGGTGACGTTCGACCGGAGCGGCGCCCCGATCGGCAGCGCGGCCGTCGGGATCCCGCGTGTGGCCAGGCCGAGCAGGACCGGGTCGAGCTCGTCGCCGGGCAGGACGGCGACGGTGTCCCCTCCGCTCGCGACGACGACGCGGGAGACGTTGACGCCCTTGCCGCCGGGTTCCGCGGTGGACCGGGTGGCACGCTGGACGGCGCCGCGCTGCAGTTCGCCGGCGAGCTCGATCGTGCGGTCGAGGGACGGGTTCGGGGTGACCGTGACGATGCGGACGTTCATGCGACGACCACCTCGACGTCGGCGTCGGCGAGCGCACCGGCGAGGTCGGCCGGGGGCTGTTCGTCGGTGACGAGCGTGTCGATCTCGTCCAAGCGCGCGAACCGCATCAGGGCCTCCACGCCGTGCTTGGCGGCGTCGGCGAGCACCACGGCCCGTCGGGCGGCGAGCACGTAGGCGCCCTTCACGGCGGCCTCGTACTCGTCCGGGGTGCTCAGACCGAAGCCGGCGGACAGGCCGTTCGTGCCGATGAACGCCACGTCGGGCCGGAGGGCGCCGATCTGCTCGACGGTGGCCGTGCCGACCGCGGCGCTCGTGACGCCACGTACGCGGCCGCCGAGCAGGTGCAGTTCGAGGTGCTCGCTGTGCTGCAGGGTGGCGGCGATCGGCACCGAGTTCGTGATGACGGTGATGGTCGAACCGGCGACCTCGGGCTCCCAGCGGGCGAGTTCGGAGGCGACGGCGGCGCAGGTGGTGCCGGCGTCGAGGGCGATCGAGCCGGTGAAGGTCGGCGGCACCAGTCGCATCGCGGCGCGGGCGATCGCGGACTTCGCGGTGCCGTGCTGCCCCTCGCGCTCGGCGACGCTGAGTTCGACGACGCTCGAGCGGCCGACGGGGACCGCTCCCCCGTGGACCCGGCGCAGGACCCCGGCGGACTCGAGGGCGTCGAGGTCACGGCGCACGGTCTCGGTGGTGACGTCGAAGTGCTCGGCAAGACCGGCGACCGACACGCGACCGGCGGACTGCAGCTCGGCGGCGATGGCGGTGTGCCGCTCGGTTGCGTACATGCCCGAACTCCTTCGTTCCGTTGGGTTTCGAGCACTGTACGTCTGAAACCCACAAGAACGCAACCGTTCCGTCGTGCAACCAACACGTCCGCAGGTGTCAGCCGTGCGCTACAGCGGTCACAACACGTCGCAAGCCGGAGGTCGAGGGGGCACGAAACGTCGGCGGCGACCGCGCCAGCCGACGCTCTGTGACCGCTCGCAGGCAACCATGCGGGGTGTTGCGACCACGCGACACCTCGCAGGCAACCATGCGGGCTGTTGCGACGGCTACCCCTTCACGGCGCCCGCCGTCATCCCGCTGACCAGGCGGCGCTGCACGATGAGGAAGAACACCACGACGGGGATCGAGAACAGCACGCTCGCCGCCATCAGCCCTCCGAAGTCCGTGCCCTTGTTCGTCGAGAACCCGGCGAGCCAGACCGGCAGCGTGTACATCCCCTGGTCCTTGAGCATCACGTACGCGATCAGGTAGTCGTTCCACGCCGCGATGAACGCGAACACGCTCGTGGCGATGACCCCGGGCATGACGAGCGGGAACAGCACGCTCCACAGGATCCGGAAGGTGCCGGCACCGTCCACCTTCGCCGCCTCCTCGATCTCGACGGGGACGGCCACGAAGAAGCCACGCATCACCCAGATCGAGAACGGCAGCACGCTCGCCACGTACGCCAGGATCAGCCCGACGTAGCTGTTCAGCAGCCCGAGGGTCTGGAACGACAGGAACAGCGGGATGAGCAGTGCGCCCGACGGGATCATCTGCACGAACAGGATCGCGACCAGGATCGCCCGCCGCCCCCGGAACCGGAACCGCGACAGTGCAGCCGACGCCAGGAACCCGACGACGATCGACAGCAGCACGGCCGCCACCACGACGATCGTGGAGTTCCGCAGGTAGACCAGGAAGCCCTCCTGCGTGAGCGCACGCGTGAAGTTGTCGAGCGTCGGGTGCAGCGGCGCCCAGATCGGGGTCATCGTGGTGACCTCGTCGGCGGGCTTGAAGGCGGTGTTCACCATCCAGTAGATCGGGAACACCCAGACCAGGCAGAACAGCACGGCGATGGTGTTCGCGACGACGCGCGGCTTGCGCACCCGCACCCGCACGGGGCCCGGCGCGGACGCGCCGACCGCACGGGGCGCCGTTCTCGAGACGGTCACAGATCCTCCTCGCCGCTGCGGACGAGCCGGCGGATGTAGTAGCTGGTGAGCACCCCGAGGATCAGGGTCGAGATCACGGCGATCGCCGCGCCCTGCCCGTAGGCGTTGGACACGAACGACTGCACGAAGGTCCAGATGCCGAGGGTCAGCGTGGCCTCCTCCGGTCCGCCGCGGGTGAGCAGCCAGATCTGGTTGAAGACGTTGAAGTCCCAGATCACCGACAGGATCGACACGAGCAGCAGCGTCGGCGCGAGTGCCGGCAGCGTGATCGCGCGGTACATGGTCCACACCGAGGCCCCGTCGAGCGCACCGGCCTCGTAGTACTCCGGCGCGATCTGGGACTGCGCGGCGTACAGCGTCAGCGCCACGAACGGCACGGCCTGCCAGATGACGAGCGTCAGCACGATCGTGTACGCCTGCCCCGGGTGCGACGCCCAGTTGTCCTGGGTGTGGTCGCCGAACACCCGCAGCTGCGTGATGAGCCAGTTGAGCACGCCGTAGAACGGCTGGAAGAGCCACTGCCAGACCAGGCTCGAGGCCACGTTCGGCATCGCCCAGGCCAGCACGAGCACGACGCTGACGATGGTGCGCATCGCGACCCCGAGGCGGGTGAGCAGCTGCGCCACCCCCATGCCGATGACGATCGTGCCCAGGACCATCGCGCCCGTCACGAGCACGGTGCGCAGGATGACCGGCCAGAACGACGCGTCGGTCAGGACGTCCGTGTAGTTCGTCAGCCCGGTGAACCCGGCCTGCCCGGTGAAGATCGCCCGCAGCCCGTAGTCCTGGAACGAGATGACGACGAGCCGGACGAGCGGGTAGACCACGAGGGCCAGGAGCAGCAGCGCCGCCGGGGCCAGCAGGACGAGCGGCGCCCGCGACCCGACCGGCGACCGACGACCCGCGCCGCGCCCACCCCGACGGGACCCCCGCGACGGCCCCTGAACCGGTCCGCCGGCCCGCCGGCCGTCGGCCCCCCGGCCGCCGGCTCGCCGGCCCCCCGCACCCCGCCCGCCGGTGACCGGCGCGGACTGCTCCGCGTCGGTCACCGGCTCCGCAGTGGACGTCATCGCCTACGGCTGCGCGTTCAGCGCGGTCGTGAGGTGCTTCGAGAAGCCCTCGGCGGCCTGCTCCGGCGACTTCCGGCCGGTGGCGACGTCGGCGAACATCGACTGGAACGAGGCGTCGCCCTCGATGGTGGCCCAGCCCGGGGTGGCCGGGGTCGGTCGGCTCGTGCCGGCCGCCTCGAAGTACGGCTTGTGCAGCTCGTCGACGTCGCCGGCGACCGCGTCGAGCAGCTCGGTGGAGTTCGGCTCCCAGCCGTCGACCCCGAACACCTGGTCCTGCTGGAACTCCTTCGAGGTCAGGATCTTCAGGTAGTACAGCGCGAGCTCCTGGTTCTGCGCCTTCGCCGGGATCCCCAGGTCGGAGCCGCCGAGGAACACCGGCTGCGTCTTCCCCGCTGTGGACGACGGCATCGGGAACGTGCCGATGCGGTCCGCGAGCTCCGGCTTCGCCGTGGTGATCGAGCCGATCTCCCAGGCGGACCCGAGGAACGCCGAGGTGTTCCCCTGCGCGAAGACGTCGCTCTGCGAGGGCTTGTCGGTGTTGATGTCCTGGGTGGACTTCGCCGAGTACGCGTTTTGGAAGTCCTTCCAGGCGGTCAGCCCCTCGACCGCGTCCGCGGAGTCGAGCGTGCCGGTCCACTTGCCGCCCTTGTCCGTCGCGATCTCGCCGCCGGCGTCCCAGACCCACTGCAGCCCGCCGTACCAGTACTGCCCGGGCATGTAGAAGGCGGAGAAGTCGCTGGCCGGGTTGGCGGCCTTGACCTTGTCGAGGTCGGCGGTGAGCTCGTCGTAGGTGGTGGGCACGTCGGTCACGCCGGCGTCCTTCCAGACCTGCTTGTCGTAGACCACGGCCCGGTTGCCGGCGAACAGCGGCGCCCCGTAGAGCTTGCCGTCGACGGTGGCGGGGCCCTCGAGCCCGGTGAGCCAGGTCTGGCCGTCCTTGAGCTCGTCGCGGTACGGCGTCAGGTCGGTCAACCCGCCGGCGGCCGCGTAGACCGGCACCTGCGTGTTGCCGAGGTCGACGACGTCGGGGGCGTCGCTCTGCGCGAGCGCCGTGGTGAGCTTGGTGGTGATCCCGTCCCACTGCTGGGTCTGGACCTTCACCTTCGCCCCGGTGTCGGCGGTGAACTGCTTGCCGGCGGCGTCGAGCACCTTGTCGCTCAGGTCGCCGTTCATCATCCAGACGGTGATGGTCTTGCCCTTGCCATCGGGCGTGCCGATGGACTTCGTGCCGCCGTCGGAAGCGGCGTTGCTCCCGGCGGAGCACCCGGTGAGGGCGAGCGCGCCTGCGAGGGCGAGCGCACCGAGTGCGGCGAAACGCGTTCGTGTCACGATGACTCCCTTGGTCCGACCTTTATGAAAGGACGTTGCGTATTCGCAATAGAAGACCCTGCACGGCCCCTTGTCAACCGTTGGATCGGTCCCTGTGACCTCTTTCGATCCGCGTGTTTCCGGGGCATCACGGATGTCGAACAGATCGACGCAGATGCTTGACCGGGTGGTCATGACCAGGCATGATTTGCGTCTCGCGTCCGGGGTGTGGAAGCGACTGCCTGGAGGCCCGGTGCCGGTCCACCGGACCGGCACCGGGCCTCCTGTGCGCGCGTCCACGGCACGCGTCAGACGGCCGCCAGGGCGGACGTCGGCGGGATCCGCGCTGCGCGTGCCGCCGGGTAGAGCCCGGAGACCCCGCCGATGACGACCGTGGCACCGAGCCCGGCGACGACGGCCCACACCGGCAGTGCGACCGGCCACCCCTGCGTGACGGCGAAGACGACCGTCACCGCGACGCCGAGCACGACACCGGCCAGCCCGCCGAGGAACGACAGCAGCAACGACTCGACCAGGAACTGGTCGCGGATGCTGCGACGACGGGCCCCCAGCGCACGACGGACGCCCACCTCGGCCCGCCGTTCCAGGACGGTGATCACCATCGTGTTCGCCACCCCGATGCCACCGACGAGCAGCGCCACCCCGCCGATGCCGACCAGCAGCCCGGTGAAGGAGTCGTCCGTGGCGTCCTTCGCGGCCAACGCGTCCGACGGCCGTGTCACGCCGACGTCCTGCGGTGCCCCGGGTCGGACCGCACCGGCGAGCAGGTCCCTCGACCGCTCGACGTGCGCCGGGTCGACGCGCGTGTAGACCGCGGTCGGGGCCCCGTCGAAGCCCAGCTGCCCGGCGGACCCGCGGGGCACGAACACCCGCGAGTCGAGGTCCTCGGCGAGCGCGACGGGTTCGAGCACCCCGACCACCTGCACCCACCGACCGCCGATCCACACCCGGCTGTCCGGATGCAGGTCGTCGAAGCCGAGGACCGCGGCCGCCCGTGCCCCCAGCACCACCTGCGGCGGCGCCCCGGCTGCGTCGTCGATCCACCGCCCGGCTGCGAGCTGCCCGCCGAGGACCCGCGGCACGTCGCCCCACGCGGCGAGCACCCCGAGGCCCTTCGTCTCGGGCGCCGGGACGTGGTCGTTCCGGTACACACCGGTGTCCGGCACGGTGCCGACGGCCGCGGCCGACTCGACGTCGTCCTGCCGCAGCACCGACTCGAGTGCGGTGGACGGCAACGGGACCGGTTCGCCGAGGCCCTGCGCCTGGGTGAGGGTGAGCACGTTCGTGCCGAGCGTGTCGAGCACCTGGTCGACCTCCGCCTTGCTCGACGACGAGATCCCGACGACCGCGAGCATCGCCGCGATGCCGATCGCGATGCCCAGCGCCGACAGCACGACGCGACCCGGACGGGTCCGCAACCCGAAGACGCCGAGGCGGAGCAGGTCGACCGCGCCCACGGACCGACGCCGGCTCATCGGGCGACCTCGTCGACGACCGGCGTGACCTCGTGCTCGATCCGGCCGTCGCGCATCCGGACCTGCCGGGGCAGCGACGCCGCCAGGTCGAGGTCGTGCGTGATGACCACGACCGTCGTGCCCGCCGCGTTGAGCTCGCGCAGGAGCTCGACCACCGCGGCACCGGACGCAGTGTCGAGTGCACCCGTCGGTTCGTCGGCGAGCAGGATCGTCGGGTCGCCCACGACGGCCCGCGCGATGGCGACGCGCTGGCGCTCACCGCCGGAGAGCTGGTGCGGTCGGTGGTCCACCCGGTGCGCCAGGCCCACTCGGCCCAGGGCCTCGACCGCCAGTCGGTGCCGCTCGCGCCGGGGCACGCCCTGGTAGAGCAGGCCGTCGGCGACGTTCTCGGTGGCGGTCGCGCCGGCCTGCAGGTGGAAGTGCTGGAAGACGAACCCGATGTGGTCGGCACGGAGCCCGGACAGGGCGTCGTCGGACATCGTCGCCACGTCGTTGCCGGCGATCGTCACCGTGCCGGACGTGGGACGGTCGAGGGTCCCGACGACGTTGAGCATCGTCGACTTGCCCGACCCCGACGGGCCGACGACCGCGACGAGTTCGCCCGCGGTGACCTCGAGCGACACCCCGCGGAGGGCGCCGACGTCGCCGTACGTCTTCGTGACGTCCCGGAGCGACAGGACGGAGTCGGGTCGCAGCACGGCGGCGGGTGGCAGCACGGCGGCGCTCATCCGGGCACCACCACGCGGTCGCCGGCGGTCAGGGCCCCGGCGACCGCGATCCGTCCGTCCGCGCTGAAGCCGGGCTCGACCCGGACCCGCTCCGTCGTGCCGTCCCGCTGCACGACGTCGACGGCGTACCGGCCACCGGCGCGCGCGACGAGTGCGGCGACCGGCACCGACAGGACGTCGTGCTCGGTGGTGCCCTTCGCGTCGACCTGCGCGGACGCTGCCGCGGGCAGTGTGCGCTTCCCCGGGTCGAACGACACCGAGACGTCGACGGCCGTGCCGCCGTCCTCGCTCGTCGTCGGCTGCACGTCGACGACCGAACCGGGCATGGCCGCCCCGGCGCCGTTGACCCGGACCTGGACGTCGGTGCCGACCGCGAGCCGCTCGGCGTCGCGCTGGGGCACGGTCGCCGCGACCACGCGCCGGGTACTCGTGACCTGCAGGACGTCACCCGCCGCACCAGCACCAGCACCAGCACCAGCACCAGCACCAGCACCAGCACCAGCCGTACCCGCCCCCGCACCCGCTCCGCAGGCGAGCCGCTCCCCGAGCCGACCGTCGACCGAGGCGACCCGGACCGCGCCGTCCACGAAGGCGACGTCGTCCATGGTCAGCACCGCGGTCACCTCGTGTCCGCGGTCCTGCTGCCACTGCCGGACGGCTCGCTCGGTCCGTGGACCGAACCGGTCGTCCACGGACACGTCGTACCCGAGCGCGGCCAGGTTCTCGTTGAGCTGCCGCACGTCGGCGCCCTGCAGCCCCCGCTCCAGGTCACGCCACAGCGGTACGGTGCCGTACATCGACCGGACGTCCCGCTCGTCGACGGCGTACAGGGCCCCGTCGCGTTCGATGACGTCGCCGGCGCGGGGCAGCCAGGTGATCGTGCCGGCGGCGGCCCCGGGGACCCCCGTCGCCGCGCCGTACCCGAGCGTCCCGGCGAACACCTTCGAGTCGGTCAGGTCGCCGCGCGTGACCGTGGCGGTGGCTCCGGTCGACGCGGTCCCGCCGCGCGAGCCACTGCTGGCCGAGGCTCCTGGACCACTCGGCACCGTTGCGAGGGCCCACGTCCCGACCCCCGCGGCCACCGCCGCGACGAGGCACACCGACACGATCGTCCGGCGTCGGGTGCGCCGGTGGTTCACGATCCGGCTCCGCCCCGGACGGCCTCGAAGGCCGCGTCCGTGCACGTGCCGGCAGCCTCGTCGAACGCCTCTCGGTCGTCGGGCTGGAACCGGTTCTGCGCCTCCTGGTCGTCCGGGAAGTCCGGGAACCCCTGCTCCCGCAGGCACTCCGCCGTCTTCCTCGCGATCTCCTCGCTGCCCGGCATCGGCTGCGCGGCTTGCGCGTCGCCGGCCGCTGCGGAGTCGTCGAGGCAGCCCTTGAGGTCCTCCTGGTACTGCTCGGGATCGGCGCCGTCGGGTGCACTGAGCTGCATCGACCCGCCACCCGTGCCGGGGTCGGGCATGTCGTAGCCGCGGTCGCGCATGCACTCGGCCAGGGCGACGCCGGGCGCCGCACCCCCGGCCGCCGTCGTCGTGTCGTCGTCCGGTGCCGTGTCCGAGCAGCCCACCAGCAGCAGCGGCAGCAGGACGACGGCAGCGGCCGCGCTCATCAGGGACCGGGTGCGACGAGTGGTCGTCATCGTGGTGTGGTTCATGTCCCCAGCACACCGGAACGGCTGTTTCGCCCCGCGTGCACGTCGGGTTGCACCGACGAAACACGGACCCGGACGAGCAGCCCGCCGGCCGGCCGTGCGGCGATCGACATTCGCCACCCGTGGGCGCGCACGATCGCGGCCACGATCGACAGCCCGAGACCGCTGTGCTGCCCGCGTGCATCGTCCGTCCCGCCGCGGCGGAACGGTTCGACGAGCAGTCCCGCCTCGTCCGCCGGGACCACCGGCCCGCCGTTCTCGACGACGAACCCGTCCGGCTCCGTGGTCACCAGGACGGCACCGCCGGGTTCGTTGTACTCGACGGCGTTGCCGACCAGGTTGCCGAGCAGCTGCCGCAGCAGCGTCGGCTCCCCCGGGACGACCAAGCCAGGAGGCCCCGTGCGGCGCTTGTGGATCAGCGTCACCCCCGCCTCGGCCGCGCCTCGGTCCGCCCCCGCGACGACCTCGGCGGTCACCTCGTCGAGGTCGACCGCGCGCGTCGCACCCGCCAGGCCGCGATCGGCCTCGGCGAGCACGAGCAACGACTCGACCAACCGCTCGGTCCGGCGGTTCTGCTCGAGCAGCTCCGCCCGGACCGCTCGGACGTCTGCGGGGTCGGCGTCGTCGTGCAGCCCGATCTGCACCGCCGCGCGCTGCACCGCGAGGGGCGTCCGGAGTTCGTGGGACGCCTGGGCGACGAACCGACGCTGGCCCTCGAACGCGGTCTCGAGCCGCTCCAGCAGGTCGTCGACGGTGCGCGAGAGCCGCCGGAGCTCGTCGTCCGGACCGTCCAGTGCGATGCGCTCGTGCAGGTTCGACGCCGAGATGCGGTTCGTGGTCGCGGTGATCCGGTCGATGGGCCGGAGGACCCGGCGGCTGACGAGCCAGCCGATGCCCCCGGCCGCGACCCCGGCGCCCGCGATCCCGATCGCGGACCACTGCCACTGCTGCACGGCCACGAGCCGGATCACCGCCACCGCACCGTCGTCGTCGGCGCCGTCCACCTCGATCGGGGCCGGAGCGGTCGTGGCGCCCTGTGATCCGGACGGCGGGCGCTGCACGGCCGCGGTGTCGAGGCCGGCACCGACACCGGCCAGCGACATCGTGTTCGTGAAGAGGACGACCCCGGTCGCCAGCGCCATGGCCGCGAGCGCGAACGTCAGGGCCGTCCGGGTCCGGATGCTCCACAGCCCGGGCCGTCGCCTCACAACGCGTAGCCCTGGCCGGGCACCGTCCGGATCGGGTCCGGGTCCCCGAGCTTCCGGCGGAGTTTCGACATCGTGACCCGTACCGCGGCGGTGAAGGGGTCGGTGTTCACGTCCCAGACCTTCTCGAGCAGGTGTTCAGCGGAGACGATCCGGCCGTGCGCGCGGAGCAGCGTCTCGAGCACCCCGAGTTCCTTCGAGGTCAGGTCGAGCGGGCGACCGTCACGTGTCGCCATCCGCCGGTTCGTGTCGACGACGAACCCTGCACGCTCGAGCACCGGGGCGACGGGTGCGACGCTCCGCCGACCGAGCGCGCGCACCCGGGCGACGAGTTCCGGGTACTCGAACGGCTTGGTCAGGTAGTCGTCGGCACCGAGCTCGAGCCCGTGCACACGGGCGCTCAACGTCGTCGCGGCGGTGAGCAGGAGGATCCGCGTGAGTGCACCGCGGGCGGCCAGACGCCGTGCGACCTCGTCGCCGTGCAGCCCGGGGACGTCACGGTCGAGCACGACGACGTCGTAGTCGTGCACCGCCAGCAGCTCGTCGGCGTCGTCGCCGCGGTAGGCGACGTCCACCGCCATGTCCTGCCGGGTCAGGCCCGTCGCGACCAGGTCGGCGAGGGCCCGTTCGTCGTCCACCACGAGTACGCGCATGGATACATCACACGTGATGTACCTCTGCCGGACCTGGGAAGTGGATCAGGCGTCGAACGGCACCTCGCCGTGCTCACTGACGCCGGCACGCTGTCGGTAGGACAGGTGTCCGCCGAGGTACCCGCCGACGCTGACGACGGCGAGACCCGCGAAGCCGAGCAGCTTGCCGGCGCCGTGGTTGCCGCGCTTCCGCTGCAGCCACGACAGGCCGTACAGCGACAGACCGGTCCAGTTCACGGCCTGGTGCACCCATCCGGTGCGGAGCTGCTCGCGGTTCAGCTCGGACCAGTCGACGTAGCCGGCGACCGAGGCGCTGCTCGCCGAGACGACCCCGACGCCGACCAGGGTCTTGGCGGCCTTCGCGTTGCCCTTCCCGCCGAGCAGGTCGAGCACCGCTGCGGAGATCCAGGCGCCCAGGGGCACCTGCACCATGAGCGGGTGGATCGGGTGGCCGAACGGCACGCCGTGCAGCAGCTGGCGCAGGGCCTTCGGCTTGGCGAGGGCGTTCACGACGGCACGGTCGATGTCGACGGCCTTGTCGAGCACGCTCGCGTGCTCGACGGCGTCGGTGAGGCGACGGATCGCGCGGATCTCAGGCATGCCGTGGACGGTAGACGAACGGCCCGTCACCGGTCCCAGGAACCGGTGACGGGCCTCCCATCCATCTTGGTGGGCTACTCCTCGACGATCTCGGCCAGCTCGAAGGGCTCGACCGTCAGACCGTCCCCGTCCGCCGCGACGTCCACCCGCACCGTGTCGCCGTCGCGGACGTCACCCGACAGGATGGCGCGTGCCAACCGGTCGTCGATCTGCCGCTGCATCAGGCGACGCAGGGGCCGCGCGCCGTACAGCGGGTCGTACCCACGCTCCGCCAGCCAGCCGCGTGCCTCGGGGGTGACGGCGAGCTCGAGCCGGCGGTCGGTCAGACGGCGGGCCAGCCGGTCGACGTAGAGCGACACGATCTGTCCGAGGTCGTCGGCCGTCAGGGCCTGGAACACCACGATGTCGTCGAGACGGTTGATGAACTCCGGCCGGAACGCCTGCTGCACGAGCTCACGGACGGCCTCTTCCCGCTGCGCGTCGCTCAGGGACAGGTCGGTCATGAACTGCGACCCCAGGTTCGACGTCAGCACGAGGATCGTGTTCCGGAAGTCGACCGTGCGCCCCTGGCCGTCGGTCAGTCGCCCGTCGTCGAGCACCTGGAGCAGCACGTCGAACACCTCGGGGTGCGCCTTCTCGATCTCGTCGAGCAGGATCACCGAGTACGGACGGCGGCGGACCGCCTCGGTCAGCTGCCCACCGGCCTCGTACCCGACGTACCCGGGCGGGGCACCGATCAGGCGGGCCACGGAGTGCTTCTCGCCGTATTCGCTCATGTCGATGCGGACGAGGGCCTTCTCGTCGTCGAACAGGAACTCGGCGAGCGCCTTGGCCAGCTCGGTCTTGCCGACGCCCGTCGGCCCGAGGAACAGGAACGAACCGGTCGGGCGGTCCGGGTCGGAGATGCCGGCGCGGGTGCGACGGACGGCCTCGGACACGGTGGTCACGGCGGTGCGCTGCCCGATGATCCGGCGGCCGAGCTCGCTCTCGAGGTGCAGGAGCTTCTCGGTCTCACCCTGCAGCAGCCGACCGAGCGGGATGCCCGTCCACTGCGCGATGACCGCCGCGATGTCCTCGTCGGTGACGCTGTCGTTCACCATCCGGTCGGCGCTCTCGGCCTGTTCGGCGGCGGCGAGCTCGGCCTCGATGCGGGGCTTCTCGCCGTACTCCAGCCGGGAGACGAGTTCGTAGTCGGCCTCGCGCTGGGCTCGCTGCGACCGCATGTTCAGGTCGTCGAGCTGCTGCTTGAGCTCACCGATGCGGTTCAGGCTCGCGCGCTCGGCCTGCCAGCGCTGCTCGAGCTCGGCCAGCCGTTCCTCGCGCGTGTGCAGCTCGTTGCGCAGGGTTTCGAGGCGGGCCTTGGAGGCGTCGTCCTTCTCCTGCTTGAGCGCGAACTCCTCGACACGCAGACGGTCGACGTTCCGCTTCAGCTCGTCGATCTCGACCGGGCTGGAGTCGATCTCCATGCGGAGTCGGCTCGCGGCCTCGTCGATCAGGTCGATGGCCTTGTCGGGCAACTGGCGGCCGGAGATGTACCGGTTCGACAGGCTCGCGGCGGCGACCAGTGCGGAGTCGTTGATCGTCACCTTGTGGTGCGCCTCGTAGCGCTCCTTGAGCCCGCGGAGGATCGCCACGGCGTCCTCGACGCTGGGCTCACCCACGTAGACCTGCTGGAAGCGCCGCTCCAGCGCGGCGTCCTTCTCGATGTACTCGCGGTACTCGTCGAGGGTCGTCGCGCCGATGAGCCGGAGCTCACCGCGGGCGAGCATCGGCTTGAGCATGTTCGAGGCCGCCACCGACCCCTCGCCGCCACCGGCACCCATCAGGGTGTGCAGCTCGTCGATGAACGTGATGACCTGCCCGTCGGAGTCGTTGATCTCCTTGAGCACGGCCTTGAGTCGCTCCTCGAACTCGCCGCGGTACTTGGCGCCGGCGATCAGGGCGGAGATGTCGAGCGAGATGAGCCGCTTGTCCTTGAGGGAGTCGGCGACGTCGCCGGCGACGATGCGCTGCGCGAGCCCCTCGACGACGGCGGTCTTGCCGACGCCGGGCTCGCCGATGAGCACCGGGTTGTTCTTGGTGCGTCGCGTCAGCACCTGGGAGACGCGCCGGATCTCGGCGTCGCGTCCGATCACGGGGTCGAGCTTGCCGCTGCGGGCGATCGCCGTGAGGTCGATGCCGTACTGCTCGAGGGCGGTCTTCTGCCGTTCTTGCGAGTCAGGAGCGCCCTGGAGGTTCGCCATGCGTTCCGTCCTTTCGTTGCGGTGGTCCTGGAGTTGAGTCTATTCCACTCAACTTACTTGCGCTCGGACGTATTCCGGATCCCCACCGCGCAGACGACGGCACCGGCCAGCAGCAGGAGCGCCATCACCACCATGGCCCGGTGCAGCCCGTCGACGCTCACCTCGCCGCCGAGCACCACGCCGGCCAGTGCCACCGTGACGAGTCCGGCGATCCGCGCGACCGCGTTGTTCACGGCCGAACCGGACCCTGCCTCGGACTGCGGCACCGACCCGAGCACCGCGCTCGTCAGGGGTGTGACCATCAGGGCGATGCCCACGCCGATCAGCACCAGCCCGGGGAACACCGACCACCAGTAGCCGGTCGGGTCGTCGCCGGCGAGCAGCAGCAGGAGCGCCCCGACCGCCCCCACTGCCGGCCCGGCAGCCATGAACCACCGCGGGCCGAACCGACCCGCCGCGGACCCCACGGCGGTGGACAGCGCGAGCAGCATGATCGTCGGCGGCAGCGTCGCGAGGCCGGCGAGCCAGGCCGGGAACCGCCAGACCTCCTGCAGGAACAGCGTGACGACGAAGAACACCATGCCGAGCGCGCCGTAGATGGACAGTGTCGCGAGGTTGCCGACCGTGAAGTTCCGCGCCCGGAACAGCTCGAGCGGCACGAGCGGCGACCCCGTCGTCCGGGTCACCCGCAGTTCCCACGGCACGAAGGCCACGAGTGCGGCGGCACCGAGCACGAGGGCACCCACCACCACGGGTGCACCCCACCCCAACCGCTCCTGCTCGATGAGTCCGAGCACGACCCCGCCGACCCCGACCACCGCGAGCACGGCCCCGACGACGTCGATGCGTGGGCGCACCGCAGGGTGCACGTCGCCGGTGATGCGCAGGACCAGCGGGATCGTGACGGCGATCGGCACCGCGGTGAGCACGAAGACCCACCGCCACCCGATGCCGTCGACCACCAACCCGCCGACCACGGGACCGAGGATCGTGGCCGCGCTCGACCACGCCGTCCACGTGCCGATCGCCTTCGCCTGCGCCGCCCCGCGGAACGCCGCGACGATGAGGGCGAGTGCACTCGGCATGACGAGTGCCCCGCCGACGCCCTGCAGCGCCCGCGCGACGATGAGCACCTCGCCGGTCGGGGCGATGGCGCACGCCACGGACGCGATCCCGAAGACCACGAGCCCCCACGTGATGATCCGGACCCGGCCGAACAGGTCGGACAGGCTGCCGGCGACCAGGATGAGCGAGCCGAGGGTGACCAGGTAGGCGTCGACGACCCACTGCTGCACGACGAGTCCGCCGCCGAGCTCCTGCCGGATCGCGGGGAGCGCGACGTTCACGACGCTCGAGTCGAGCCCGACGACGAACGACGCCAGGATCGCCACCACCAGCACGATCCGCCGGTCGTCCCGGAGCGGCGCGACTCCGTGCGGCACGGGGGCCGGGACGGGAACGGGAGCGGTCATGTGCTCATCCTGCGGCACGGGGTACCCCGCGGTCGATCCCGCACGACGAAGCCCCCGCGACCGATGTGGTCGCGGGGGCTGCCGACAGGACGGGGCTGGGTGTCCTAACGCCGGGAGTCGGTGTTCGGCTGCGCGCTCGGCCCCGGGTTCAGGACCGGACCGGCGGTCGGCTCGGCGGGAGCGTTCTGGACGGTGCTGTTGTGCACCGTGCCGTCCGGCGCCGTGCCGTTGGCCTGGGCCTTCTTCTCGTCGTCGGACATCTCCTTCTTGAAGATGTTGATCGACTGGCCGAGGCCCTTGGCGAGCGCCGGGAGCTTGGTCGCGCCGAACAGCAGGATGACGATCCCGAGGATGATCAGCAGGTGAATGCCGCCGAGGTTTCCGAGCATCATGACTCCTTGTTGTGGAACTGGTCGCCGTCCGGTGATCGTCGTCGACCCACGCGGCGGAAGTCCGTGTGCGTCCATCGTAACTCCCCCACCCCTGGATGCCCAGGCCGGGCACCGGAACGGACACCGTTCGTACAGGGAAGCGCAGCGCTCTCAGTACGCGCCGCGGGACCGCAGCACCGACGGGACGGTGCGGGCGAGGATCACGAGGTCGTGCAGGAACGACCAGTTCTCGACGTAGTGCAGGTCGAGCCGGACCCCTTCGGCCCAGTCGAGGTCCGATCGGCCGCTGACCTGCCACAGGCCGGTGATCCCCGGGGTCACGAGGAGTCGGCGGTCCGCGAAGTCCTCGTACAGCGCGACCTCGCGTGGCAGGGCAGGCCGTGGGCCGACCAGGCTCATCGAACCGGTGAACACGTTCCACAGCTGCGGCAGTTCGTCGAGTGAGGTCCGTCGCAGGAACGCACCGACCCGGGTCACCCGCGGGTCGTCCTTCATCTTGAACAGCGGACCGGCGCCCTCGTTCTCGGACTGCAGGGCAGCCATGCGCGCCTCGGCGTCGACGCACATGGTCCGGAACTTCAGGATCGGGAACTCCGCGCCACCGCGACCGACGCGGACCTGCCGGAAGAAGACCGGCCCGCCGTCGTCGGCGCGGATCGCCAGCGCGACCACGGCGAGGACGGGGGAGAGCAGCGTCAGGCCGAGCGCGGCGCCGACGACGTCGAGTGCCCGCTTGCCCGCGCGTCGGCGGTAGTCGGGCGTCTCGACGTGCATGAGCGGCAACCCGTCCACGGGGCGCTCGTGCACCCGCCCGGCGGCGATGTCGGCCAGGGGAGAGGACACCACGAGCTCGACGCCGTGCTCCTCGAGCTGCCACCCGAGTCGCCGCAGGCGCGCGTGCCCACCGCGCACCGCACCCGCGACGACGACGGCCGACACACCCTCGGCCCGGGCGTGCGCGAGCACGTCCTCGATGCCGCCGACGACAGGAGCCGTGGCCACCCCCAGGTCGACCTCGGCCCCGACCGGAGCACAGTCCGTCACGACGGCACGCACTCGGTAGCCGGCGCTCGGTGCGGCGGCGATCCGCGCGCCCACGTACCGGACGTCCTCGGCGTCGCCGACGATCAGGACGTCCTGCAGGTGCTCACCCCTGGCACGGCTCCGGGCGAGCACCGTCCGGACCCCCTTGCGGCCGAGCGCCAGGAACACGAGCCCCAACGGGAACGCGATCGCGACGTACCCGCGAGCCAGGTCGAGCTGCGCTGCGTACGCCACGACCGCGACACCGGCGACCGCGACGAGGCTCGCGGTGACCAGGCGGCGGTACTCGTCGCCGCCGATGCCGGCGATCCGGGGGTCACGGGTGCGGAACACCGAGAGCAGGAGCATCCACACCACGACGATGGCGGGGGCCACGACGAACTCGAACCAGCCGGACCGCGGCCGGACGGACGCGAGCTCCCAGGGGAACCGCGCGACGTGGGCGATGACGAACGCGGCGAGCAGCAGCACGAGGTCGAGCAGCGCCACCGCGGGGACGAACCCTCGGCGCGCCCCCGCCGGAGCGACCGTCCGGTGCGACGCGGTGGCCCCGGCAGCCCCGGCAGGGGAAGACACAGGGACGCTCCGGTGCAGCACGGTCGAGTGCAGCACGGTCGGGTCCAGCACGGTCGGCACCGCCCCGGTGGGTGGGCGCATGGCGAGCGACATGTGAGACCTCCTGTCGACCGGTCGACGAGGAGGTCGATCGGACGCCGGAGTCGCTCAGGTCACGACAACGAGCGGCGCGAGAAAGAATATATCAGCGTGCCGTACTGCATATCAACGAGCGAGCGCGCGGTCCAGACTCCAGAGGACCGGCTCCGTTCGCAGCGCCGGCACGTCCGCTTCGGTCACACCGCCGAGCCGGAACACCACCCGTTCCCCGGGCAGCAGCGTCATGAACCCACGATCGACCGTGCCGCCGTCCGCGACCCGGTCCGGCTGCACCAGCAGGTCGCGCACGAGCGAGTCGGCCTCGACCGTCAGGTCCAGACCACCGTCGACCACCGCGAACGAGGTCCGGTAGCGGGCGGGCTCCCAGCGGATTGCAGCGTCGGGGCCGGGGGTCCAGACGGCGCGGCGCCAGTCCATGTCCGCGACGATGAGCTCGTTCGCCGGGTCGTCAACGACACCGACCGACTCGGGCAGCGACACCACCGCGACGCCGGCACCGGACAACCGGACCGGCAGTGACACCTCGGCCAGGATCGTGCCGGCCGTGGTGATCCGGCGCACCCGCACCACGCTGTCGTGACCGGTGCGGGTCGACCGGACGGCCACCTCGACCGGTGAGGACCCGAACGCGCCGGGCGAGACACCCAGCGAGAGCGTGTCCGCGAGCTCGCCCAGGTCGGCCGTCTCACCGACCGCAGCCGACCCACCCGGGTGATCCGGGCCTCCAGTCCGCTCCGCACCCGCACCCGCACCCGCACCCGGCGTCACCGACACCGACGACACCGGACGGATCGTCAGCAGCACGTCGTCGTACAGGCGGCGCAGCTCGTGCGCCAGCGGCTTCAGCCGCCCCGCCGAGTCGATCGCCGACCACGACGACACCGGCCACAGGTCGTTCAGCTGCCACACCACGACGCCGGTGTTGCGCGGCCAGTGCGTGCGCCAGTGCTCGATGCCGGTCGCGATCGCCCGCGCCTGCTGCAGCTGCGTCAGGTAGTGCCACGCGTCGAACGCGGCCGGGTCGACCGCGCCGAAGCGCGGCTCCAGCCCGCGGGCCAGCTTGGCCATCCCGTCGGCCGCCTTCTGGTGGTGGACCACACCGGGCGAGTCCACCCGGAGCGGCGAGTCCGTGACCGCCTCGCGCAGCGTGCGCCAGGCGGGCGGCGCCTGCCAGCCGAACTCGGACACGAACCGCGGCACCGACTCGCGGTAGGCGGTGTCGGGCAGCCGGTTCCAGACGTCCCACGAATGGTGCGTCTCGTGGTCGACCTCGTTCGCGGGCAGCGACTCGGAGCCGGACCACGGCGACGCGACCGTGTAGAAGCGCGACGGGTCGACGGCGTCGACGATGGTCGGCAGCAGGTCGAGGTAGTAGTCGAGTCCCCAGCCCCGATCGCCCAGCTCCGCACCCCAGCCGTCGGCGTCGTGCAGCCAGATGTTCTCGTTGTTGCCGTTCCAGACCACCAGCGAGGGGTGACGGGCGAGCCGGGCGACGTTGTCCCGCGCCTCGGCGATGACCTCGCTGCGGATCGGCTCGACCTCGGGGTAGGCCGAGCACGCGAACGGGAAGTCCTGCCAGACCAGCAGACCGAGTTCGTCGCAGACCTCGTAGAAGTCGCGCGATTCGTACACTCCGCCGCCCCAGACGCGCACGAGGTTCGTCCCGAGCGAGGCCGCGGTACCCAACCGGGACTCGAGTCGGGCACGGTCGACGCGCGAGACGATGACGTCGTCGGGGATCCAGTTGACGCCCCGGACGTCGATGAGCGTGCCGTTGACGTGCACGGCGAAGGGGCGGCCGATGCCGTCGACCTGGGTCTCGATGCGGGTCGACCGGAACCCGGTGCGGAACGTGTCGCGGTCGAGCACCTCGCCGTCGACGGTCTGCAGCTCGACCACGACGTCGTACTGCGGCTGCGCACCGTAGCCGTGCGGCCACCAGCGCCGCGCCTCGGGGACGCGCACGGTGACGACCGTCTCGTCGTCCTTCGGGGTCAGCTGCGCGCGGGATCGCTGGCGTGTGGTGCCGCCGTCCTCGGTCTCGCCGCTGACGGTGACGACGAGCACGAGGTCGTCGTCCTCGCCGTCCTGGTCCAGGTCGTTCATGCCCGAGCGCTCGACGGTGATGTGCGCATCGAGCACGCCCTCGCCGGCCTCGACGTCGACGAGCGGGCGGACCTCGCGCAGGCGAGCGGTCGACCAACGCTCGATCGCGACCGGCCGCCAGGGGCCGCTCGTGACCGCCGTCAGGCCCCAGTCCCAGCCGAAGTTCGACGCCATCTTGCGGATGTACGGGAACGGCTCGTCGTACGGACCGGGCATGCTGCCCGCCTTCGCGGCGACCCGGCCGGCCTCGCGGTAGGGCGACTCGAACAGGATCTCGAGGTCCTTCGTGGTACCGCCGGACCCCGTCTGCACCCGGGCGTCGAACCGGTAGCGACGGTGCATGTTGCGGGTCGTGCCCACGACGACGCCGTCCAGGCTGAGCTCCGCGACCGTGTCCAGGCCGTCGCAGACCAGGTCGACGCGCTCGTGGCCCCGCGGGTCGACGTCGACCGTGCGGCGGTAGGCCCAGTCGGCACGTCCGACCCACTTGGCGGGCTGCTCGTTCAGGTGGAACGTCGGGTCCGGCAGCAGGCCCTCCCGCTCCAGGTCGGTGTGCACCTGGCCCGGCACCGTCGCCGGGATGGCACGGCCCGCGACACCGTCCGGCGCGCCGGTTCCCCCGGCCAGGGTCACTGTCCAGTCGTCGCGGAGTTCCTCGCGTTCGAGGGTCATGCGGGTCCTTCTCTTCGGCGGCAGGGTGTCCGTCAGCCTCGGTCGGGGACGCCGACCGGCGGTCCGACCCATGGCCGGTTCCCACGGCCTGGAGGCTCGGCACCGGTTGCCCGGGCGTCGTCACGTCGCGCGCACGAACGGGTTGCGCTCGCGCGAGGGGTGCTCGGCGATGCTAGTACGGGATGCTTTCGGCAACCTAGGTGGTGACAGGGGCGGGTCGCGCGGGCAAGGTGGGAACGTGATCACCGTCGAACTCGCCAGGTCCCTCCGTGACGCCGGCCTCCGCTGGCACCCCGAGACCGGGGACCGGTTCGTGATCGACAAGCCCGGCATCGACGACGACGTCTACACGGTGTCCGAGATGACCGTCGAGCGGCACGACTCCCCCACCGGCACGATCCTCGGCTTCAACGGCACCACCGAGTGGGCGCTCGACTCGGTCACCGCCACCGAGTCGCTCTGGCTGCCCCGCGAGGACCAGCTCCGCGAACTCCTCGGGCCCTCGTTCATCGGACTGACCCGGGTGCAGGTCGGCGGTCGCGTGGTCTTCACCGTGACGGCGACGATCGGCGGGGCCGACCGCAGCTTCGCGTCCGAGGTGCCGGCCATCGCCTACGGGCAGGCCCTGCAGGCGTACATCACGGCTGCGCTCGCGTGAACGGCGCGCCCGGTGTCGCCGTTCCTGGGCGTTGCCGGGATGGGCGCTGAGGGGCGTTTGGTTGCATGGCACCATGACCGTTCCGAACATCACCCTGAACGACGGCAAGACCATCCCGCAGCTCGGCTTCGGTGTCTTCCAGATCGACCCCTCCGAGACGAAGGCCGCCACACTGGCCGCGCTCGAGGTCGGCTACCGCCACATCGACACCGCCGAGATGTACGGCAACGAGAAGGAGGTCGGCGAGGCGATCGCCGAGTCCGGCATCGACCGTTCCGAGGTCTTCGTCACCTCGAAGCTCAACAACGGGTTCCACGATCCGGCCGCGGCGCTGGAGAACGGCAAGAAGTCGGCCGACCTGCTCGGCGGCTACACCGACCTGTTCCTCATCCACTGGCCGCTGCCCACCGTCTCGGACTTCGTCCCGACGTGGAAGGCCCTCGAGGAGCTGTACCACGCCGGCACCGCCCGCTCGATCGGCGTCTCGAACTTCCAGGCGCACCACCTGCACCGCCTGCGCGCCGAGACCGACGTCCCGCCGTCGGTCAACCAGATCGAGGTGCACCCGTACCTCGTGCAGGACGACCTCCGCGCCGTGAACCGCGAGCTCGGCATCGCGACCGAGGCGTGGTCCCCCATCGCACAGGGCCTCGTCCTCGACGACGAGACCATCACCCGCGTCGCCGCGTCGGTCGGCAAGTCCCCGGCCCAGGTGGTCCTCCGCTGGCACATCCAGCGCGGCGACATCGTGTTCCCGAAGTCCGTCACGCGTGCCCGCGTCGAGGAGAACTTCGCGATCTTCGACTTCGAGCTCTCGGACGAGGACATGACGGACATCACCGCCCTCGACAAGGGTCACCGCACGGGCCCCGACCCCGACACGTTCGACTACGTGCCGGCCTGATCGGTCCCAGCACCGTCGCGAGAGCCGTCCGGGTCAGCCCGGGCGGCTCTCGCCGTCAGCGGTTGGTCGCGACCGAGGCCGTCACCGTGAACTTCGGGGTCCGGACGACCTCACGGGTCGGCCCGACCAGGCGCGAGAGCACCGGCCGGTAGCGCAGGTGCGTGTTCCAGACGCACCACAGTTCACCGCCGGCCTGGAGGATCGTGGCCGCGTTCCGGAACATCGCCTCGGCCGTGTCCGTGGTCACCGTGGTGTCCGCGTGGAAGGGCGGGTTGCAGAGCACGAGCTGCGCAGACCCCTCGGCGAGCTCGTCGCCCGCGTCGGTCCGCAGCACCGTCACCCGGTCGGCCACGCCGTTGGCCTCCGCCGTCGCGCGCGTCGACTCGACCGCGATCCGGGACACGTCGGTGGCGATCACCCGGACCGCGGGACGTCGGCGAGCCACCGCAGCGGCGATCACGCCGTTGCCGCACCCCAGGTCGACGACGGTACGAGCGGTCGGGACCGCCTGGTCCATCGCGTCCAGCAGCACCCGCGTGCCCTGGTCGAGCGACGCCCCGGCGAACACGCCGCCGTGCGCGACCAGGGTCATGCCGAGGTCGTCGACGTGCACCGACCGGGGCCAGGGGTTCGTCGTGGCGGCGCGGTCGGCCTGCGCTCGCAGGGGGTCCTGCGCGATGAGCAACCGGGACTTGCCGCGCCCCCTGGAAGCCGTGACCTCGCCGAACGAGCGCCGGAGCACGTCGTTCTGCGTCACGTGCATGTACTTCACGTTGCCGCCGCAGAGCAGCACCACGTCGGGTGCCGCGAACCGGGCGACCGCGCGGGCGATCTCGTCGAGCCGATCGTGCGACTTCGACAGCCGCAGCACCACGAGCCGCACGTCGCGGAAGGCGTCCTCGAGCGAGTCGGGGTGGTGGAAGCCGCGCAGTCCGAACGTGCCAGCGTTGGCCTCGAGCGCCCGCTCCCCCACCAGAGAGTCCTGCACGACGCGGATGTCGCTCGCCCCGTACTGCGTGATGAGGCCGAGCGTCAGCACCCCGTACCGGTCGTCGACGACCGCGACCTCGCCGGGCTGCCGGAGTGCGTCGCCGTGCACGTGCGGTGCTTCGTCGAGCAGGAAGCGGTCGGTGCCGTCGATCGCGATGAGGTCGGGCGCGTCGTCGTCGCGTCGGCGGAAGAGGTCGGCGAAGTCTGGCACCGCGTCAGCGTACCCGGCGGCTGACGTGTCGCGGTGAGGATCGCACCCGACAACGCCACGACCGAAGCCCCCGTCCGCTTCACCATCAACTGAGCCCCGGCTCGCAGAACGCCCCCGGTGACCAGATGGTCACCGGGGGCGCTCGCCGCTCTCCGACACTCAGCGCGGCCCGCGGTAGAGCACGATCTGCGTGTTCCGCTGCGGTCGCGACCCCGCCTTGAGCGAGATCGCCGCACCACTCGCGGTGGCGGCGAAGACCCGTGCACCGGGCCGGTTGATGAGCTGGTCGGCCAGCGCCGACTCGAGCTCCCGCACCCGGTCACGCAGCGCCTTGTTCTCGTTCTCCAGGTCGAGCACCCGCCGGATGCCCTCCAGCGACACCCCCTCGGAGCCGAGGCGCGCGATCTCGCGAAGCTGCACCACGTCGCGCATCGAGTAGCGCCGCGACCCGCCCCGGGTGCGTCCCGGCACGACCAGGCCGAGCCGGTCGTACTGCCGGAGCGTCTGCGGGTGCATCTCGGCGAGCTCCGCAGCGACCGCGATCGCGAAGACGGGCGAGTTCTCGTCCATGTCGGTCATGGCGCGTTCCTTTCCGTCGTCCGCGTGGTGTGGAAACCAGCCTGGAGGCTCGGGGCGGCTTCCTGACGGAGCCGCGCCGAGCCTCCAGGCCTGGTCTACTGCTGTGGCTGCACGCGCTAGTCGCGCGCCTTGGCGAGGAGGTCCTCGCGGGGGTTCTCGTCGGGCAGCGCAGCCGCGAGTGCCTCGACGGCCTCGCGCTGCTTGTCCGACAGGTGCGACGGCACCGCGACCTGGACGGTCGCGAGCAGGTCGCCCGTGCCGTTCTTCGTCGTGACGCCACGGCCCTTGACGCGCAGGACGCGACCCGACGGCGTGCCGGGGGCGACCTTGAGCTTCACGGGCGAACCGCCGAGCGTCGGGACCTCGATCGTCGCGCCGAGCGCTGCCTCGGTGAACGTCACGGGGACGTCCACGCGCAGGTTGAGCCCGTCGCGCTCGAACACCGGGTGCTTCCGCACCGACACGGCGACCACGAGGTCACCGGCCTCACCACCGTCGGGCGATGGCTCGCCGCGGCCGCGCAGACGGATCTTCTGACCGTCGGCGACACCCGCGGGGATGCGGACGTTCACCGGTCGACCGTTGCCCTGCGACAGCTTGACAGTGTCACCGGCGATCGCCGTGGTGAAGTCGAGGGTCGTCGACGCCGTGACGTCGCGGCCCTTCGTCGGCCCACCGAAGCCGCGGTAGCCGCCGGAGGTCTGACCGAAGCCACCACCCCCGCCGAACATCCCGCCGAGGATGTCCTCGAAACCGCCGGCACCGCCCGGGCCGCCCTGGCCGAAGCGGACGCGCTGTCCGCCACCGCCCTGCTGCCCGAACATCCCGCCGAAGACGTCCTCGAACCCGCCCTGGCCTCCGCCGCCCGCCGTGAAGCGGGCGCCGGATCCCATCGCGCGGACCTGGTCGTACTCCTGGCGCTGCTCCTTGTCGGAGAGCACCGAGTACGCCTCGCTGATCTCCTTGAAGCGGTTCTCGGCGGCGGCGTCACCCGGGTTGGAGTCCGGGTGGAACTGCCGCGCGAGCTTCCGGTACGTCTTCTTCAGCTCGGCGTCGGAGGCGTCCTTGGACACGCCGAGGACCTTGTAGAAGTCCTTGTCGAACCAATCCTGACTGGCCATGGATCACCTGCCTTCTTCTGTCGTCACCGTGGGGACCCGGCTCAGGCCGGGACGGCCACCGCGACCTTGGCCGCGCGGAGGACCCGCTCACCGAGCTTGTAGCCCGGCTCGACGACGTCCGCGACGGTCTGTCCGGTGGCACCCGGGGTGGGGAGCTGGACGATCGCCTCGTGGATGTTCGGGTCGAACGCCTCGCCCTTCTCGCCGATCTGCACGAGCTTGAACTTCTCGAAGCCCGCGCGGATCTTCTGGCCGATGACCTGCATCGGGCCCTCGGCGAGGTCACCGTGGGCCTCGGCCCGGGTGAGGTCGTCGAGCGCCGGCAGCAGTGCCCGCACCACTTCGGCGATGGCGACCTCGCGGTTGGCCTCACGGTCACGCTCGACGCGCTTCCGGAAGTTCACCAGCTCGGCCTGCGCACGGAGCATGTCCGCACGCATCTCGGCGACGAGGTCGCGGTCCTCGGTGCTCAGCTTGTCCTCGGCGATGCCGCGGGCTGCGTCGGCGAGCAGTGCTTCGTCCTCCGGGGAGAGGTCGTTCGCTGCGTCGGCCGCCGGGCCCCCGGCGGCGGGGCCGTCCGTCGGTACTTCGACGTCGGGCCCCTCCGCCTCGATGAGGTCCTCGGGCTCGGCAGCGTTCGTGGCGTCGCCCTCGACCTGGGGCTCGTCCTCGTGGGGCGCGTTGTCCTTGGGATCCGTCATCGTTACTTCTTGTCCTTGTCGTCCTCGTCGTCCACGACCTCGGCGTCGACGATGTCCTCGTCGTCGGCCGGCTGCTCACCCGCGGGCTGCTCCCCACCGGCGGTGCCGGCTGCTGCGTCCTGCTGGCTGTAGATGGCCTGGCCGAGCTTGCCCTGCGACTCGTTGAGCTTGTCGAAGGCGGTCTTCACGGCGTCGTCGTCCTCGCCCGCGAGAGCGGACTTGAGCGCGTCGACGTCGGCCTGCACCTCGGACTTGACGTCCGCGGGGAGCTTCTCGTCGTTCTCCTTGATGAGCTTCTCGATCGAGTAGACGAGCTGCTCGGCCTGGTTGCGACGCTCGTTGGCCTCGCGACGAGCCTTGTCCTCGGCGGCGTGCTCCTCGGCCTCGCGGACCATGCGCTCGATGTCCTCCTTCGGCAGCGACGAGCCGCCGGAGATGACCATCGACTGCTCCTTGCCGGTGCCCTTGTCCTTGGCGGACACGTGCACGATGCCGTTGGCGTCGATGTCGAACGTGACCTCGACCTGCGGTACGCCACGGGGAGCCGGCGCGATGCCGGTGAGCTCGAAGGTGCCGAGCGGCTTGTTGTCGCGGGTGAACTCGCGCTCGCCCTGGAAGACCTGGATCGCGACCGACGGCTGGTTGTCGTCAGCGGTCGTGAAGGTCTCGCTCCGCTTGGTCGGGATCGCGGTGTTGCGGTCGATGAGCTTCGTCATCAGGCCGCCCTTGGTCTCGATGCCGAGCGACAGCGGCGTGACGTCGATGAGCAGGACGTCCTTGCGCTCGCCCTTCAGCACGCCGGCCTGCAGTGCGGCGCCGACGGCGACGACCTCGTCCGGGTTCACGCCCTGGTTCGGGGACTTGCCACCGGTCAGCGACTTGACGACCTCGGCCACGGCGGGCATGCGGGTCGAGCCACCGACGAGGACCACGTGGGCGATGTCGTTGACCGAGACACCGGCTTCCTTGATGACGTCGTTGAACGGCTTCTTGGTGCGGTCGAGCAGGTCGGAGGTCATCTGCTCGAACTGCGCGCGCGAGATGGTCTCGTCCAGGTTCAGCGGGCCCTCGGCGGTGAGCGTCAGGTACGGGAGCTGAATGTTCGCCGACATCTGCGACGACAGTTCCTTCTTGGCCTGCTCAGCCGCTTCCTTCAGGCGCTGCTTGGCGATCTTGTCCGTGGACAGGTCGACGCCGTGCTCGTCCTTGAACTTCTTGACCAGGTAGTCGACGATGCGCTGGTCCCAGTCGTCGCCACCGAGGCGGTTGTCACCGGAGGTCGCGCGGACCTGGATCGTCGAGAAGTCGTCGTCCTTGCCCACCTCGAGCAGGGAGACGTCGAACGTGCCGCCACCGAGGTCGAAGACCAGGATGAGCTCGTCTTCCTTGCCCTTGTCGAGGCCGTAGGCCAGAGCGGCCGCAGTCGGCTCGTTGATGATGCGGAGGACGTTGAGGCCGGCGATCTCACCGGCGTCCTTCGTGGCCTGGCGCTCGGCGTCGTTGAAGTACGCCGGCACGGTGATGACCGCGTCGGTGACGTCCTCACCGAGGTACTGCTCGGCGTCGCGCTTGAGCTTGCCGAGGGTGCGAGCCGAGATCTCCTGCGGCGTGTACTTCTTGCCGTCGATCTCGGTGGTCCAGTCGGTGCCGACGTGACGCTTGACCGACGCGATGGTGCGGTCGACGTTCGTCACGGCCTGGCGCTTGGCGGTCTCGCCGACCAGCACCTCGCCGTCCTTCGTGAACGCCACGATCGACGGCGTGGTGCGCATGCCCTCGGCGTTGGCGATGACGGTGGGCTCACCGCCCTCGAGCACGCTGACGACCGAGTTGGTGGTTCCGAGGTCGATGCCTACTGCACGTCCCATGTGTGGGTACTCCTTCTGTCAGTGCTGGTGGTGCGAAGTCTGTTGCGAACTTGCGTCCGCATGGCTCAACTCTACACCGGTCAGGAGGCGCGTCAACGTCGGGCAGACAAAGTTGCGGTGATCACACTCAACTCACAGCGCAAGCGAGGGGTCAACGACTGGCATATCAAGTGATATTCTGTATCTACATGCTGCATTCGCTTCGGCGAACTGTGGCGTGTCCCTTCCCGCACGGCCGCATCCTGCGGCCCGTCTCGAAAGATGCACATGTCTCACAAGAAGAGGGCTTCGACAGCTCTCAAGTCCATGGGCGCGGCCGGGCTGGCCGCAGCCACCATCGTCTCTGGTTTGTCGTTCGGCGCCCCTGCCGCTTCCGCCACTGCCGCTCCCGAACCGTCCAGTGCAGAAACACAGGCGAGTGATCGACTCATCGGCAAGTTCGTTCAGCTGAATCGGACGGGGTCGACAGACCCCAGGGCATTCGTGGGCGTCGCGGCTCCGACCTTGAACGCTGCTCCTGGCAGGGTGTGGAGCCAATCGAAGGCAACCGCACAGTCATCCGCGGGTACATATACCTTCCCTGCAGCTGGAAATCGTGGCCCGATCCGAGGTACTGGATCTGCCGCGGACTTGTGCTTGCAGCCGTCAAGTTTGTCGGTCGGCAGCGTCGTTCTCGGACGTGCCTGCACTGGAGCTGCGAACCAGGACTGGGAGTGGACCAACGTCTACAATCAGTTCGTTTCTGGCCCGGGACTCCGTCCGGTCGGGTCCACTTACACGATCGGGGCCTCCGACCCGGGTGATAGCGGCTTTATGTCGATCACCCACCTCACAGCAGAGCACTACGCCGACGCCGTCCTGCGTGGCGACCTCGCGGATGCAACCGCAGCGCTGTCTGCAACAGTCACGTCCGTGGACTACTCCGCCAAGTCGGCGGTCCTCTCCGGCACGGCGACACCGGGTGCGACGGTGACGATCGGCAGCCAGAGCGTCACGGTCGCGAGCGACGGGACCTGGTCGATGACCGTCTCGGGGCTCGCGAACGGGACGAACACGCTGACCGCGATCCAGAAGATCAACAACGTCGAGCACGACCGCAAGGACGTCACGGTCAACCTGGTCGAGGGCGGCACGCTCGTCGGCGTCGACCAGGGCCCGATCGAGCTCGCCCGCGGTACGACCACGGACGTGCCGATGGTGGTGCAGAACAACGAGGCACGTGAAAACGTCGACGGCACGGTCACGCTCACCGCGCCGGAGGGCGCTACGTTCGATGCGCAGTCCACGGTCCAGGGCGCGTACCGCGCCGTCGGGGCCGAGGAATGGTCCGCTTCGACGACGATCCCGCTGACCGATGGTCGTCTCTCGGACGCCGGGAAGACGATCACGTTCGATGCCGACTGGGCAGGAACCCGTCCCGCGGGTCAGCAGTACCGCTTCATGATGAAGGTCAACGTCCCCGAAGCCACGCGTGGTGGAACCGACAAGATGGGCTTCGTCTTCAACGGCACCAGCTCGGTCGGCACGTTCCGCGCGGCCGCAGCGACCTCGACCCACATCGAGGTCACGGAGCAGCCGTTGACGGCGAAGGTGGACTCGGTGAACCAGGCCGGCAAGTCCGCGGTCATCTCCGGCACCGCAACGCCCGGCGCGTTCGTCTACATCCCCGGCACCGGCGTCCCGGTCCGGGTCGCCGCCGACGGGTCCTGGACCATGACCGTCACGGGCCTGAAGGACGGCGACAACTCCCTCCGCGTCGTGCAGATGATCGACAACAAGGACATCGACGACAAGATCCTCGAGGTCACGATCAACGCGTCCGCGATCGTCGGGCAGGACGGCCCCGCCGTCACGCTCGAGCGCGACGCCACCACGAAGGTCCAGGCGCAGTTCCAGACCCAGGGCGATGTGTCCCGACCGGATGCGAAGGTCACCTTCACCGCTCCCGAGGGCACCGTCTTCGCCGAGGGCCAGGACACCATCCAGGGCAGCTACCAGAAGCCCGGCGAGGGCTGGACGAACCGTTCCCTGACCCTCACCAACGGTGACCTGTCCATGGACGGCAAGACCTACACCTACACGTTCAAGCCGACCACGTCCACGTGGACGCTGCCGGACGCGTCCCTGCTGCGCTGGGGCATCGACATCGAGACCCCGGCTGACGCGCCCGAGGCGACCTCGGCGATGACGACCAAGCTCGTCGGGACCGCTGTCGAAGGCTCCTTCGACACCACCTCCACCACGAAGACCACGATCGGTGAGGCCGCGAACCCGGTCGCTCCGATTGTCGTGGAGACTCCGGCGAACGGGTCGAACGTGACCGACAAGCGTCCGGTGTTCTCCGGCACGGGTGACGAAGGCGCCACGATCGAGATCAAGGGCGCGACCGGCAGGGTCGTCGCGACCACCACCGTCAAGGACGGCAAGTGGAGCGTCCCGGCCGGTTTCGACCTCGTCGACGGCAGCTACATGCTCACCGCGGTCCAGACACCGCTCAAGGGTGAGAGCACGAGCGCACCGATCAACTTCGTCGTCAAGGCGATGGTCCCGGTCACGTTGACCGCTCCCGCGATCGACTCGGACGTCTCAACGCCGAACCCGGTGTTCGAAGGCCGCGGCACCGTCGGAGCAACCGTCGTCGTGCGGGGCACCTACGGCACCGTCCTCGCCTCGACCACGGTCAAGGCGGACGGCACCTGGTCGGTCCCCTCGGCGGTTGCGCTCGCGATCGGCAGCTACGCCGGAACGGCATCCCAGACCGTCACCGGCACGACCACCACGGCGACTTCAAGTTCACCGTCGGCCAGAACATCGCCCCGGTGACGCTGGAAACCCCGGCGGTCGGCGCTGAGGTCACGGACACCAACCCCGTGTTCACCGGTACGGGCCAGGCCGGCGCGACCATCGAGGTCAAGGGCACCTACGGCACGACCCTCGCCACCACGACGGTCAAGGCCGACGGCACCTGGTCGGTCCCCTCGGCGGTTGCGCTCGCCAACGGCGAGTACGCCGGCAAGGCATGGCAGACCGTCAACGGCAAGACCACCTCGGCGGACTTCCGGTTCACCGTCGTGCAGAACATCGCCCCGGTGGCGCTGGAAACCCCGGCGATCGGCGCTGAGGTCACGGACACCAACCCCGTGTTCACCGGTACGGGCCAGGCCGGCGCGACCATCGAGGTCAAGGGCACCTACGGCACGACCCTCGCCACCACGACGGTCAAGGCCGACGGCACCTGGTCGGTCCCCTCGGCGGTTGCGCTCGCCAACGGCGAGTACGCCGGCAAGGCATGGCAGACCGTCAACGGCAAGACCACCTCGGCGGACTTCCGGTTCACGATCGTCGCACCGATGATCCCCGTCTCGCTGACCGCTCCCGGCCAGGACGCGGTGGTCACCACCCCGAACCCGGTCTTCAGCGGCACCGGGACCCCGAACGCCGACATCACCGTCACCGGTGCTTCCGGGACGCAGCTCGCATCGGGCAAGGTGCGCAGCGATGGCCGCTTCGACGTCACCTCGACGATCGCTCTCGGAGCCGGTTCCTACTCCGGGACCGTTCGACAGGTCGCTGACGGCAAGGTGACCACCGCCCCGTTCCAGTTCCGCATCGAGTTCACTGCGGTGACGCTGGAGAGCCCGGCGATCGGCGCGAGTCTGACCAACGGCACGCCGGTGTTCTCCGGCAAGGGCACGCCCAAGGCTCCCCTGGTCATCAAGGGCTCCGGCGGCACCACCCTGGCCGAGGGATCGGTCAAGGACGACGGCACCTGGACGCTGACGTCGACCGTGACGCTGGCACCCGGCAGCTACTCGGGCACCGTGCTGCAGTCCCTGCCTGGGGCGGACACGACCGCGCGGTTCTCCTTCACGGTGAGCTGAGCACTCCGAATCCGGAGCGCTCGTCGAGGCCCAGGCTCGCTCACCGCGACCTGGGCCTCGACCCTTCCATCCACACAACGCCTTCGACGTCAGGATCCCCTCATGCAGTTCATCAAGCCGATCACCATCGCCACCGCAGCACTCGCCCTCGCCACCCTCGCGGGCTGCTCGGCGGCAGAGACGAACACCGCGAAGCCCAGCTCCACCCCGTCAGCCACGTCGCCCGCCGGGCCCGCGGTCAAGAAGGACGTCGCATGCAAGGACGGGACTGCGAAGGTCACCGACGACAGCGCCGAGCTCACCGTGAAGGGCGACTGCACGAACCTCGAGATCTCCGCTTCCAATTCACTCGTCACCGTGACGGGAGCCGTTGAGCACGTGTCGATCGCGGGTGCCATCAACTCGGTCCACGCGAAGTCGGTCGGGTCGGTGACCATCGGCGCCGGCTCGAACGGCAACGTGGTCAAGGCCGGGAACACGCCCACGGTCGACGACAAGGGCGCGCAGAACGAGATCACTGCGGAGTAGCGCGCACGCGAGCGTGCAACGCCCCCGCACAACGACGATGCCCCGGCTGCTCATCCCGAGCAGCCGGGGCATCGTCGTTCGCTCAGGATCGCCGTCGAACTGATCCATCGCACGGAGTGGCATCGGCGTCGCCTCCCCCCTGCCGACCTCCCAGGGGCAGCAGGAAGCCCCGGCCACTCCACACGGAGCAGCCGGGGCTTCCTGCGCAGAAACCTCAGCTGGCCAGGAGTGCCTCGGCTGCGGTTCCGAGTTGGCCGTCGATCCAGTCCTGCAGGCGCACGACGCCGGCGTCCAGGTTCCACTGCGGCTCCCAGTCGATCGCGGCCACCGTCGGAGCGACGTCACACGCCGCGAACCGGACGTCGCCGTCACGGAACGCCCCGGTGACGTGCGGAGCGGGCGCTCCGTGGTGCTGAGCGATCGTCCGAGCGAGGTCGTTGATCGTCGACGGGACGCCGGACCCGATGTCGAACGTCGTGGTCCCGACCGAGCGAGTCATCCCGAGCGCCGCCACGAAGGCGTCGGCGATGTCGTCGATGAACACGAAGTCACGGGTGATCTCGCCGTCCTCGTAGATCGGGATGCTCTGCCCGGCACGGGCGAGCTGGGAGAACAGCGAGACGATGCCGGTGTAGCTGTTCGTCAGGGACTGCCCGGGCCCGAAGACGTTCTGCAGGCGCAGGACGGTCAACGCCGTGTCCCGCGCGCCGACCCAGGCCGCGAGGATCTGCTCCTGCGACAGCTTGGTCGAGCCGTAGACGCTGGTCGGATGCGGGACGTTGTCATCGGCGCGGGCGGGGAGCGGTGACAGTCCGTCGAAGTTCCACGCCCCACGCTCGAGCTGCGCGTGGCTGCGCTGGCCCGGGTACTGGACGTCACCGGCCTCGGACATCCAGCGCCCCTCCCCGTACACCGCGCGACTGCTGCTGAGGAGGATCCGCTCGGGGACGACGCCGTGACGGCCGAACCCGTCGAGCATGCGGGTGGTTCCGACGACGTTCACCTCAGCGTGTCGCGACGCCTCGTCGAGCGACTGCGCTGTTCCGGTCTCTGCCGCGAGGTGGATCACGATCTCGGGGCGGACGTCCGAGAGCACATCGTCCCAGACCTCGCTCCTCGTGATGTCACCCACCACGAGTTCTGCGGAAGCATGGAGTCCGACCGGTCGCACCCGCTCGGGATGGACCTGCGGATGCAGCGAGTCGACGACGACCCAGCGGGCGAATCTGCTCGCAAGCCGCTCAGAGAGTGCGCAGCCGATGAAGCCGGCGCCCCCGGTGACGAGGACAGTGTTGGTGGTGTTCATCTGTTTCCGCTTTCTTCTTCGGTGGAACGGTGGAGACGCCGACGTTCACGGACGGCATCGCGTGCTGACACGGCGACGTACCGGAGCACCTCGACGGCGCGACGTGGTGGGGCGCTGGCAGCACGGAGGTAGGGCGCGATGGGAGTCGCACCGGCTCGAGAACGGCCGGCCGCGAGGACACGGGCGGTGATCGCACGACGGTGCCGCTCGTTCTCCCACCAGTAGCGCCACGACCGGACGGCGCCAGGGGACGCGTAGAGCACGACGGACGTGGGGTCGGGGACGACGGCTCCGGGGCGCCATCCGCGTGCGAACAGGTCGTAGTCCTCGCACCAGCGGATCTCTGGGTCGTACCCGCCGGTGTCGAGGTACCACTCGCGACGGAACGCACTCGCCGGGTGCGCGACCGGCATCTGACCGCGTTCGAACATCGCGTCGACGGCGACGGAGTCGTGCGGGAACCGATCGGCGAGGATCGTCCGCGTGCCGCGCTGCTCGACGAGCCTGCCGAAGGTCGCGACCGCGGCAGGGTTCTCCCGAAGCTGACGGACGTGCGCCGCGAGCCTTCCGGGGAGCGCGACGTCGTCTGCGTCTGCGATCGCGATCACCGCTGCGGTCGTCGCTCGGATGGCGCGCTCGCGTCCGATCGATCGACCGACGTTGTGCGGGGATCGGAGCACGCGGAGCCTCGGATCGACGAGTGATCTCAGCGCGAGATCGGTCCCGTCCGTCGATCCGTCGTCGAACACGACGACCTCCAAGGCGACCTCGGTCTGGTCGAGGAGCGAGCGCACGGCGGGGACGATCGTGTCGACGGCGTTGTACGCGCTCATCACGGCTGCGATGTCTGGTCGACCACTCATCGCAGCACCCCGGTGAGTTCGTCCGCTCTGTCCCGACGCGCTCGTGTGCGTTTTCCTGTCGTCTTCGATCCTGCCGAGAGATCGACGGGGAGGCCGAGTGACAGCCCGATGAGCACCGCGGCGGGAAGCAGGACGAACGGGTAGACGAGGACGTTGTCCGTGGCGGCGGCAGCGAGTGTCGCCGTTAGAGCGAACAGCGCGGCCCAGTGGATCGGCTGGTCCGTCCGTGCGATCCGCTTGACGACACGGATGAGCACGAGCAGACAGCCCAGGACGAACGGGACCAGTCCGACGAGCCCCTCGTCGTGCAGGACGCGGAGGTACTCGTTGTGCGGCTGTGTGATCCCACCGAACCGTTCCGTCACGAAGACGACCGCCGACCCCGGGCCATGGCCGAGGAAGGGCGCGTGCATCGCGTTCTGGCTGACTGCTTCCCAGAGCGCCGAACGGCCGGAGGTGTTGATCGCGAGGCCACCGACCTCGACCGCGTTGTCACCGACGAGGAAGCGATCGCGCAACGGTGCGAACGTCGACAGGAGCGCCCAGGTGGCGAGCGCGACGCCGGTCACCGCGCCGCAGGCGAGCAGGATCCGGTGTCCTCGGCGGAGCCGGACGACGAGTCCCACCAACATGAGGATGCTGATCGCGGACGCCGTCCGGGACAGGCTGAGCACGATGGCCCCGACGATCACGAACGGAGCGGCACGGGCGAGGAGGTCTGCCGGTGGCAGCACCACCGCAGCGGACAGCAGCACGAGAGCAGTGAGGGCGAATGCACGGGTCATGTAGACGTCCGCACCCGACACACTGCCGACGGCGAACAGGACGGCGACCAGGACACCGACACCGGCGAACACCCGGAGCGTCGCGCCGGCGATCTCCACCGTCGCCGACCGCGCAGAGAACGCGATGCCGAAGGTGAACATGGTGAGGATCGCTGCGTTCTGGAGCCCGTCGGGGTTGGGAGCGAAGACGAGACGGACGACGACGAAGCCGTAGAACAGGAGCAACGGCAAGGGGACGGTTGCGAGTCCCGCTCCCACGACGAGCGGGGCCAGCGCGATGAGCACCGCCATGACACCGAGCGAGATGAACGCGGAGAGGCTCACCGGCCCCAGACCGACACGGCCACTCGTGTCGATCACGATCGCCATCGTCACCGCCACCCAGGTGAGCCAGGGCAGGGCCGGGGCTCGCCAGCGGTGTCCTCGGAACGATCGACGGCTCGGAAGGAACGTCGTGGCGGGATGGACGCTCATCGGGCGCTCTCGTCGAGGACGTGTCGCCAGGCGTCCGTGTAGGCGAGCTCGGACAGACGCGCCGAGAAGGTCCGCGAGGCGCCAGCGGACAGTCGTCCGCGGAGTGCAGGGTCTCTGATCAGGGACTCGAGGGCATCGGCGAACGCATCCTCGTCGCCGACGTCGACGAGGAAGCCGTTGACACCGTGCTCGATGAGGTCTGGAACACCGCCGGTGCGGTACGCGACCACAGGCGTGCCGCTCGCGAACGCCTCGACGATCGTCAACGGCTGCGCCTCTTCGAGCGACGACGTGAAGGCAAGACACGTCGACACCGCCAACGCTTGCCACTTCTCGGGCGCGCCGAGCGCGCCCACGACCGCGACACGTGCCGCCACGTCGGCATCGACCAGTTCGCGTTCGACCGCTGCGACGACGTCTGCATCGGCGGGCGAACCCGCCAGTGTGAAACGCCAGCGCTCGGTCCCGGTGCGACGAAGGAGGAGTCCGGCGATCCGCACGAAGTCCTCGGCACCCTTGCCAGGGATGAGGTTCGACAGGAAGAGGACGCTGCACGGATCGGCGTCGGTGGTCACAGACGGCACCGGGCCCGGCGTGTTGGCGAGACAAAGTGCAGCGCGGCCAGGCAGGTCTGCGAGCAGGGACGGACCGAGTGTGACGATCCGGTCGCTCGAGCCGAGGAGACGATCGACACACCACGCCCACAACCGGCCTCGACGACGGAGGTCCTCGAAGCCGACCGAATGCACGTAGAGCACCAGAGAACTCCGGAAGAGCCGCAGGAGCTCGGACACGGCCCAGTCGACGAGGAACGATCCGCCCCGGGTGGTGACGAACACCACGACCGCCTCGGGCCGGAAACGGACGCTGGTCCAGACGACACGGGTGAGCAGTCCGACCACCGCGACCACCTTGCGCAGCGAAGGCACACCGACCTCGGCGACCGTCGCACTGAACCGACGGTCGACGAGTCGTGACGGTCGCCCCAGCCGCTCGAGCACGTCGAGGAAACGGAGGGTCATCACGGTCTGGCCGTGCACGGGCGGAGGAACCTGGCTGACGACCGCCACGCGTCTGCCGGTCATCGGCGTCGCCGCAGGGCCGCGCGGAGGAACACGAAGTTCCCGATGAGGTAACGCTTCCAGAGACGGCGCGGTTCGCTCGCGAGCCGGAAGACCCACTCCAGCCCGACACGGGTCATCCACTCCGGAGCCACTGGCTTCGTCCCCGCGATGAAGTCGAACGCCACCCCGACCCCGATCGCGACTTTCCCGAGGTGTTCGGCGATCCGTCGCGTCTCGACGTCCTGCAGCGGTGTTCCGAGGCCGACCCAGATGATGTCCGGATCAGCGGCGACGATTTCGGCGTCCTGAGCGGCGAGCTCGTCGTCGGTCAGTGGCCGGAAGTACGAGCGGTGCATCCCGACGATCGAGACGCCCGGGTACCGCCGCTCGAGTTCGGCGCGGAGGGACGCCAGCACCTCGTCCGTGTTGCCGAGCAAGAAGTGCCGGAGTCCCCGGCTCCGCCCCCGGTCCATCATGTCCGGGAACAGCGACGGGCCCCTGACCTGCGACAGCGCGCGGCCCGGGAGCACTCTCGACACCCACGTGAGGGGCTTGCCGTCTGGGTAGACGGCAGCCCCGGAGGCGATGAGCCGATGGTAGTCCTCGTCCTGCGCGGTGAGGGAGATCACGTACGAGTTCGCCAGGTGAACGTCACCGGCACCACCGCTCTGCGCGACCGCCGCGATCTGTTCGATCGCTTCATCACGGGTCGCGACGATGATCGGCACGCCCGCGATCTCCGTTCGCTCGAACTCGGCAAATGTCAGCATCTCGGTCCTTCACTCATCAGGTCGGTCACTCACGGGTCGGTGATATACTAACACGTGACATCCATAATGAGAGGAGCGCGAACATGCAGCGACTCGGCCGACTCGCGCTCCCCTTCGCCGCTCAGGCGATGCTGAGCCTGGGCCAGATGGGCATCACGATCGTCGGCACCGTCCGCCTGACTCCCGACGGATGGGGCCGTTTCGCCGTTCTGCTCTCCGTGTTCTTCGTGGCGGCCGGCTTCGTGCGCGGGTTCGGAGCACTACCCGTCGTCATCTACCTGTCAGGCGACCCGGAACGGTCTCGAGCGGCACGCCGTGCTGCGGTGCTGCTCACCCTCGCCGCAGCTGTTCCCGCGTCGATCACGATCGCGGTCGTCGGCCTCGGTCTCGCGACCGCCGCATCCGGACTCGCGCTCGCAGTGGCACTCGTCACGTACGCCCTGTACGACACGACACGATCGGTCGAGATGTCGGCAGTCCGCTACGGTCGCGTCGTCTCCACCGACGCCGTGGTCATGGTGGTCCTGGCCGGATTCTGTGCGATCGGGCTGTTGCCCGGCGTCGACGCGTCGGTGGCGCTGCCGGTGGCGATGACGATCGCGTACGGAGCGGGTGCCGCAGGACTCGCACTGCGAGGACGCCCGACCCGGTCGTGGAGCGTTCGGGTGTTCCTCGATGAGTACCGGCGGGACATCCCGTTCCTCGCGCTCGACGGTGTCCTGATCGGCACCACGATGAGCGCGGTGGTGATCGCGCTCGGCGCATCGACGTCACTCGCCGTGGCCGGCGCGTTCCGGAGCTGCACCACCCTCATCGCGGGGCCGTTCCAGATGCTGCAGACAGGACTCTCCCCGACCGTCATCCGCTCGATGCGAGGCCGCGCGGTCGAGGAACGATCGGCCGATCACCGGAATCCCACTCAGGCTGCGCCGTCGTCCTTCCGCGCACGGATGCGGTCGCTCGCCTTCCCCGCAACGATCGCTGCGAGCGCGATCGTGGCCGCTGTGCTCTGGGGCACGACGGCGGCTGCGGTCGTGCCGTTCGTCCTGAGCGCCGTCCACGTGACCGCGCTCTCCGACGCAGTCCCGTTCAGCGTCGTCGCTTGTCTCCTGGTGTCAGCACTGTGGACCAGCACCGTGTTCTCGACGTTTCAGCGCTACCGCCGGTCGAACGCCGAGCTCACGACTGTGCGGGTCATCACGCTCGCGTGTTCGCTCGGCATCCTCATCGCCGTGCCGTCGGACATCGCGGTACCCGTGCGGCTGATCGCCGCGACCACGCCGTGGGTCGTCGTCCCTGCTCTCCATGCCGCGCTCCGCTGGGCGCCCGTGTCGCGGCGACTCTGAAGGGCCCCGAGCCGAGAACGCGACGGTCGCACCCATCGTGCGTCAGGAGTGGACTGCTCCGAGGGCGGAACGGACGATCGCGTCGAGACCGTGACGAGCCCGCCAGCCGAGTTGATCGGCCGCGACGGACGGGTCCGCGACGACCGCGGCGGGATCGCCAGCACGGGCTTCGGCGATCCGCAGGGTGCTCGGCCGCCCGAGGGCGCTGCTCACCTCGGCGACGACCTCTCGGACGGACGCCCCCTTGCCCGTGCCGATGTTGACCGGCCCGGCGAAGTCGCTGGCGTCGCGGAGCGTGTCGACCGCGGCGAGGTGCGCCCGTGCGAGGTCTGCGACGTGGATGTAGTCGCGGATGCAGGTGCCGTCGGGGGTGTCGTGGTCGTCGCCGTAGACGACCGGTGGCTCACCGCGACGGATCCGATCCACCACGATCGGGATGAGGTTCTTGGCAGCCGTGTCCGCGAGGTCGTCCCAGCCGGCACCGGCGACGTTGAAGTAGCGCAGCGAGATCGCCCGCAGACCCCAGGCGTCGTGCGCTGCGTCGAGCATCCACTCACCGATCAGCTTCGTCTGCCCGTACGGATTGATCGGCGAACACGGGGTCCGCTCGGTGACGACGAGGTCCTGCACAGCGCCGTACACGGCAGCCGAGGACGAGAAGACGATCCGAGTGACCCCGACAGACCGCATCGCCTCGAGCAGGTGCCCGAGCCCTCCGACGTTGACGCTGTAGTAGCGCTCCGGCTCGGCGACCGATTCCGCGACGTCCTTGAGGGCCGCGAGGTGGATGACCGAGGACACGTCGTGTTCGTGCATGACGTCGATGAGTGCTGACGTGGCATCGGCGGCCGCGAGGTCGAGTTGGATGACGACGGCTTCGACCCGCGACCTGAGGCCGCTCGAGAAGTCGTCGACCACGACGACCGACTCGCCTCGCTCCTCGAGGAGGCGCACCACGTGCGAGCCGATGTACCCGGCGCCGCCGGTGACGAGGATTGACAAGTTCAGCTCCGAGAGGGTTCGGGGTCGGTGAGGGCGGCGGCGACCGGGCGCGCGACGGTCGAGCCGACACCGTGGGTCATGTGGTCAGACCGCGCCGGCTGCGCCGCTCCTCGGGCGCCGGCTCGATGGCCGGGGTGTCGCCGTCGTAGTAGGCGTACTTGCCGTAGGACCCGCCACCGGCACCGCGTATCGGCAGCATCTGGCCGACCACTCCGAACGTGGCCGCCTTGACCGCATCGAGCGCCCGGAGTGCCGCGACGACATCCGCCTTGCGGACCTTGCCGGCGGCGGCCACGAAGAGGATGCCGGCGACCGCGCTGAGCACGGCGGCATCGGCGACCAGCAGGACCGGAGGCGCATCGATCACGACGTAGTCGAAGTTGCGCTCCAGGTGTTCCACGGTTGCACGCATCGCAGCGGAGCCGAGCATCTCGCTCGGGTTCGGGGGGATGCGTCCGGACGGGAGCACCGAGAGCGCTTGCTCACCCCACGGCTGCAGGACGTCGGCGATCTCCGCACGTCCGATGAGCAGGTCCGTCAGCCCGGCGTTCCCCTCGATGCCGAGGTAGTCCGCCACACGGGGGCGCCGGAGGTCCGCATCGACGAGTACGACACTCGCTCCGGTCTCAGCAAGGGCGATGGCCAGGTTCGCCGCGACGTAGCTCTTGCCCTCGCCCGGCCCGGAACTGGTCACCACGAACGAGCGGCCAGCGTCGCCGAGACCGACGAACTGCAGACTCGTCCGGAGTCGACGGAAGGCTTCCGACCGCGGACTCCGTGGGTCGGCGTGGACGATGAGGGGACGCTTCTGGGCGTCCGGATCGACGAAGATCCCACCCAGGTAGGGGCGACGCGCGACTGCCTCGATCTGCTCCGCGGTCCTGACCCTCGTGTCGAGGTTCGTCCGGAGCACCGCGATCCCGACCCCGGTCACGAGACCCACCGCGAGGCCGATCGCGAGCATCAGCGGGACCCGTGGAGCACTCGGCGCGCTCGGCACGGATGCCGGCGCGATCGTCTTCACGGCGATGAGGGACGGTCCGACGCTCGGTTTCTCGAGGTCCTCGGACACGACGCGTGCGAACGACTCCCCGACGGCGTTCGCGATGTCTGCCGCACGCTTCGCGCTGGTGTCCGTCACGGAGACCTCGAGGAGCACGGTGTTGGCAGGGGACGAAGCGCTGACGAGCGGCGCGAGCTCGGCTGCCGTCATCTGCGGCTCCAGCTCGCGTCCGGCGCGATCGAGGACGATCGGACTGTTCACGACGTCGACGTACGTGGAGATCGCTTGTCGCGCGAAGCTCGTCCCCTGGTTCAGATCCGTACTGGCGGCGCCCTCCTGCGCACGGACGGAGACGTAGAGACGAGTCGACGCGGTGTAGGCGGGTGTCGACGCAGCTGCGAGCGCACCACCGCTGAGGATGCCGAGCAGCGCCGTCGCCGTGATGAGGAGCCAGCTCTTGCGCAGGATCCGGACGTACTCCTGAGCCTCCATCAGGCAACACCTCCATGGGCACCAGCGGGTTCGACCGTCTCGAACGGGAGCGGCTCGCGGAGCTGGTCGATCGTGGTGACGCCCTCGCGCCAGTCGGCGATCCGTCGCACCCCGACCACGAGGCGCTGGCGGAGCACGTTCACCTGCGCCTGGGTCGCCGAGCGCTCCAGGGGGTCGAGTGCCCGGGTCGCAGCATCGAGGATCTGCTGCTCCGTCGAGCCCGGAACGACCGCGGGCCGTTCACCCGTGACGCTGAGCCAGAAGTCGTCACACTTCGAGGCGTAGGCGAGCGGCACCGTGGGGACGCCCAGGCCGACCGCGGCGACAGCGCCGTGCAGTCGCTCCGTGAGCATGAGACTGCACCGGCTGATCTGCGAGGTGGTTGCGCGGACGTCGCCGTCGAACCGGTGGATCCGCGACGGGCGGTGCAGTTCGGACTGCAGGGCTCGACAAGCGGCGAGGTCGTTCGGGGACAGCGCGAACAACACGATCTCGGTGTCCGCTCCGGACATCCCGCGCACCGCCGCTGCGACCGACCGCGGGTCGAACCGCGACACCGGATCAGCGCCGACGCTCACACCGACCGGGCCGTCGGCGTCGTGGACGCGTTCGATGCCCGCCACGACCGGGTACAGCAGAGCAGGGTCCCCGACGACAGCAGGACGACCCAAGGCCCGCTCGCACTCCACGGCCGTGAGCGGACCGCGGACACCGAGCAGGATCGATCGGAGCTCCGACCAGCGCCGCCAGTCGTGCCCCTGCAGGCCCAGGGCGAACGTGTCGGTCGACTCAGCCGCCCCCGCTCCGAGCGCGACCACTGTGTCTGCGCGGTACACCCGAGCAGCATCTGCCACGTGCCGCGCCCAGTTCTGGAAGCCGAGCACCGTCCCGCCACCGACGAGGAGCATCCGCTCGGTACGACGTCCGGTGCGGTACGAGTGGATCGCGCTCCGGACGTCGGCGAGCCGCTCCCGTCGAGTCACCGGCGAAACGGCGTCGATCCCGAGGGCGAGACGCCAGGTCTCGAGGAGGAGTTCGTCGCCGTAGTTGCCGTGCCCCGTCCAGCCGAGGTAGACGACCTCGCGCGCTGCGGTTCGAGTGGTCATGTCGTTAGTATATCACGTGCTATATCCATCGCACGCGCCCGATATCATCGCGTATGTTTGTATGTCGTATGTAGAATGGCTGCATGCGATCCCGACAGCAGCCCTTCCGTCTCATCCAGGCGCTGCGGTACGTCGCAGCCACCCTCGTGGTGATCGTCCACGCGTGCTACTACTCGGCGGAGCGCTTCGACGAGCACACCCCGCAGCTCGACCGGATCGGCGGACTGGGCGTCTGGCTGTTCTTCGCGATCAGCGGTTTCGTGATGGTGCTCGTCGGCGACGACCTCGGTCCGGCGCCGGCGTCCTGGCACCGGTTCGCCCGGGCGCGGCTCGCGCGGGTCGTGCCGCTCTACTGGCTCATGACCACCATCAAGGTCGCCGCGGTGGTCTTGGCCGGCTCGTTGGTGGTCAACTCGGCCCTCAGCCCGGCCACGGCCCTCGCGTCGTACCTGTTCATCCCCGGTCACGACGAAGCCGGTGCCATCCATCCGCTCTGGGGCGTCGGGTGGACGTTGGTCTTCGAGATGGCGTTCTACGCGCTGATGACGCTCGCCCTGGCCATCCGCGTCGACCCGCTGGCACTCTGCGCACCGGTCCTCACGATCGCGGCCACCGCGTCACTCCTGCGCCCGGCCACCGGGTCAGCATGGTGGTTCTACGCCGATGACGTGACGCTCTACTTCCTCGCCGGGATGGTCATCGCCCGCGGGTGGCGAGCACGACGACCGGTCCTGACCGTCCTGTCGCTCGGTGGCATCGCGGTCTGCATGGGCACCCTGGCCTCGTTGCGTGCCGAACGGCTGGAGGTCTCGGCGGCCGTCGTCCCGCTCGTGATCTCCGCTGTCGTGTTCTCGGCGGTCTGGCTGGAGGACCGCATCGGCCGGTTCGTGCCCCGCTGGGTGATGGCCGGCGGTGCTGCCTCGTACGCGCTGTACCTCGTTCACCCACTCCTGGCGCCGGTGGTGCCCGCAGCACTCGCAGCCGTCGGCGCGCACTGGGTGCCGTGGTTCGTGGTCGTCACGGTCACCGTCGGTGCCATGCTCGCTGTGGCGCCGCTCGTCCACCGCTTCGTCGACCGTCCGCTCACTCGCGGAGCCAGCCGCCTGTTGCTCCCCGGGGCTCGATCCAGCCGTGGCCGCAGGTCCTCGAGCCCAGCAGTCGCGCGATCAGGACCTCGCGACGCAGTCCGTACGGGAAGTCGGGGTACGGTCCGCGGCGGCATGGCTCCAACATCTCACATTCCGAACGGCGCCGCTCCTGGAGGCTGACACCTGTGGAGAACTGCGGAGCTGGATGAGAGCACGCGACGAGGCCCTCCTCCGTCCCGCAGCCGGGAGACAGACCGCTGCCCGGTAGTGTCGTCCCGTGCGATGGAGTCGAGTGAACTGGCCCTCCGTTGGCTACGTCTCCCTCGAGGACTTCGACGGCCAGCGCGAACACGTGACCCGGCTGCTCGAGGACGCCCCGCCCACGATCGCCGCGCTCCTGACGGTCAAGTGGACCGATTCACGGATCGAACGCTGGGTCGTGGAGTCCGCCGACGCCGTCGTCGACCCGGACGCCGACGAGGACGACGTGACGACCCCCGTCGACCTGCCGGGCCACGGTGTGCCCGACCCGGTCGTCGTGCACGCCGACATCGTGGTCCGCAACGACGAGGTGCTCGACACCCCGAGCGGCCTGTGGCGCCGCTGGAACCACGCTCGGGTGTCGCTCCGGCTGCGGGACGCCGTCATCGACCCGCCGGGTGTCGATGCCGCAGCACTGCTCGCCGGTGACGCGCACGTCGCCCGGGGCGAGCTCGAGTACCTGAACGAGCACGACGCCTGGGAACTCCGCCTGCTGGTCTCCCCCGTCGGTGAGGTCGCGATCCGGTTCCGGGGTGTCCGGGTGGCGATCCGGAGCGTCGCCGAGCCCGTGTACTCCGGCCTCGAGTCGCGCCCGGCACGCGGCTGGCACGGCCCGGTGCCGGACGGCTGGGTCGAGTGGGCGACCGAGGTGGTGCGGGCCGCGGCGTACGGCGACCTCGGTGGGCTGCACCTGGCCGACGACGCGAGCGACGTCGACGACGTCGACCCCCGCTGGGGATTCGCGCCGCTGCACGCCGCCGCGTGGTTCGACCACCCCGAGATGCTCGAGGAACTCCTGCGCCGCGGGGCGACCGTGCAGCTGGAGGACACCGAGGGTCGGACGCCGCTGACGCTGGCGATCGACCGCGACGCGCGACGGGCGGTCGACGTGCTGGTCGCAGCGGGCGCCGACCTGGAGGCCCGTGACGGCGACGGCAACACACCGATCGTCCGCGCTGCGTGGGGCGGCCACGCCTCGATCGTGCGTGCCCTCGCCACCGCGGGTGCGGACACCAGGGCACGCGGGTCACGGGGCGCGACGCTGCTGATCGCGGCCGTCGACTCCGGCGACCTCGACACGGTCCGGGTCGTGCTGTCGCTCGACGTCGACCGGAACGCCGCCGACGACGAGGGCTCGACCGCTGCGGACCGCGCGGATCTGCTCCGCGAGACGGCCGTCGCCGACCTGCTCGCCGCCGCCTGAGCACTGTCCGCACCACGGCCCGTGGGCCGAACCGGGCCGGACGTGACGAAGCGCGGCGGACGGGAGCAGGGCCTCCCGTCCGCCGCGCGCCTGCGCGGTCGACCGTCCTAGACGGTGACCGACTCGAGGGCGTTCGCCTGCGCGACCCGCCCGTACCAGCGGGCGGAGTCCTTCGGCGTGCGCTCGAAGGTCTCGCGGTCCCACGCGACCAGCCCGAAGGTCGGGCGGAAGCCGGAGGCCCACTCGTAGTTGTCGAGCAGCGACCAGTGCTGGTAGCCGAGGACCTCGATGCCGTCCTCGATGCAGCGGTGGATGCCCTCGAGCGCGCCCTGCGTGTACGCCTGCCGGCGGGAGTCGTCGGCGGTGGCGATGCCGTTCTCCGTGATCATCAGCGGGACACCACCGGAGAGCTCCCACGCGCTGCGGAGCCCGTCGGCCGAGGCCTCGGGGTAGAACTCCCAACCCGTCAGGGTCGTCTCGACGTCGTCAGCGACGGGCAGGGGCCCGTCCGGACCGATGAACGTGCGGGTGTAGGCCTGCACCCCCAGGAAGTCGTCGCCAGCGGCGTTCTCGAGGTACCAGTCGTCGCGCGGGTACCCGTACTCGCGGAGCATCGCGTCCGCGCCCGGCTCACCGTTGGACTTGAACGCCTGGGTCGCGACGGTCCAGCCTGACCGGAGGCCCGACACCTGTGACAGGACCTCGCGCGACCGCCGGTGGCTGGCCAGCAGGGCGTCGGCGACACCCAGGTCCGGGTTCGGCAGACCGTAGGCCACCAGATTCGCGGCGTCCTCGCCGCCGGCGAGCATCGCCGCGATGTTCGGCTCGTTGATCGTGCAGACGTAGCGGACGCCGTCCTGCACGATCGGCAGCGCCGCCTCGGTGTAGCGGGCGAACAGGTCCGCGGCGTCGGGTGCGCGCCAGAAGCCGTCGCGCTCGAACCAGCGCGGCACCGTGAAGTGCATGAGGGTGACGATCGGCTCGATGCCGAACTCGTGGCAGGCGTCGACCATGCGGCGGTAGTGGTCGACCTCGGCACGGCTGACGAACCCGCGCTCGGGCTCGATGCGGGCCCACTCGACGCTGAACCGGTACGAGTTCAGGCCGAGGTCGGCGGCGATGCGGATGTCCTCGCGGTACCGGTGGTAGCTGTCCGCCGCGTCGCCCGAGGGTTCGACGATGGTGGTGTCCGGCTCGTGCTCGTGCACCCACCAGTTGCTGTTGACGTTGTTGCCCTCGATCTGGTGGGCGGCGGTGGCGGCACCCCAGAGGAAGCCGTCGGGGAACTGCAGCGTGGAGATGATGGTGCCTTTCAGTGTTGTGACAAGAAGGTGTCGAACACGGCGACCGTGCCGAGGGGGTTCTCGACCTGGGGGCCGTGGTAGCTGGCCGGGATCACCTCGTACGCTGCCCCGGTGTCCTCGGCCATCTGCCGCTGCCACGGGATCGGCCAGGCGTTGTCCCACTCGCCGTGGGCGACGAGGACCGGCAGGCCGGTGGCGCGCAGGGCGTCGGAGGCGTCAGTGTGGTCCTCGAGGATGTGCCCGCCGGCGACGACGCTGAGCGGGCTGGTCGCGTCGAAGCGGTCGCGCACCATCCGGACGTCGTCGGGCAGCTCGTCGTCGGGCCGGTACGCCCAGAGCGGGTTCGTCGAGTCGAACAGCTGCCGGAGGTTCCCGCCGGTGTCGTGCAGGATCGTCAGCTCGGCGACCTTGCGGTACGGCCAGCCGTGCGGCCCGGAGCAGAACTGCACGACGTCGCGGAACGCCGTCGGGTCCTGGAGCGCGGCGGCCCGGACGATCACGCCGCCGAGCGAGTGCCCGATCAGGTGCACGGGGGCGCCGTCGTCGAGCAGGCGCGCGACCCGCACGACGTCGGCGGCTTCTTCGTCGAGGGAGTAGTCGCGGGGTTCGGTCGGTGCGGCCGAGTCGGCCTGACCGCGTCGGCTGATCGCGACCGCGGTCCACCCGGCGTCGCGGAGGACGGGCAGGAAGGTCCGCCAGTCCTCCTTCGAGCCGGTGTAGCCGGGGACGATGAGCACGACGCCCTTCGACACCCCCTCGGGCACGATCCGGTAGGCCGTGAGCCGCCCGACCGGGACGTCGATCCCGACGACGTCGACGCCGTCCGGGGTGGGCAGGTGTCCGAAGGCCGGGACGGTGGGGAACTCGTGCAGGTTCGTCATGCGCGCAGTGTCCTCCGCGGGTTCGGCACCGCGTCCAGCAGGGCGACCGTGTAGTCGTCCTGCGGGTGCTGCAGCACCTCGGCCGTGTGACCCCGCTCGACCACGGCGCCCTCGTGGAGCACCATGATGTCGTCCGTGATGAGCCGCGCGCTCAGCAGGTCGTGCGTGATGTAGAGGAGCGAGACGCCCCACTGCTCGCGGAGGTCCTCGAGCAGTGCGAGCACGCCGGCGCGAAGCGTCACGTCGAGCATCGACACCGGCTCGTCGGCGATGATCACCTGCGGGTCGCTCGCGAGCGCCCGGGCGATGACCACGCGCTGCCGCTGCCCGCCGGAGAGCTGGTGCGGGAGCTTCTGCGCGAACTGCTCGACGGGGGTGAGCCCCACCGTGTCGAGCAGCTCGAGCACCCGGCGCCGGGCATCGCGGCCGGTCAGCCCGGTGTAGTTCGCGATCGGCCGGGACAGCGTGTACTCGACCGTGTGCAGCGGGTTGAGCGCCGAGTACGGGTCCTGGAACACCATCTGGACCTCGGAGCGCAGGTCCCGCAGGCCGCGCTTGCCGAGGCGGGCGACGTCGAGGTCCCCGAACCGGACCGTGCCGGTGGTCGGCTTCTCGACGCCGGTGAGCAGCTTCGCGATGGTCGACTTGCCCGAACCGGACTGGCCGACCAGGGCGAGCGACTGCCCGGGCTCCAGGGTGAACGACACGTCGCGCACGGCCTGCACCGGCTGCTCACCGCGGCGGGGAGCCGGGTAGGTCTTCACGATGTGGTCGACGACGATCGGGTTGCGGGCGGCACTGCGCTCACGGGAGCCGACGGTGCTGAACGACGAGGTCGTCTCCTGCCGCTTCTCGCCGGCCTCGGCGCGGAGCGAGCGGTCCGGGAAGCCCGGGAGCGACACCACCTCGGCGCGGGGGTCGGCGTAGTGCGACAGGAGCATCTGCGTGTACTCGTCCTGCGGGTCGCGGAGGATCTCGCGTGCGCCGCCGTCCTCGACGATCCGGCCCTCGTGCATGACGAGGACGCGCTCGGTGGCCTCGAGGACGATGCCGAGGTCGTGGCTGATCAGGATCGCCGTGAAGCCCTCGGTGCGCTGCAGCTCGATGATGGTGTCCATCACGGCGTGCTGCACGAGGACGTCGAGCGCCGTCGTCGGCTCGTCGAACACCATGAGCTGCGGCTCGAGCGAGAGCGCCAGGGCGATGGAGACGCGCTGCCGCATGCCGCCGGAGAGCTCCCCGGGGAACCGGGCGAGCATCGAGGTCGGCAGCTTCACCTTCTCGATGAGCTCCTTCATCCGGGCGTCCCAACGGTCGCGCGACACGTGGCCGTGCGCCTTGAAGACGTCGATGAAGTGGTTCCGGATGGTGCGCACCGGGTTGAGCGCGTTCATGCCGGACTGCAGCACCATGGCGAAGCCGCCCTGCCGCTGCTGGCGCAGGGCTTCGTCGTCGAGGTCGCGGATGTCCTTCCCCGCGAAGACGATGCTGCCGCCGTTCGTCCGTGCCGGCGGCTTCTGCAGCCGGGTCAGCGCGTACCCGAGCGTCGACTTGCCGGAACCGGACTCGCCGACCAGGCCGACGAACTCGCCCTTCTTCAGCTGGAACGACACGTGGTCGACGGCCTGGACGGCGCTCTGGCCGGCCGACTCGTAGACGACCGACAGGTCGCGGACGTCGAGCAGGACGTCCTGGACGCCACCGCTGTCGGACTGGAGGCCCGTGGCGGCGCCGGTGGGCGCCTCCAGGCCGTCTGCCGGGTGCGTTTCTGGCAAGCCGCTCATGCGCGCTTCTCCTTACGGGGCCGTGCGCCGTCGCGCAGCCGCGGGTTGGACACGGCGTCGACGCCGAAGTTGATCAGGGTGAGGCTCATCGCGAGCAGCGCGATGCAGAGACCCGGCGCGAAGAGCAGGATCCACTGCCCGGTGAGGAGCGCGTTCGAGTTCTGCGCCCAGTACAGGATCGTGCCCCAGCTGACGATCGACGAGTCGCCGAGTCCGAGGAACTCGAGGCCCGCCTCGGCGAGGATGGCGCTGGTGGCGGCCCCGAAGAAGCTGCCGACGATGAGGCTCGTCATGTTCGGCAGGATCTCGCGGAACACGATGCGGGTCGCGCCCTCACCGGAGAACTGGGCGGCGGTGACGAAGTCCCGGCCGCGCAGCGACTGCGTCTGCGAGCGGAGCACGCGAGCGCCCCACGCCCAACCGGTTACGACGATGACCGCGATGATCACCGCGATGCCGCCGTTCTGCAGGTAGGCGGCGATGACGATCATCAGGGGCAGACCCGGGATGACGAGGAACAGGTTCACGATGAACCCGATGACCTCGGCGATCCAGCCGCGGACGTAGCCCCAGCTGAGGCCGATCGCGACGGCGACGAGCGTGGACAGGATGCCCGCGACCGCGCCGACCATGACCGAGATGCGGGCGCCGTAGATGATCTGGGACAGGACGTCCTCGCCGGCGGCGGTGGTGCCCATCCAGTGGTCCGGCGTCGCGTCGGCGGACCGGGCGAAGCCGTTCTGGCTGGCACCGTAGGGGGCCAGGAGCGGGGCGAAGACCGCGACGAACACGAAGACGCCGAGGATGATGATGCCGATCCGGGCCTTCTTGTTCGACCAGACGACGCCGAACTGGCGGGCGGCGGCGCGCCACTTGGACGGTGCTGCTTGTTCTTCCGTGTCCTGCGTTCGCACGGCGATGGTTGCGTTGTTGGTCATCGACGTGCCCCCGTGTGCTTGATGTGGGCGCAGCACGCCGCCTTCGTGATGTTGTTGGTCATCGACGCGTCCTCGGGTCCAGGACGCCGTACATGACGTCCACGATGAAGTTGGCGATGAGCACCGACACGGTGATCATCAGGAAGAGGGCCTGCATGAGCGGGTAGTCCTGCCCGATCACGGCGTTGAACAGCAGGTAGCCGATGCCCGGGTAGCCGAAGACCTGCTCGACCAGGACGGAACCGCCGACCACGCCACCGAGCGCCAGACCGAAGCCGGTCAGGTTCGGCAGGATCGCGTTGCGGGCCGCATAGCGGATGGCCACGGTGCGTCCGCGCAGGCCGTTGGCCTCGGCGAAGGTCACGTAGTCGTCACCGAGGGTGTTGATCATCGCGTTGCGCATGCCGATGATCCAACCGCCGAGGCTCGTCACCAGGATCGTGACCGCCGGCAGCACCGCGTGCTGCAGTGCGTCGCCGAAGAAGGCACCGTTGAGCCCGGGCGTCGTCGTCGCCGAGTAGGCGCCCGTGGTCGGGAACCAGTGCAGCACGTAGCCGAGGAAGAACAGCAGCAGCAGGGCGGTCCAGAAGTACGGGAACGTCGACATGAAACTCCCCGACAGGGTGGGCAGCGAGTCGAGCCAGGTGCCGCGCTTCCACGCCGCCGCGACACCGATCAGGGTGCCGAGGACGAACGCCAGGATCGTGACGACCCCGACCAGGATCAGCGTGTACGGCAGGGCCTTCGACACGAGGTCGCCGACGGGCTGGGGGTAGAACGTGTAGCTCGTGCCGAAGTCGAGGGTGACGACCTGGTGCAGGTAGCTGACGTACTGGTCCCAGAGGTTGCCGGTCGGCACCCCGAGCTGGGCCTCGATGGCCTTCTTGGTGGCGTCGGTGACCGGGCCGTTCTGGCTGAGCTTCGCGAGTGCGGCGTCGGCCGGGCTGCCGGGCATCAGACGCGGGAGCACGAAGTTCAGCGTGACCGCGGCCCAGAGGGTCAGGACGAAGAGGACGAGTTTCTGGAGGATGTACTTCACTTCTGGTCCTCCTGCTGCTCGGCGTTCTGCTCCTGCAGGATCTGCTTGCCGGCGGCGCTGTCGCGGAGCCGGAGCTTGGTGAAGATGAGCAGCGGTGCCGAGTCGTAGTTCTGCGGTGCCATGTAGGGGTCCTTCGCGCTCGGCCAGCCGACGAACTTGCCGGTGTTGAACAGGCCCCAGAGCCCGCCGTAGTACATGCCGATGACGGGGAGCTCGTCGTAGACGGTCTGCTGCAGCTGGTCGAGGATCTCCTGCTGCTTCGCGGTGTCCGTCGTCGCCTTGTACTCGTCGAGGAGCTTCTGGGTGTCGGCGTTCTTGTACCGCTCGTAGTTGTTGACGGTCGACTTGCCGACCGGCTGGTAGAACTCGCTGCTGAGCAGGGAGTTGAACGCCTGGTAGACGTCACCGTTGCCCATGCCGCCCATCGCCATGTCGAACGTGCCGTTGTTGATGTTCTGCTGGTACCCGGCGGGCTGCGGCGCCTGGATCGTCACCTTGATGCCGATGGCCGTCAGTTCGCGGCGGACCTCCTGCGCGGCGCGGAGCCAGTCGGAGTAGCCGTTCGCGGTCATGATCGTGATCGCGAGCTGCTTGCCGTCCTTGACGACCTTGCCGCCCTGCACGGTGTAACCGGACTTCTCGAGGCTGGCGAGTGCCGCCTTCGTGTCCTGGGTGATCATGCCCTGGTCGGGGATGTCCGGGTTGAGGTACCGCTCCTGGTTCGGCAGGATCAGGCCGGTCTGGCCCGCCGCCGACAGGTTGCCCTCGGACGCGGTCTCGGCGATGGCGTCGCGGTCCAGCGCGAGCGAGATGCCCCGGCGGACGTTGACGTCGTCGTACGGCGCCTTCGTCAGGTTCGGGATGAGGCCGATCACACCGCCGGCCGGGAACCACCACTCGTTCGTCTTCGACGCGGCGCCCCAGGTGCCCTTCACGTCGGAGATGAACGAGTACGCCCAGTCGTAGCCGCGGGTGACGGTGTCGAGCTGCGTGTTCGTCGCCGGCAGGATGAGGTGCTTGATGGCGATCTTGTCGGCCTGCCAGTACTCCGGGTTCTTGTCCATCGAGTACTGCTGGTCGGTGTAGTTGCCGAGGACGAACGGCCCGGTGCCGACCGGGTTCGGGTCGCGCCAGGTCGTCGGGTCCTTCACGCCGCCCCAGTGGTCCTGGCCGAGGATGTAGGTCTGCCCGATGATCGTCAGGCTCGGGACGTCCTCGCTCTTGAGGTGGAAGACGACGTGGTCGCCGTCCTGCTCGATGCGCTCGATGTGCTGCCAGGCGCCCTTGACGTCCATGGCCGGGAACTTCTTGAGCAGGTCGAAGGTGAAGACGACGTCCTTCGCGCTGAACGGCGACCCGTCGGACCACTCGACACCCGAGCGGATCGTCATGTCGATGGTCTTCGCGTCGGGCTGGCTCCACGCGCTGGCGAGCCACGGGTTGCGCTTGCCGTCGAGGGGGTTCACCTCGATGAGGGGCTCGTACATCCACTTGGAGGCCGTGCGGGCGTTCGCGATGTACGGGTTGAAGTTGCGGTCGAACAGCGGGTTGCCGCGGTCCGCGTTGATGAGCATCGTGTCCTTGCCGATGGTGGGATCGGGTTCGGAACGGACCTGGATGCTGCAGCCGGTGGCCACGAGGGCCACTGCGGCGAGGCCGGCGATGGCCGCGACGAGGCGGCCTCGGCGGCGGGGGCCTGGGTCACGCGTGCCGCGCGTGCGCTGTGGGGGAAGCGTCATTGCTCGGTCGACCTCCATGTCGAGTCGGTACGTGCTCAATGTATGCGCTTACATCGCGGCGTGCAAGCGCGGGTGTTGTTTCGCGGGGCGGCACGGTGCGAGGGCGTCGCGTGTGGTGCGAAGCGTCGCACGCCTACAGCGCGGGCGGGCAGCTCTCGCGCAGCAGCACCTCGACGGGCAGGCGCACGGCGCGCGGCGGCCCCTCGCGGCGCTCCAGCCGGTCCACGATCGCCAGGACGGCAGCACGGCCGAGCGCCCCCATCGGCTGGTGCACGGTCGTCAGGCGCGGCGACGAGAACCGACCGGCGTCGATGCCGTCGAACCCGGTCACGACGAGGTCCTCGGGCACTCGGAGGCCCCGGGCAGCGGCGGCGTCGAGCACCCCGAGCGCGGACTGGTCGTTCGAGCAGACGACGGCGCGCGGGACGTCGTCGGCCAGCAGCGACACCGCGAGCTCCCGCGCACGAGCCCGGCCGAAGTCGCCGTGCACGATCCGCACCGACGAGGCCGGCACCCCGTGGTCGGCCAGCGCCGCGCGGAACCCCGCCGAGCGCTCCATGTCGTCGGGCGAGTCGATCGGGCCCGCGACGTACGCGAGGGACCGGATCCCCAGGCGCCCGATCACGTGCGACGCCAGGGTCCGCATGCCCGCGGCGTTGTCCACGCTCACCGAGTCGAACCCGTGCGAGCGCCGGTCATCGGCGAGCACCACCACCGGGATGCGTCGGGCGACGTGCTCGAGCAGGTCGTCGGGCACGGTCTGCGCCAGCACGGCGAGCCCGTCGACCCGGCCGGCGACGTCGTTCACGATGACGTCGCGCGACGACCCCCGCCCGGCGGCGACCATGAGCGCGAGCCCCCGCTGCCAGGCCTCGGTCTCGGCACCGCGCAGGACCTCGTCGAAGTACAGGTTGGACGAGAACGGCTGCGTCACGTGCCGCCGGTCGTCGACCACGCGGACGCCGCCGTCGGTGACCAGGTCCGGCCGCTCGTCGGGCACCACGTCGAACCCTGGCAGCAGCAGTCCGACGACGCCGGTGCGCTTGCCGGCGAGGGCACGGGCGTTGCCGGACGGGACGTACCCGAGGCTCCGGATCGCCGCCTGCACGCGGTCCCGGGTGCCTTCGCGGACGGCGTCGGGCGTGCGGAGCACGCGTGAGACGGTGGCGATGGAGACGCCGGCTGCGGAGGCGACGTCGTAGACCGTGGGAGGTGCGGTGCGCTGGTCGGCCAACCCGTGCCTCCCCTTCGACGTCCGCTGGTGCCGCGCCTCGCGCTGTGCGGCCGGACCATCCTAGGCATGCCGTGTCCCGGGAGTTCTCCACACGGCGCCGGAAACGCTTGCGGGACAGCGGGGGTCGCGCGACACTGTTCCGACCTCAGTACGTCCCGTGAGGAAGCGCACCAGCGGGCCGCGTGCCCGCACCGATCAGGTTGCCCACACGCAGGGGAAGGACACGAGATGTCACAGTCGACACGTTCCGGGAGCAAGCTCGCACTCCGCGCGAGCCACGACGAGGCCGAGGTGCGCGACGCGCTGCTCGAGCGCACGGATTCGATCCGCACGTTCGACGATCTCGACGCGCCGCAGGAGACGACGGACCTGCGCTAGCGGCTCGCGCCCGGCCTCCCCCGGACACGGTCAGGAGGCCCGGGCAGCGCCCGCAGACCGCTCACTTCAGCGCTCGTCACCTCAGCGCTCGGTCGCGCCACGTCAGCGCTCGGTCGCGCCCACGATCGTCATGCCCGCCCCGCGCAGGCGTCGGCGCTCCTGCGCGATCCAGCTGAGCAGCCGGTCGTTCGTGCCGGCCACGTGGGCGGCCACGAGTTCCGCTGCGCGGTCCGCGTCACCGTCGCGTACGGCGTCGATGATGGCGCTGTGCTCGTCCCACGCGGCGTCGCGCGCCTCGGGCGTGCGGACCTCGATCCAGCGCGTGCGCTCGAGTCGCGTCAGGGCGTCGGCGATGGCGTCGGTGACGAACCGGTTGCCACCGAGTGCGGCGAGGTCGAGGTGGAACGTCGACCCCATCCGGATGCCGGCCTGCTGGTCGGGGGTGGGCTGGAGGGCGTCGAGGTGCCCGCGGACCTCCGCCAACTGCTCCGGCGTGGCGCGCTGGACGGCCAGCCGCACGGCAGCGGGCTCGAGGATGCCGCGGAGCTCGGCGAGCGAGGCGATCTCGTCGAGGTCGATCGGGGTGACCGTCCACGAACGACCCTCGTGCAGGATGAGTCCCTCGCGCTCGAGCCGCGACAGTGCGGCGCGGACCGGCGTGCGCGAAGCGTGGAACCGTGCCTCGAGCCCTCGCTCCGAGATGCGCTCCCCCGGTGCGATGTCGAGGGTCAGGATGGCTGCGCGCAGGTTGTCGTAGAGCTGGGCCGTCTGCGACACGGGCGCGGCGTCGGTCGTGTCGGTCACGGCGGACAAGCCTAGCGGCGTGACGGCGGGAATGGTATACCGTTCTGGTATACCAAACCGTTCCGCGACGGAACGACGACGAACGGCCGAGACGACCCATGCCCACGACCGACGCTCCGCAGCGATCCACCACGACGTCGCCGGTCTCGGCCCGCGCCTGGACGATGCTCGCCCTCGGGGTCGCGGCCCAGGCGGCGGGGACGCTCGTCGTGTCCGCCCCGGCGCTCCTCATCCCCCACCTGCTCAGCCGCGGCACGTCCCTGCCGGTCGCCGGGGTCCTCGCCGCCGCTCCGACCTTCGGCATGGTCCTGACACTCATCGCCTGGGGCGCGATCACCGACCGGTTCGGCGAGCGCGTCGTCATCGCCGGCGGCCTCGTGCTCACCATGCTCGCCGTGGTCGCCGCCTGGCTGGCTGCCGGTGACCCGGTGCTGCTCGGGTTGGCGTTCCTGGCCGGCGGCATGACGAGTGCCTCGACGAACGCCGCGAGCGGTCGGGTCGTGGTGGGGTGGTTCCCGAAGGAGCGCCGGGGACTCGCGATGGGCATCCGACAGATGTCGCAGCCGCTCGGGGTGACGCTCGCGGCGGTCACGGTGCCGCAGCTCGCCGAGGGCTCCGGGATCCGCGCGGCCCTGGTCCTGCCGATCGTGCTCTGCGCGGTGCTCGCCGTCTGCTGCGCGATCGGGATCACCGACCCGCCACGCCCTGCCCGGGCCACGGTGGCGACGACGGCGACCGCGAACCCCTACCGGTCGAGCGGCTTCCTGTGGCGGGTGCACGCGGTGTCGGTCCTGCTCGTGGTGCCGCAGTTCACCCTGTCGACGTACGGGCTCGTCTGGCTCGTGGGCCTCGGCTGGTCGACACCGGCGGCCGGGATGCTGGTCGGCGCCGCGCAGTTCGTCGGGGCGATCGGCCGGATCGTGGTCGGTGGCTGGAGCGACCGGGCCGGGTCGCGCGTCGGCCCCCTCCGGATCGTCGCGGTGAGCGCGGCGGTGGTGATGGCGGTGCTCGCGGTCGTCGACGCGACGCACCTGGCCGGGGCTGCGGTGTTCCTGGTGCTCGCGACGAGCGTGACGGTCGCCGACAACGGGCTGGCCTACACGTCGGTCGCCGAGGCGGCGGGTCCGTTCTGGTCGGGCCGGGCGCTCGGGGCGCAGAACACCGGGCAGTTCATCGCGGCGAGTGCCGTCGGTCCGGGCATCGGCGCCCTGGTCGGTGCGCTCGGGTTCGCGGCGTCGTTCGGCATCGTGGCGGTGCTCCCGCTGCTCGCGGTCCCGCTGGTGCCCCGCCGCGACCGTTCGCACGACTGACCGCTCGCGCGACTGACCGCGAGCGACCCCGTCAGTCGCACCGCCCGTCGCGCTCGTCAGCCCTGTTCGTGGTCGGCGCGCTCGGGGTCGTCCTGGGAGTCCCGGCGGCGGTCCTGCATGAGCTCCTTCGTCCGGAGCAAGCGCAGCGCCGTCACGAGCACCAGCCCGCCGAGGACGTTGAACAGCAGCGTGTACCCGAACCAGCCGAGCCACTGCCCGTAGGTGATGTCCGCGCCCGACTGGATCGCCCCGAAGACGAGCAGCGAGTCGAGGATCGAGTGGAAGAGCTGCAGCCCGGCGAGGAGGAAGCCTCCGGCGACGGCGGCGACGAGCTTCGCGGGGTCCGAGTCGGTGCCCTGCTGCATCCGCGTCATCAGGGTGATCGTGCTGCCGCCCAGGACCGCCAGCACGATGCTCTGCAGTCCGAACGGCGCATCGACGTAGTGGTGTGCCGACTCCGAGAGCGTCACGTGCCACTGCGGGAACGCCTGGACGACGAGCCACATGAACACCCATCCCCCGGCCAGGTTCGCCACGAGGGTGCCGCCCCACAGTCGAACGAGCTGCAGCACGGTCCCCTCGCGGGCGACCACGGCCGCGACCGGCATCAGGAAGTTCTCGGTGAAGAGTTCGCTGTGCGCCAGGTGCAGCGCGATGAAGCCGATGCCGAAGGCCAGCCCGGCGAGCAGGTGGCTGTCGGTCTCGGTGAGCACCGCCAGGTACGCCATCACCCCGAGACCGACCTCGAGGCCGCCGAAGAATCCCGTGACGAGGACGGCCCGGGTCGTCCGTTGCAGCCGCTCCGCGCCCTCCTCGATGGTCGCGTCGAAGGACTCCGCGAGTTCGTCCTCCACGGGTGCGTCGCTGGTGCCGAGCTCACGTCGGCGGTCGTCGGTCATGGCCGGGACGCTATACGCGGCCGTCGCGGCGGCCCGCAGGATCGCGCCGAGACGGACGCCAGGCCCGGTACCAGCTGGCACCGGGCCTGGCGTCCGTCGTCCGGTCACCGCTCAGGCGGCCGGCACCGCCGGTCCCACCGGCCACCGCAGCAACGCCGCGGCGGGCGCACCGTTCGGCAGCGATGCGGCGTTCACGAGCAGCAGCTCCGCGTCGGTGAGGGCGACCGCCCGGACGATCGCGCACACGGCCGGGACCGGTCCGATGACCGGTGCACCCGCCGCCTGCTCGGGTGCCGTGGCGATCCACGGCACCGCTCCGAGCGCGAGCAGGGTGCGGTCGCCGATCGCGGCGGCGTCGATCGCGACGACCGAGGCCTGCGCCTGCTGCAGCGCCTCGACGACGGACCCGAGGCCGGCGACCGTCTGGTTGTCCCCGCGGCCGACGTGCGTGCGGAGCAGGTCCTCGAAGTCGTGCCGGCGGGTCGCGATGACCCGGGCGAGCGCGATGTCGACGTGCTCGACGAGCGCGGTCTCCGACGCATCCGATGCCCGGGTGTCGACCGGGACCTCGGAGACGACGGCGCGCGCCTCGGTGGACAACTGGTCGAGCAGGAGCCCCCGTGCGCGGATGTCCCCCGCGACCACGATGAGCTTCGGCTGCAGCCGCCGGAACGCCTCGTCGACGGCCGTGGCGACCTCGTTCTGGTTGTCGCGCCAGATCTCCTCGGTGTGGTGCTGCCACCGCAGGTGCGACCAGCCGCCGCCCTGGAACTTGTGGAGCGTGTCGGTGCGGCCCTGCACGCGCTGCTCGTCGCGACGGTCCGGCACGTCGGCGTGACCCAGACGGTAGGCGCGGTAGCCACCGCCCTCGCGACCGACCTCGACGATCAGGAACGGTAGGTCGAGCGGCCGGTGCGCCAGGAGCGGCAGCAGGTCGGGCACGGGGTCGTGGCCGATCGACGTCGGGGCGTGCATCGCCCCGGGCAGGACCTCGCTGAGCACGAGCTCGCCGTCGTGCACGAGCACGTACCGGCTCACGGGCGCCGGCACCCCCGGCGTCTCCTCGAGCTCGGCCATCACCGTGTCGATGACCTCGGCGTCCGCCCCGGCCGACCGCAGCACGTCCTCGGCCTTCCGACGCTGCAGGGCGGCCAGGTGCTGCGGGTCCTCACGGTCACCGGACGCGTCGACGTAGGCCCACGTCCACGTGCCCCCACGCTTCAGGCGTTCGGCGATCCCGGACTGCAGGTGCGGGGCGTCATTCTGCGTCAGAGCCATCGGTGCTGCCCTCCCCGGTCTCGGTGCGGTACACGGTCGCGTCGGCTCCATCGCCCTCGCCGGTGGGCAACGGGTCGGCACGGTCGGCGTCGTCCTCGGGCAGGACGTCGGTGGTGTCGTCCTGCAGTTCGCCCTCGAGCTCGCCGTCGTAGCCCGACGCGGCGAGGGTCTCCGGGTCGTCGGTGTCGTCGGGAACCGGCTCGGACTGCCGGAACTCCTCGACGTGGGCGTTGCTGCCGTGCCCCTGGACGATGCTCTGCGCCTCGTGCGCGAGCTGCTCGTCGAGTTCGGGGCGATGGGTGGTGTTCCCGCGTTCGGTCATCGCTTCTCCTCCCGGTCGTGCCACCGGCGGCCTTCGCCGTCCGGGGCGTCGGTGTCTGCTCTGTGACCCCACCGTCCGCGCCTGGGCCTGGGGCCGTTCCAAGGTGCGCCGGGAATGCGCAGTGTCGGTACGGTCACGAAACCACAACGGCATTCGGTTCTGTGGTTGGGTGTGGACAACCCCGATCAACGACGAACGGAGTGCGGCAATGGCGCCACGACCACGACCCATCACGAGACGACACCTGTTGGGCTTCGGCCTCGGCACCGCGGCGGCGGGACTCCTCGCCGGCTGCGCGGTCCCGGGCTCGACCAACGTCAACAAGGCGGCCCTCGTGCCCGCCGCGGCCCCGGGTGAGGCCGTCCAGCTCACCTACTGGGCCTGGCTCAAGGACCTGCAGAAGGTCTGCGATGTCTGGAACGAGACGCACCCGGACATCCAGGTGACCGCGAACTGGATCCCCGGCGGCAACAGTGGCGGGTACCAGAAGATGTACTCCGCGCTCGCGGCCGGCGGCGGCCCGGACATCGGGCAGGTCGAGCTCCGGCAGATCCCCGAGTTCATGCTCGCGAACGGCCTGGTCGACCTGGCCCGGTACGGGGCGAAGGACTTCGAGTCGGAGTACGACGAGGCCGCATGGGCGCAGGTGTCGTTCGTCGACGGCATCTACGGCATCCCGCAGGACACCGGCCCCATGGGCTTCTACTACCAGACCGCGATCCTCGAGCAGGCCGGCGGCGAACCCCCGACGACGTGGGACGAGTGGCGTGACCTGGCCGACAGGGTCCGGAGCACCGGCAAGCAGAACTACCTCGAGGTGTTCCCGGTCGCCGACGCGTCGCCGTTCGCCGCGTACGCACAGCAGGCCGGCGCGCGCTGGTTCAAGGTCGACGGCGACGAGTGGGTCGTCGACATGACCGACGACAAGACCCTGATGGTCGCGGACTTCTTCGACGGGGTCATCGACGACGAACTGGTCGACACGAGTGCCGGCGCGTACTCCCCCGGGTGGTACGCCGCGGCCGCGAGCGGCAGGATCGCCGCGGTCACGAGCGCGAGCTGGGGTGACGCCCTGATCGAGTCGGTGCAGGGCGGCGAGGGCAAGTGGAAGGTCGCCCCGATGCAGAAGTGGGGCGCCGACGGCTTCGGCTCGAGCGCCATCGGCGGTTCGACGGCCGCCGTGCTGGCGAACGCGAAGCACCCGAAGGAGGCGCTCGAGTTCATCACCTGGATGACCACCTCGAAGGCGGGGATCGACGCGATGATCAAGTACTGCGGCATCGGCTGGTCGCCCGCCGTCGACTACATCGGGGCGCAGCGCCAGCAGCCGTCGAAGTGGTTCTCCGGCCAGAACTACAACGAAGAGGTCTTCGTGCCGGCATCCCAGGAGCAGAACGTCGAGTGGTCGTGGTCCCCGGTGACCCAGTCGGCCTTCACGTCGCTGCAGAACCAGTTCCGCCGCAAGATCACCTCGGGCCTCAAGCTCAGTGACGCCGTGGAGCTCGCACAGCGGGAGATCGTCCAGTCCTTCAAGGACAAGGGCCTCAGCGTCAGGACGGCACGATGACCCAGCAGACCACCACCCCACGGTCCACCGGTCGACCGGCCGGCGGCACCCCCGCGTTCCGCACCAGCACGAAGGCCACGAGCGCGCAGAAGCGTGCCCCGTGGATCCTGCTCGCTCCGTTCCTGGCCCTGTTCCTGCTGACGTTCGTCATCCCGATCATCAGCGCCCTGTTCCAGTCGTTCACCACCGTCGACCGCGAGGGCCTGTTCGGTGAGGACGGCGTCGTCGGCCGGTTCGCCGGGTTCGACAACTACGCGATCGCCCTGCAGGACAGCGGGTTCGTCGCCTCGATCGGCCGCATGCTGCTCTTCGGCATCGTCCAGGTCCCGGTGATGATCATCGCCTGCACGATCCTCGCGCTGTTGCTGGAGTCGGCGAGCGCCCGCTGGCCGGGCTTCTTCCGCGCGATCTACTTCATGCCGTACGGCGTCCCCGGCGTCATCGCGACGATCCTGTGGTCGTTCCTGTACGTGCCCGGGCTGTCACCGATCGTCGCCGGGCTGCAGTCGATGGGGCTGCAGCCGGACTTCCTCGGCGCCAACAGCGTGCTGTGGTCGATCGCGAACATCGTCACCTGGACCTACACCGGCTACAACATGCTCATCATCGTGGCGCAGCTGAAGTCCATCCCCGGCGAGGTCTACGAGGCCGCGAAGGTGGACGGCGCGAACGCGTTCCAGGTCGCGTGGCGGATCCAGATCCCGCTCATCGCACCGGCCCTGGTGCTCACGACGGTGTTCTCGATCATCGGCACGCTGCAGCTCTTCGCGGAGCCGCAGATCCTGTCGACCGTGGCCCCGGCGATCGACACCGAGTACACGCCGAACTACGCCGCCTACACGAACGCGTTCGCGTTCAACGAGTACGGCGTCGCGAGTGCGCAGGCGGTCATCATCGCCCTGGCCGCGTTCATCCTGTCGTTCGCGTTCCTCGCGCTGACGAACCGGCCACCCAAGGACGAACGCGACCGGCGCAAGCGTGCACGGCGCGACGGCCGGGAGGCCCGCACCGCGCTCCGGACGCGCGCTGCGGCGGGCAGCACGGTCACCACCCAAGCCGACCCGGGCCTCCACGCCGGTCGCGTCGCGACCACCGAAGGGACTGACCGATGACCAGCGAAGCCATCGAAGCGCCGGCCACGGCGAAGTCCGCCGTCCCCGTGGACACCACGTCGATCTCGGCGCACCAGCGCCGCAAGCTCGACCGGTCCCCCAGGTCGCAGATCGTCGTGACGGGGATCCTCGTCATCGCCGCGCTGTACTTCCTCGTCCCGCTCTACTGGGTGATCATCGCCGCGACGAAGACCACGGGGGCGCTGTTCTCCACCCCCGGGTTCTGGTTCGGTGGCGAGTTCGCGCTCTGGAGCAACCTGCAGCAGGTGTTCACCTACGACGGCGGCATCTTCGTGCGATGGATCGCGAACAGCGTGCTGTACTCCGGCGTCGGTGCGGTCCTGGCGACCTACTTCGCCGCGGCCGGCGGGTACGCGTTGGCGAAGTACGACTTCCGGGGGCGTCAGTTCGTGTTCGGCACGATCCTGGGCGGCGTCCTCGTGCCGGGGACCGCGACGGCGCTGCCGCTGTTCCTGCTGTTCTCGTCGATGGGCCTGACGGACACGTACTGGAGCGTGCTCATCCCGAGCCTGGTGTCGCCGTTCGGCCTGTTCCTGTGCCGGGTGTACGCCGCCGCGTCGGTGGACACCACCCTGCTCGAACAGGCACGCATCGACGGTGCCGGTGAGCTGCGGATCTTCCACACCGTGGTGCTCCGGCAGATGACCCCGGCGCTCGTCACCGTGTTCCTGTTCCAGGTGGTCGGGATCTGGAACAACTTCTTCCTGCCGCTCATCATGCTGGCAGACCAGAAGCTGTACCCGATAACACTGGGGCTGAACAACTGGCGCTCGCAGGTCGACCGCCTGCCGGAGTTCTACCAGCTCACCACCGGCGGGGTGCTCGTCTCGGTCATCCCGCTCGTCATCGCCATCATCGTCCTCCAGCGCTTCTGGCGTGGAGGCCTCACGGAAGGATCGGTCAAGGGTTGACCCACTCCGCACTCTCGTCCACCGCACCCGGCTCCGACTCGCGGCTGGCACCCCGTGCCTGGCTGCACACCGACGCCCCGTCCCTGTCGCTGAACGGTGACTGGCGGTTCCGGTGGTCGCCCGTCGCCTCGGTCTCCGAGGACTTCGCGACCGACGGTGGGGAGGACGACGACTCGGCCTGGGGCGAGCTGCCGGTGCCGTCGCACTGGGTGCTGCACGGGCACGGGGCCCCGAGCTACACGAACCTGCAGTACCCGTTCCCGATCGACCCCCCGCACCCGCCGGAGGAGAACCCGACCGGCGACCACCGCCGCACCTTCGAGCTGCCGTCGTCGTTCGACGGTGCCGACCGGGTGCTGCTGCGGTTCGACGGGGTCGAGTCGCACTTCCGGGTGTGGCTGAACGGGACGCTCGTGGGGTGGTCGACGGGCTCCCGCCTGGCGACCGAGTTCGACGTCACCGAACTGGTGCGCCCGGGAGCGAACGAGCTCGCGGTCCGGGTGCACCAGTGGTCGGCGGCGTCCTACCTGGAGGACCAGGACCAGTGGTGGCTACCCGGCATCTTCCGTGACGTCACCCTGCTCGCACGACCCACGGCGCCGATCGACGACGTGTTCGTCCAGGCCGGCTGGCGGGCGACGCTCGGCACGGCGGCCTCGGCGGGCACCGCGGCGTCGGGACGGCCGGAGACGGGGACCGGCACGATCACGTTCCCGGCGCTCGAAGCGGTGTTCCCGGTGCGGTTCGCGGTGCCCGACCTGGGCGTCGACGTGACCTGGGCAACGGCGGACGACGTCGCGCCGATCGAGGTCGAGGGCGTCGAACCGTGGAGCGCGGAGCTGCCGAAGCTGTACGAGGCAACGGTGTCGACCGGCTCCGCGGCGACCGGCGCGTCCGCCGGCTCGGGCGGTGAGACCGTCTCGCTCCGGCTCGGGTTCCGCACCGTGTCGATCGTCGGCGACCGGTTCCTGGTGAACGGCGAGCGCGTGGTGTTCCACGGCGTGAACCGGCACGAGACCCACCCCGTGCGCGGCCGGGTCTTCGACGAGGACCACGCCCGCGCCGACATGGCACTGATGAAGCGGAACAACGTCAACGCCATCCGGACCTCGCACTACCCGCCACACCCCCGCGTGCTCGACCTGGCCGACGAGCTCGGGTTCTGGGTGATCCTGGAGTGCGACCTGGAGACCCACGGGTTCATCTTCACCGACTGGGTCGGCAATCCCTCCGACGACCCGGCGTGGGCCGCCGCGTACCTCGACCGCATCGCACGCACCGTCGAGCGCGACAAGAACCACGCCTCGATCGTGATGTGGTCGCTCGGCAACGAGTCCGGCACCGGCCGGAACCTCGCCGCGATGTCGCAGTGGGTGCACGCCCGCGACCCGGAGCGCCCCGTGCACTACGAGGGCGACTACACGGGCGAGTACACCGACGTCTACTCGCGGATGTACCCGACGCTGCAGGAGACCGAGTCGATCGGCGGCGGTACCCCGACGCCCCTGCTCGGCTGCGGCCCGGCCGAGGCCGCACGGCAGCGGTCGAAGCCCTTCATCCACTGCGAGTACGTGCACGCGATGGGCAACGGCCCCGGGCAGATCGCCGAGTACGAGGCCCTGGTCGACCGGTACCCACGGCTGCACGGCGGGTTCGTGTGGGAGTGGCGGGACCACGGCCTGCTCGCGAAGACGCCCACGGGCGAGGACTACTACGCGTACGGCGGGGACTTCGGCGAGGTCGTGCACGACGGCAACTTCGTGATGGACGGCCTGGTGCTGCCCGACGACACCCCGACGCCGGGGCTCGCCGAGTTCGCCGCCGTCGTGGCCCCGGTCCGCCTGGCGGTCTCGGACACCACGGTGCTGGTCGAGAACCGGTACCACTCGGCCTCGACCGCCGGGCTCCGGCTGTGCTGGACCCTGTCGCGGAACGGCGTCGTCGAGGCCTCGGGGCGCCTGTCCACGGGCATCGTCTCCGCACGTGAGTCGGCGACGGTGCCGGTGCCCTCGGAGGTGCTCGACGCGGCCACGTCCGAACTCGCACCCGGCGACGAGCTCTGGTTCGACCTGACCGTGGAACTGGCGGGGCCGACCGCGTGGGCGGACACCGGCCACGTCGTGGCACGCACCCAGCGGCTCGTCGCGGCGCGCGCGGCGGACGCACCACGGGCCTCCCGGCAGGGGTGGGACGGCGACCGACTCGGTGACGGCACCTTCAGTGCCCGCGGCGACCTGGTGTCCTGGAAGGGCCACGAGGTCGCGGGGCCCCGCCTGGAGCTCTGGCGTGCGCCGACCGACAACGACAGCCTGGCGTCACAGGGCGGCTACGAGACCGCGGACCCGGTGCTCACGCACGGGGTCGGCGACCCGACCGCTCCCCCGTCGGCGTCGCGCTGGCGCGACCGAGGGCTGGACCGGCTGACGCACCGGCTGGTGTCGGTGTCGCGGACCACCTCCGGGCTGGAGCAGCGGGTCCGCGTCGCGGCGGCGAACAGCGGGTGGGGCCTCGAGGTCACGCACCGCTGGACCCTGACGTCCGAGGGGCTCGTGCTGCAGACCGACGCCGTGCCGTTCGGCGCCTGGGACGTCACGTGGCCGCGGATCGGGGTGCGGTTCGACCTGCCCGCGTCGCTGGCCGATGCGGAGGCCACCTGGTTCGGGACCGGACCGCTGGAGTCGTACGCCGATTCGAGTGCTGCGGCCCGGGTCGGCCGGTTCTCCGCGCCGGTGCGGTCGCTCGGGGTGGAGTACTCGCGGCCGCAGGAGACCGGGCACCGGCCGTCGCTGCGATCGCTGGCTGTCGGGCCGTTCACCGTGACGACGGTGGGGTCACACCGTGCGGGGTTCACCCTGTCGCCGTGGACCGCGCAGCAGATCGACCGCGCCGAGCACCCGTACGAGCTGCCGACGTCGGACCACCTGTACCTGTACCTCGACGCCGCGCAGCACGGGCTCGGCAGCCGGGCGTGCGGACTGGACGTGCTGCCGGAGCACCAGCTCTGGCCGCAGGCGTTCAGTTGGAGCGTGCTGCTGGGCTAGTCGGTCACGCGCAAAACACCGGTGTTCGCACGTTGCACACCCGCATCCCGCGGCGTGCAGTGCGAACACCGGTGTTTTGCGTGCGGGAGCTACGCGCCGGCAGACAGGGCGCGCAGGGCCTCGGGGTCGCTCGCGTTCAGGAAGTCGGTCAGGCGCTCCGCCTCGCCGGGCTCCTCGATCGCCTCGGCCGCACGGCGCAGGGCGAACAGCGCCCGCAGGACCCCACGGTTCGGCTCGTGCGACCACGGCACCGGCCCGACACCGCGCCAGCCGGCCTTGCGCAGGGCATCGAGCCCACGGTGGTACCCGACACGGGCGTACGCGTAGGACTCGAGGGTCGCGCCGCGCGCCCACGCCTCGTCGGCGAGCAGCGCCCACGCCAGGCTCGACGACGGGTAGGACACCACCACGCTGGCGACGGGGGCCTCCGCCTCGAGCGCGGCGGTCACCTCCGGCTCGGCGGGCAGCAGGGTCTCGGGGTTCGACGACGGGGTCGGCAACAGGTTCTCCGGCATGCCCCCAGCCTGTCATCCCTTGCGGGTGCCCGTGTCGCGGGATTACCGTGGAGGTCACCTCGTCGTCATCGCGGGGCCGCCGGGGCGGGAGACCGACCGGCGGAACGGATGGCGGACACGGGGGTCCCCCGACGGAAGCAGACGGATTGCTGTCGATCACCGGTACCGCTCAGCCCACGCGCTGACACCGTGATCGCGCGCCCCGTCGGGCGCTCCACCGCACCGCGGTGGCCTCGGTGTCGTGCGCCCAGCATCGACACCGGGAGACACCCGCATGCCCACCAGTCCGTCCGTCGTCCTGCACGACGTCACCTTCGCCTGGCCCGACGGCACCGTCGCGCTCGACCACCTCACCGCCGCCTTCGGGCGTGGCCGGACCGGCCTGGTCGGGAGGAACGGGGCCGGCAAGTCCACCCTGGTCCGGCTCGCGACCGGCCGGCTCCACCCCACGTCGGGCAGCATCGCGACGTCGGGTCCCGTCGACCACCTGCCGCAACGCCTCTCCCCACCGGCACGGCCTGATCGCCGCTGGCGCGTCGATCAGGAACCGGCGGCGTGGGCCCACGCCAGCGCGGACGACACCGTCGCCGACCTGCTCGGCGTCCGTCCCACACTCACCGCGCTCCGGGCCGTCCTGGCCGGCGAAGCCACAGCGGCACAGCTGGAGGCAGTCGGCGACGACTGGGACCTGGAGGAACGGGCCGCCGCGGTGCTCGACCGGGTCGGGCTCGACGGGACCGACCTCGACCGGCCGGTGTCGACGCTGTCCGGCGGGCAGTCGGTGCTCGCCGCCGTCGCCGGGGTGCGGTTGCGCGCCCGGCCGATCGTGTTCCTGGACGAGCCGACGAACAACCTGGACCGCCGGGCCCGCGGGCTGCTCCTCGACCTGGTCGACGACTGGCGCGGCACCCTCGTGCTCGTCAGCCACGACCGGGAACTCCTCGAGCACGTCGACGAGACCGTGGAGCTCCGCGCCGGGGCCATGACCGTGTTCGGCGGGACCTTCAGCGCGTTCGAGGAGCACCTCGCCGTGCAGCAGGCAGCCGTCGAGCGCGAGGTCCGGGTCGCCGAGCAGCGACACCGCACCGAGAAGCGGCAGCGCATCGAGGCCGAGACGAAGATCGCCCGACGCGCGAAGGCCGGCGCCGAAGCCGGCCGGTCGATGCCGAAGATCCTGGCCAACGAACAGCGGAAGAAGGCCCAGGAGACCGCGGGACGCCTCCGGGTCGCGCACGGGTCGGCCGAACAGCAGGCGCTGGCGACGGTCCGCGCGGCCGAGCTCCGCCTGCGTGACGACGAGTCGATCCACGTCACCCTGCCCGACCCGGAGGTGCCGGCATCGCGTCGGATCGCCACCCTGACCGTCCGCGGACGGGACGTCGTCGTGCAGGGACCGGAACGGATCGCCGTCACCGGGGACAACGGCGTCGGCAAGTCCACCCTGCTCGAGCAGCTCGTCGGCGATCCAGCCGCCCGGGAGCACCCGTTGCCCGACACCGTGGCCGTCGCCCACGTCGACCGGATCGCGTACTTGCCGCAGCGGAAGGACAGCCTGGACGACACCGCCACGGTGCTCGACAACGTCCGCTGGGACGCCCCGCACGTGCCCGTCGCCGAGGTCCGCAACCGGCTGGCGAAGTTCCTGGTGCGCGGGGACACCGTCGACCGCCCGGCCGGGGACCTGTCCGGCGGGGAGCGGTTCCGGGTGGCGCTGGCGGCCCTGGTGCTCGCCGACCCGCCCCCGCAGCTGCTCGTGCTCGACGAGCCGACCAACGACCTCGACCTGACGAGCGTCGACCAGCTCGTCGACGCGCTGCGGGCCTACCGGGGAGCACTCGTCGTGGTGAGCCACGACGAGACGTTCCTGGAACGGCTCGAGCTCGACGAACGGATCGAGCTGCGGTAGACCCCCGTCAGCGCCGTCGGGTCGGCCGGATCGCGAGCGACTCGACGGTGCCGCGCTCGGGCAGGTCGACGACGGTGCGGACCGCGGCGGCCACGTCCTCGGGGGCCAGGTAGTAGTCGGTGTCGTAGGACTCACCGAGCTTCGCCACGAGCTGCCGCTGCATGTCCGAGTCGGTCCGGCCCGGGTGCACGCTCGACACCCGCACGCCGTTCGCCCGCTCCTCTTCGCGCAGGGCGTCGGCGAAGGCCCGCAGCGCGAACTTCGACGCCGCGTACACGCCACCGCCGGGGCCCGAGTGGAACCCGGAGCCGCTGTTGATCGGCACGACGATGCCCCGGGCCGCCCGCAGTGCCGGGAGCGCCAGCCGGGTGAGCTCGGCGACCGCGAACAGGTTCGTCGCGAAGACCTGCTCCCACACCGCACGCGGGGTGTCGGCGACGGTGGTGCCCTGCTCGACACCGGCCGAGTGCACGAGGACGTCGAGCCGATCGGGCAGCGCCGGGACCTCGCCCGCGCCCAGGTCACCGACGAACGGCGCCGCGCTCGGCAGCTCCGCGACGAGGGCGTCCACGGCGTCGGCGGACCGGCCGCCCACGAGCACGTGGTGGGTGCGGCCGAGGTCGGCGGCGATCGCGCGGCCGATGCCGCGGGTGGCTCCGGTCACCAGGGCGACCGGACGGTTCTGGAGCGGTTCTGTCGTCACGTGGGCCAGCCTACGGAAGCCGGGCCGGGCCTCCTGTGCGGTGGCGACGACGCAGGACGGTCAGCGTGACGCCGGCGACGACCACCAGACCCAGGAGCGCCGCGATGCCCCACGGCGAGCCGGCGAGCGCCGCGACGACCGCCCAGAACACGGCGAGCCCGACCGTCGCGTACAGGAACGCCCACGCGACGCACCCCGGCACCATCGCGATCGTGTACCGCCACCAGGAGACCCGCGCCAGCCCCGCTGCGGCGTTCATCACCGTCTGCAGACCGACCACGACGAAGCTCACCGTCACGACGGGCAGCCCCCAGCGCTCGAGCAACGCCGAACCGCGACGGACGGCCGGCGACCGCAGCCAACCGCCCCACCGCGATCGGGACGCACCCGTCACCGCGAGCCGCGCGACCCAGTACGTGGCCTGCGCACGGCAGAACACGATCACGAAGAGCGCGAGGACGAGCCACCGGAACGGGAGCCCCTCGAGGAAGGACGGCACGCTCGCACCGTAGCGTCCCGACCCGGAGAGCGCCCGTCAGCGCCGGTCAGCGCCGGTCAGCGCCGATCAGCCGAGCGACGGTCAGTCGTCGTCGACGCCCTGGCGGATGCGGATGCCCTCGAGCACGTCCTGCGCCCGCTTCTCGTCCTGCTTCTCGATCTGGCGGGTGTCGCGCTCGGGGAGCTGAATGTCCTCCTCCGCCCGGATGCCGGCCTGCAGTTCGCGGCCCCGCTCGATCTCGGCGTCGAACTCGGCGCCGAAGAGCAGCGCGTTGTTCGTGATCCAGATCCACAGCAGGAACACGATGACCCCACCCAGGGAGCCGTACGTGGCGTTGTAGTTCGAGAAGTTCCCGACGTAGAACCCGAAGCCGACGCTCGCGATGATCCAGATGAGGAGCGCCAGGATCGAGCCGCCACTGACCCAGGTGAACTTCGGCTGCTTGACGTTCGGCGACCAGTAGTAGAGCACCGCGACGACGATGATCGCGATGACGAGCAGGATCGGCCACTGCACGATCGACAGGACGGTGACGGCCACGTCGCCGAGGCCGATGACGTCGCCGAAACTCCGGGCGAGCGGAGCGCTCACCAGGACCAGCAGACCGATCACGAGCAGGACGACCGTGGTGACGGTCACGCCGAGCATGGTCGGGCGGAGCTTCCAGATCGGGCGGCCCTCACGCACGTTGTAGATCCGGTTCATGGCACGGCCGAACGCGCCGACGTAGCCGGATGCCGACCAGAGGGCACCGACGATACCGACGATGAACGTGATGGGGGCGGCGGGCGAGCGGACGAGCCCCTCGACCGGGTCGCGGATCAGCTCGACCACCTGCTGCGAACCGATGTTGCCGATGATGTCGAGGAGCGTGTCGATCGTCTTCTTCGGATCCGACACCAGGCCGAGGATCGACACGACCGCCAGCAGCCCGGGGAACAGCGCGAGCACCGAGTAGTACGTCAGGCTCGCCGCGAGGTCGGTGCACTGGTCGCTCGTGAACTCGCGCAGCGTCTTCTTCAGCGTGTAGACGAGCGTCGGCTTCTTGAGGTCGCTGGGGTTGTCGGGCTTCCGGGCGTCGTCCGGATCGGGCTTGTGCTCTTCGTGCGCCATGTGACTACCCTCTCGCCTTCGCGGCCTGCTTCGACCGCTTGACCGCCTGCTTGCGGTTCTTGTTCGCCCGTCGCTGCACCGCCGCGATGCCGACCTGCTGCTTCACGCGGGCGCGGTGCGCCGGGTCCTGCTCGAGGGCTTCCTCGGCCGCCTTGGCCCGCGCCTTCCGACCCTTGCGGCCTGCCTGCGCCTGCTCCTTCGCCGAGGGGGCGTCGCCACGCGCACCGAACGGCAGCAGCGCGGTGAACGCCGAGTTCGCCGGCGGCGCGGCCAGGTGCCCGGCGGGGCGGTTCCGCAGCGCGATGCCGAGGACGATCGCCGCGACACCCGTCAGCCCGGTGATGCCCATCGCCACCAGGGGCGTGGGGTCACGGTGCCAACGCTGCTTCGTCTTGGCGACCGCGAGCCGCGTCCGGGCGGGCAGGTCCGCGCGTCGCTTCAGCTCCGTCACGGTGTCCGTGATGCCCTCGCGGGTGCGCACGTTGGCGAGCTCGAGCTCGGGCAGACTGTCCTTGGCCATTCCCCATTTCGTACACGTCCCACCCGGGATCGTGCCCAGCAGGCCGCGTCTACCGTGCCGCACATGCTCTTCCGGGACGCCGCCGAGGGGATCCACCGCCTCGAGATCGCACACACCAACACGTACCTCGTCGAGACCGGCGATCGGTTGCTCGTCGTCGACGCCGGGTTGCCCGCCGCGTGGCCGCACCTGCAGCTCGCCGTGCACGACCTGGGCTACACGCCCGACCAGGTCGAGGGGCTCCTGCTCACGCACGGGCACTTCGACCACGTCGGCACCGCCGCACGGATGCACCGCGACTGGGGCACGCCCGTGTTCGTCCACCCGGGCGATCGGCACCTCGCCGCGCACCCGTACTCGTACCGACCGCAGACGAACCGCTTCGGGTTCGTCGCGCTCCACCCGGGTGGTCTGCGCCCCCTGGGTCGGATGCTGCTGGCCGGTGCGGTCACGGTCGACGGCATCGCGGACACCGAACCGCTGGAGAGCCGCGCCGACGTGCCGGGCAACCCGTGGATCATCGAGACCCCGGGGCACACCGACGGCCACGTGGCGCTGCACTTCGCCGACCGCGACGCCGTGATCGCCGGGGACGCGCTCGTCACCTTCGACCCGTACACGGGCGGGATCGGACCGCGGATCGTGGCACCCGCGGCGACCTCGGACGTCGAGACGGCGGTCGCGTCGCTCGACCGGCTCGCGGACACCGAGGCGAAGCACGTGCTGCCCGGCCACGGGCCGGGCTGGTCGCTCGGCGTGCGGCGGGCCGTCGCGCAGGCGCGGCGGGTGGCCGGCGCCGCCTGAAGCGGCGTCCAGCTCGCGAGTCCACGCGCTCAGCGACACCCCACGGGCGCTCCGGCGCGTGGACTGTCGGTGAGCGCGAAAGGTCTCGAGGGGGGTGCGCAAGACGCCACCGACGCGTTGGGCGCGACCAGAGCCGGCCTGGAGGCGCGGTGCGGGCCCGCCCCGCGCCTCCAGGCCGTGGGTGGTTGCGGTCAGGACGGGACGACGACGTCCTCGGGCAGACCGGACGCCGCGGAGCGGCCGGCGGCCTCCATCAGCGCCAGGCTCCGCAGGTTGTCGCGCCCGCTCGTCTCGGGGGTGGGGCCGCCCTGCACCGAGCGGGCGAACGCCTGCAGCCCGCCCTGGCGGTCGGTGTGCGCGAGCACGGGGAGCTCGACCGGCTCGGCGACGTCGTCCTGCGTGCGGCGGACGGTGACCCGGTCACCGTCGACCGCGTTCGGCTCACCGTCGCGGCTCGTGAACCAGAGCTCACCGTCCTCGCCCTCGATGCTCCACTCGCCGGCCCAGGCGGTGCGCGGGCCACGGCTCAGCCAGCTGCCGCGGTAGTTGACCACCGTGCCGTCGTCGAGCTCGATGATCATCGAGGCGACCGCTTCGTCCTGGTACTTGCTGTAGGCGGGGTAGCTGGCCTTGGCGAAGACCCGGACTGCCTCTTGCCCGGTGATCATCCGGAGCAGGTCGAAGTGGTGGATCGCCATGTCGTTGATCATCGCGTGCGGGAACCGGTAGTGCGGGTACGTCTCGGCGGGCTGGTCGTTGTCCCACTGCCGGAAGTCGACGTTGATCGCGGAGACCTCGCCGACGACGTCCGCCTCGAGCATCTCCTGCACCACCCGCGGTGCCGGGTACCAGCGGTAGTTCTGGCTGACCTGCAGCACCAGGCCGAGCTCCTCGGCGCGACGGACCGCGGTGACGGCCTCGTCGGTGGTGTTGGCGAACGGCTTCTCGACCAGGACGTGCTTGCCGGCATCGAGGGCCTCGAGCGCGAGCGGCACGTGCGTCACGGCCGGGGCGGTGATGACGACGGCGTCGGCCTCGACCGCGGCGAGCGCCTCGGTCAGGGACCCGAACGCCGCGGAGGCCGGGAGCCCGAGGTCGGTCCGCACGGCCTCGAGCGTCGGCGCCGACGGGTCGACGATCCCGACCACCTGCACTTCCGACACCTCTGGGATGGCGGTGCGGGCCCAGTTGCCGCCCCACCCTCCGAGACCGACGTGGATGATCCGGACGCTCATGCGTGCACTCCTTCGTGACTGCCGTCGTGGCTGGTGACGCACCACGGTCGCCGCGGTGCGTGCGTCCAGTCTGTCAGTGCGTGAAGGCGTACGCGATGAGCGCCATCGTCACGATGAACCCCGCCAGGTAGTTGATCCAGAGGAACCGCTTCCACCCGGCGTTCGCGGCCTCGGCGCCCTGGTCCGTGATGTTCCACCACGGCAGCACGTTGAGCGCGTACGGCACGACGACGATCGCGGCGATCGAGCCCGGGAACGCCGAGAACAGCAGCGCGACCCCGGCGACCAGGTACGCGACGAAGGCCAGGCGGACGGTGGCCCGGGCGCCGATCACGGTCGCGACGGAGCCGATGCCCCCGGCGCGGTCGGCCAGGACGTCCTGCACGGCACCGAACGCGTGCGAGGCCACGCCCCACAGGAAGAACGCGATGCACACAGCGACGAGCTCCCCGGTCCAGTGCGGGCCGGCGAGGGCGAGGCCGTAGATCGCCGGCGACACGAAGTGGGTGCTCGACGTGAGCGAGTCGAGGAACGGCTTCTCCTTGAACCGCAGGCCCGGCGCCGAGTACGCGATGACCGCGAACACGCTGATCGCCAGGACGAGCCACGACCACGGCCCGTTGCCGCTGACCGCGCCGAGCACCACGAGCGCGACGAGGAAGGGGACGTTCGTGACGACGACGGCCCACAGCGTGGTGCGGTGGACGCTCTTGTCGAGCAGGGCGCCCTCGACACCGCCCTTCCGCGGGTTGCGCAGGTCGGACTCGTAGTCGAAGACGTCGTTGATGCCGTACATCGCCAGGTTGTAGGGCACCAGGAAGTACACGACGCCGACCAGGAACGCGACGAGCGAGAATCCTCCGCCGCCGTCGACGCCGACCCCGCTGCCGAGCAGGTACGCGGCGCCGAACGGGTAGGCGGTGTTCACCCAGCTGATCGGGCGCGACGACACGAACAGAGCGCGCATGGTCGACGGCCTGGAGGCGGTGCTGGCGTTCACTTCGTGTCCTCCGCTGGTGCTGGGGTCGGGTCGGGCGCGGGGCGTGCGCCGGTCCGGTCGCGTGCGCCCGTCCGGTCGCGTGCGCCCATCCGGTCGCGTGCGCCCGTCCGGTCGCGTGCGCCCGTCCGGTCGAACAGGACCCACAGGCTGGGCAGCAGCACGATGGCGGACATCGCGTAGGCGAGGTCCTCGACCGGGATCGCACCGATCTTCGCACCGCTGATGAGCGAGGGGTCGTAGGCGACGATCCGCAGCGTGACGATGACGTTGTCGAACACCATCGTCATCACCAGCAGCGCGACGCCGGCGATCACGGACGTGAGCACCGCGACCCGGCGCCCGACCGCGGGCCGTCGACCCGCCGCACGGGCCCGGCGGGCGGCGACGATGCCGGCGACCACGGCCACGACCGCCGTGACGCCGAAGAACGGCAGGGCCAGGAGCGCGTACGCCCCGGTGCCGTTCACGCGCGCCGCCGATCGGTCGCCCGCTGCACCAGGGGCCGGACGAAGCCGACCAGGTCCATCGTCGAGTAGCAGAGCAGCAGCAGGAAGAAGAGCTCCTCGAGCGGGACCTCGGGCGCCAGGAGCACCCCGGTGAGCAGGTTCTGCGGCCCGATGAAGAAGATGCCGGCAGCGACACCGGCGACGTCCCACACCATGAAGAACGCGACACCGACGACCATCACGGCCGCCGCCCGCCACGGTGCCCGCCAGAAGAACAGCCGGAAGCGGGCGTCCAGCACGGTCATGCCGACCAGGGACACCACCAGGCCGGCGAGGTAGACCCCGGGCATCAGGCGGTCTCGGTCCGGTCCCGCGGAGCCCCGAGGGGTGTCGGCAGCGGCTCGGTGCTCCGGTCGCCGTGGATGCGCTTGAGCAGGACCTCGGCGCTGATCAGGCACATCGGCAGACCGATGCCCGGGATCGTCGAGGCGCCGACGTAGTACAGCCCCTCGACCTTCTTCGACACGTTCTTCTCGCGGAAGAACGCGCTCTGCTTCAGCGTGTGCGCCGGGCCGAGCATCGAGCCGTTCCAGGCGTTCAGGTCGTCCGCGAAGTCGCGCGGTCCGATCGTGCGTCGGACCCGGATGCGGTCGCGCAGGTCGGGCACCCCGGCCCGCTCGGCCAGCACGTCGATGGCACGGTCCGCGATCTGCTCGACCTGGTAGTCACCGGCACCGTCGATGCCGCCCTTGCCGATCGACAGGTCGGCGGGCAGGGGCACCAGGATGAACAGGTTGCTGGTGCCGGGCGGCGAGACGCTCGGATCGGTCTCGGAGGGGGCGCAGACGTAGATCGAGGCGGGGTCCGGCACGTGCCGGTCGTCCCCGAAGATCGCGCCGAAGTTCGCCTTCCAGTCCGCGGTGAACATCAGGGTGTGGTGCAGCAGGCCCGGCGTCGGACCGTCGATGCCGAGGTACACGAGCACCGCGCTCGGGCCCGGGTCGCGCTTCTTCCAGTGGTCGGCGCCGTGGGTGCGGTGCTCGCGGTCGAGCAGCTGCATCTCGGTGTGCTGCATGTCGGCAGCGCTGACCACGAGGTCGGCGGGGGCCGTGTGCTGCACGCCGTCGCGGTCGCGGTGGACGACCCCGGTGGCGACGCCGTCCTCGACGACGATCCGCTCGACCTTCGCACCGGCGATGATCTTCGCGCCCTCGGCCCGGGCGACCCGCTCGACGGCGGAGATCACCTCGGTGATGCCGCCCTTCGGGTAGAGCACGCCGTCGGCCAGGTCGAGGTGGCTCATCAGGTGGTACATGCTCGGCGCCGCGTACGGGCTCGTGCCGAGGAACACCGCCGGGTAGCCGAGGATCTGCCACAGGCGACGGTCGCGCACCGCGGTCTCGGCGAACGTGGAGAGCGGCTCGAGCAACAGGCGCGCCAGCTTGGGCAGGCGACGCAGGACGTCGGGTGCCGCGAGCTTCGTGAGGTCCTGGAAGCTCGTGTAGAGGAACCGACGCACCGCCATCGTGTAGGTGTCCTCGGCCGACGCGAGGTACTTCCGCATCCGCTCGCCGGCACCGGGCTCGATGGACTCGAACAGCGCGATGTTGGCCTCGGCGTCGGCCCGCAGGTCGATCGGCTCGTCGTGGCCCTCGCTGTAGACGCGGTAGCCGGGGTCGAGCTTCACCAGGTCGAGTTCGGCCTCGGCCGACGTCCCGAGCAGCTGGAAGAAGTGGTCGAAGACCTCGGGCATGAGGTACCACGACGGCCCGGTGTCGAACCGGAACCCGTCCTGCTCCCACGAACCGGCACGGCCGCCGAGCTGCGTGCGCTGCTCGAGCACCGTCACCGAGAAGCCGTCGCGTGCGAGCAGCGCCGCGGCCGCCAGGCCGCTGATGCCGCCGCCGATGACGACGGCGCGGCGCGCGGGCACCTTGCGCCGGGTGGTGGTGGCGACCGTCGTCGGTCGGGAGGCGCGGGGCGGGGTCATGAGGAGCCTCCCGGCCGGTGGGTGGTGACGCGTGACCGGAGCGGTGCGCGTCCGGCGAGGACCTGCGCGGCGAGGCGCACCTTCACCGGGTTGGGGACGCGCACGCGCGTCGTGACGAGGCGGCTCGCCGGCGTGCGCGCGAGTCGGTCGTTGAGTTCCTGGAACAGCGCGTGTGCGAGTCCGACCGCGTTGCGGGCGTCGGCCGGCAGCAGCCGGATCGTCCGTGCGGCGTGGTCGAGGTCGGCCTGCACGTCGGCGACCAGGCGGTCCTTCGTGGCCTCGTCGAAGGATCGGATGTCGACACCCGGGAAGTACGAGCGACCGAGCACCTCGAAGTCGGCGTGCAGGTCACGCAGGAAGTTCACCTTCTGGAACGCGGCGCCGAGCGCACGCGCCCCGGCGACGAGTTCGGCCTGGTCGAACGTCGGACGACCGGCCCGGTACACGAACGCGCGCAGGCACATCAGACCGACGACCTCGGCGGAGCCGTACACGTACGCGTCGAACGAGGCGTCGTCGTGCTCGGTGCGGTCGAGGTCCATGCGCATCGAGGCGAAGAACGGGGCGGTGAGCTCGGCGCCGAAGCCGGTGGCGCGGGCGGTGCGGGCGAAGGCGTGGACGACCGGGTTCACCGAGAAACCGAGCGCGATGGCCCGTTCGGTGTCGGCCTCGAGCTCGTCGAGCACCGTGCGGGCGAGCTCGCGGTCGAGCCCGGCCTCGGTCGCGGGGCCGTCGACGACCTCGTCGGCGACGCGGACCAGCGCGTAGACGTTCCGGATGTGCTCGCGTGTGTCGCGGGCGAGCATGCGGCTCGCCAGTCCGAACGACGTGGAGTACCGGTCGATGACGACACCCGACGCGGCCTCGGCCGTGGCGTCGTAGAGCTGGAGGCGAGCCGGACGGGATCCGGTCGCCGTGGTGGTGCTGTGGGTCACCGGGCGCGCTCCACGAGTTCGGTCACGAGGGCCTCCAGGCGGTCGGCGAGGTCGTACGGCAGCCGGGCGAGCTCGGCCCGGGCGAGTGCGGTGTGGTCGGCGACGCGTTCTTCCGCGGCGCCGCGCGCACCGCAGGAGACCAGGGTCGCACGGACCTCGTCCGCACGGGCCTCGGTCAGGTCCGGGTCGCCCAGGTACGGCTCGAGGTCCGGCCAGCAGTCCGTGGTCGCCGCGTAGGCGATGAGCATCGTGCGTTTGCCCTCGCGCAGGTCGCCCAGAACGGTCTTGCCGGTCATGGTCTCGTCGCCGAAGACCCCCAGCAGGTCGTCGACGATCTGGTACGCGATGCCGATCTCGCGACCGAAGGCACCGAGGGCGGTGACGATCTCCTCGTCGGCACCGGCCAGCACGGCCCCGGACTGCAGCGGAGCCTCGAACGAGTACACGCTCGTCTTCGCCCGCTCCATCGCCAGGACCTCGTCCACCGTCGGCATCACGCCGAGTGCCAGGTCGACGTCGGTCATCTCGCCGGCAGCGCTGGCGAAGACGGCCTCGTCGAACAGTTCGAGCAGTCGCTCGCGCCGAGTGCCGTCGACGCCAGCGGCCTCAATGAAACGGGGCGCACCGGCGAGGGCCAGGTCACCGGCGATGACGGCGGCGCTCATCCCCCGGTGCTCGGCGGTCGGCAGCGGCAGGCCGCCCGTCGTGCCGGTGTCGCGGAAGGACCCGGCGACGTTCGGCTGCCCGCGGCGCGACCAGTCACGGTCGATGACGTCGTCGTGCACCACGAGTGCGGTGTGCAGGAGCTCGTACGCCGCCGCGACGTTGGCGGCAGCGTGCGCGTCGGTGCCGCCCATGCCGGCGTACGCGGTCATGACCATGCGGGGTCGGAAGCGCTTGCCGCCCATGCTCGCCTTGCGGAGCACGCGCCACAGTTCTTCCGACGGTCGGCCGTAGCGCTCGGCGCGCGTCGACGACACGGCGAAGAAGCGCTCGAGGCAGTCGTCGACGAGCGCGAGGTCGATGTGCGGCACGGTGGTCGCTTCCTCGCTCATTGGCCTAACCTATCGAGACAGATGAACGCTTTCCCTGAATCCGTGGTGCTCCTGGCCGACGACCGTACCCCGATCGGCACGGCGGACAAGTTCACGGTGCACACAGCCCACACGCCCCTGCACCTGGCGTTCTCGTGCCACGTCCGGAACACCGACGGCGACGTCCTGGTGACCCGGCGAGCACTGTCGAAGAAGACCTGGCCGGGGGTGTGGACGAACACCTTCTGCGGCCACCCCGGTCCGGACGAGTCCTTCGAGGACGCCATCGCCCGTCGGGCCTCCCGCGAGCTCGGCATCACCGTGCGCGACGTCGAGGTCGTGCTGCCGGAGTTCCGGTACCGCGCGGTCGACGCCTCCGGCATCGTGGAGAACGAGGTCTGCCCCGTCTTCCGCGCCGTGACCGACGACACCCCTGCGCCCGCGGACGACGAGGTGGCCGAGTGGGCGTGGGTGTCCGAGGACTCTCTCAGGCAGGCCGTCGCCGGCGCGCCGTTCGCCTGGAGCCCGTGGCTCGGGTGGCAGCTCGCCGAGCTCGAGACCGCTGGGCTGCACGTCACGCGCTGACGCTCCCCCGCCTGCCGCGACGGGTTGTCCGACCCGAGCCGCAGGCGTACGCTCGACCGTCGGCAGCGCTCTGGGCGCCGCCACGACGAGACGAGAAGGGCAGGTGAGGCGCGATGTCGGGTGACCATCCTCGATCGGGCCGGCCGCCCGTGTCGGTCGTCGCGCCCGCTCGCTGAACCTGCCCCGCCCCGGATCACCTCCGGGGCGCCATCGCGCCCGCCTGCTCCCCACCGAAGGAGCACGCACATGGCACTGATCGACAACGCGATCTACGTCCGGGGACGCCGCGTGGAGTCTCCGTCGACCCTGTCGCGCCCGGCTCGTGGTGACCTGACGTGAATCGGGCTGCTCCGGCCCGACCCGCACGAGCTCGAGGCCGTCGCCACCGAGTTCGACCTGCACGAGAACGCCGTCGAGGACGCCCGCAAGGGACACCAGCGCGCCAAGCTCGAGCGCTACGGCGACACCCTGTTCCTGGTGCTCCGGCCGGCCTGGTTCGACCCGGCCTCGGGCACGGTGGAGTTCGGCGAGGTGCACCTGTTCGTCGGCGACCACTTCGTCGTGAGCGTCCGGCACGCCGCCCGACCCGACCTGGCGGTGCTGCGGGCACAGGTCGAGGCGGACCCGGAGTTCCTGGCGAAGGGGTCGGAGGCGGTGACCGCCGCTGTGCTCGACGAGGTCGTGGACGGCTACGGCCCCGTCGTCCAGGTGCTGCAGGAGCAGATCGACGCCATCGAGGACCAGCTGTTCGCCGGGCAGGTCGACCCCGGGGTCTCGAAGCGCATCTACCAGCTGCTCAGCGAGGTCCTGGCGTTCCAGCGGGCCACCACCCCGGTGCCGGCGATGGTCACGGGGCTGCTCCGCGGCGCCGACAAGTACGGCGTGGACGACGACGTGCAGCACCGACTCCGCAATGTGCACGACCACGCACTCCGCGTCACCGAGCGCGTCGACTCGTTCCGCGCCCTGCTCGAGAACGCCCTGACCCTGCACGCCACCCTGGTGTCGCAGGAGCAGAACGAGGCGATGCGCCGGATGACCAGCGCGAGCCTTGCCCAGGGCGAGGAGAGCCGGCAACTCGCCCGGGCAGCACACCGCCAGGGCGAGGAGGTCAAGAAGATCTCGTCGTGGGCGGCGATCCTGTTCGCACCCGGCCTGATCGCCGGCGTCTACGGGATGAACTTCGACCACATGCCCGAGCTGCACTGGCACTACGGGTACCCGGTCGCGATCCTCGGCATGCTCCTGCTGATGGGCGTGCTCTGGGCGATCTTCCGCAAGCGCAACTGGCTCTGAGCGGACGGCGGATCGACGCACAGGTGGCGTCGATCCGCCGGACGTGCATAATGATCTGGCCCGGAATGTGAACGTGCACATCGATGTGCCACGACACCCGGGCGGAAACGAGCAGCAATGGCGTCATCGCGGACACAGCAACCGCGTTCGCCCAGCATCCGTGACGTCGCACGGATCGCGGGCGTCTCGCACCAGACCGTCTCGCGTGTGCTGAACAACTCGGATGCGATCCGGGCCGAGACACGCGACAAGGTCCTGGCGGCCATGGAGCAGCTGCAGTACCGGCCGAACCGGGCCGCACGCGCCCTGGTCACGAGCCGGACCCACACGATCGGCGTCCTGACGGCCCGCCGCGCCCACTACGGTCCCGCCGTGGCACTGCAGGCGATCGAGGACGCCGCGATGCTCCGCGGCTACTCGGTCACGACGGCGAACATCGCCGAGGCGACCGACGCCGCCGTGCGGGAAGGACTCGGGCACCTGCTCGACCTCGACGTCGAGGGCATCGTCGTCATCGCGCCCCAGCAGCGGGTCTTCGACCTGATCGCGGAACTCGGCATCCGCACCCCCTACGTCACCATGCGCGCCAGCGTCGGCGAGGACCCGACGGCCCTGTGGGTGGACCAGATGGAGGGGGCACGACTGGCGACCGCGCACCTGCTCGACCTCGGGCACGAGTACGTCCGGCACATCGCCGGACCACAGGACTGGATCGAGGCCGACGCCCGCATGCAGGGGTTCCTGCGCGAGATGTCCGACCGCGACATGGCCGTCGCGCCGCCGATCCTGGGCGACTGGACCGCCGACTTCGGCTACCACGCCGGCCGTGAGCTGCTGCGGTGGCGGGACTGCACCGCGATCTTCTGCTCGAACGACCAGATGGCGCTCGGGGTGATGCACGCAGCGCGCTCGTACGGACTCGACGTCCCGGGAGACCTGTCCGTGGTCGGCTACGACGACATCCCGGAGGCGAAGCACTTCTGGCCGCCGCTCACCACGGTGCAGGTCGACTTCGCCGAGCTCGGGCGCCGCTGCGTGGACCTGCTGCTGCCGAGTGAGGGCGAACTGCTCCGCCCGATCGACATCGTCCCGCAGCTGGTCGTGCGCGCCTCCACGAGCGCTCCCCGCACGCGCTGACGCACCTCGGCCGCGACACGACCCGAGTACCTGCCACGAACTTTCGCCCAGGTACGCCCGAAACGACCCGGTACGCCCGAACCCACCAGGTACGCCCGAACCCACCCGGTACCCCCGGCAGTACCTGCCAGGAACGGGCATACCTGCCGCAAAGTTCCGACCAGGTACGCCCGAAGACACCAGGTACGCCCGGAACAACCCGGTACGCCCGGGACCTCTCGGTATGCCCGGAACCACCAGGCCGCCGCGGAGTACCTGCCATGTACGGGCATACCTGCCGCAAAGTTTCGACCAGGTACGCCCGGAACGACCAGGTACGCCCGAATTCACCGGGTACGCCCGGAACCGCACGGCGGCGGCGCACCGGCGAGCGCGGCTCCGGACGCGACCACGAAGCGGACGGGAGGCCCGTGGCGGGCCCGCCACGGGCCTCCCGACCGCGCATGCGGTTCCGCGCAACGAAACCCCCGTTCCCGGGGCCCCTGGCCCCAACCCGGGGGACGTTCTCGCCGTATCACGCACGCCGTTACGAAAACGCGACCAATCCGAATTGACAGCCGCACCGAGGCTGTGCGTAAATTGCCTCCGTCCAGCCGATGTGACCGTTCACATGAGCGTCACACCGAGCCGGATCCGGACGCGACAACGAAGTCCACACAGGCCCCCTGTGCTTTCGCTGCCGCAGCAGAACCACCCGAACACACTGCCGCACCGAAGCGGCAGAAGGAGATGCACTGTGGCGTCAACCCCGATCGACACCGGCCTCGAGACCCGGTCGATCACCGCACCCGAGACGATCCTCGAGATGCGCTCGATCACCAAGGAGTTCCCTGGTGTGAAGGCGCTGGCCGACGTCTCCCTCAGCGTCCGCGCCGGCGAGATCCACGCGATCTGCGGCGAGAACGGCGCCGGCAAGTCGACCCTGATGAAGGTCCTGTCCGGCGTCTACCCGTACGGCACCTACAGCGGCGAGATCGTCTACGAGGGCGAAGAAGTCCGCTTCTCGAACATCAAGCAGTCCGAGCAGGCCGGCATCGTCATCATCCACCAGGAGCTGGCGCTCATCCCGGAGCTCTCGATCACCGAGAACCTGTTCCTCGGCAACGAGCCGAGCCGCTTCGGGCGCATCGACTGGACCGCCGCGCAGCTGCGTGCGCAGGACCTGCTCGCCCGCGTCGGCCTGGCCGACGACCCGGACACGCAGATCAAGAACCTCGGTGTCGGCAAGCAGCAGCTCGTCGAGATCGCGAAGGCCCTGCACAAGGACGTCAAGCTCCTGATCCTCGACGAGCCGACCGCCGCGCTCAACGAGAACGACTCGCAGCACCTGCTCGACCTGATCGTCGGTCTGAAGGCCAAGGGCATCGCGAGCATCATCATCAGCCACAAGCTCAACGAGATCGAGCAGATCGCCGACGAGATCACGATCATCCGCGACGGCAAGGCCATCGAGACGCTCAACGTCAAGGCGGACGGCGTCAACGAGGACCGCATCATCCGCGGCATGGTCGGCCGCTCGCTCGAGTCGCGCTTCCCCGACCGCACCCCGAAGATCGGCGAGACCTTCTTCGAGGTCCGCAACTGGACCGTGCAGCACCCGATCGACGCGTCGCGCCTGGTCTGCAAGGCGTCGAACTTCCACGTCCGCAAGGGCGAGATCGTCGGCTTCGCCGGTCTGATGGGCGCCGGGCGCACCGAGCTGGCGATGAGCCTGTTCGGTCGCTCCTACGGCACCTGGATCGACGGCCAGATCATCAAGGACGGCCGCGAGATCAAGGTCACGAACGTCCAGCAGGCGATCGAGAACGGCATGGGCTACGTCTCCGAGGACCGCAAGGCACTCGGCCTGAACCTCCTCGACACCGTGAAGCGCTCGACGGTCGCCGCCGACCTGCAGAAGATCTCGAAGGCCGGCGTCGTCGACTCGCTCGAGGAGTACTCGGTCGCCGAGAAGTACCGCAAGATGCTCCGGACGAAGGTGCCGAGCGTCGAGGACAACGTCGGCAAGCTGTCCGGAGGCAACCAGCAGAAGGTCGTCCTGTCCAAGTGGATGTTCACCGACCCGGACATCCTGATCCTCGACGAGCCCACCCGCGGCATCGACGTGGGCGCCAAGTTCGAGATCTACGGGATCATCCAGCAGCTCGCCGCCGAGGGGAAGGGCATCATCCTCATCTCGTCCGAGCTCCCCGAACTCCTCGGTCTCTCCGACCGGATCTACACCATCTTCGAGGGCCAGATCACCGCTGACCTCCCGGCCGACCAGGCCGATCCCGAATCGCTCATGCGCAGCATGACCTCCGCGCGGAAGGGCGCCACCGCCTCATGAACAACCTGAAACTGCTCTTCGGCAAGGGCAACAGCATCGGCCAGTACGGCATGATCATCGCGCTCATCGTGCTGCTGATCTTCTTCTCGGTCACGACGAACGGGCTCATCCTCGAGCCGACCAACGTCATCAACCTGTTCCTGCAGTACTCCTACATCCTGATCCTGGCGCTCGGCATGGTCATGGTCATCATCGCGGGGCACATCGACCTGTCGGTGGGTTCGGTCGCAGCGGTCGTCGGTATCGTCGTGGCGCAGTCCATGGCCGTGTGGGACTTCCCGGTGTGGGCCGCCATCATCCTGGGTCTCGCGTGCGGTGCCCTGATCGGTGCGTGGCAGGGCTTCTGGGTCGCGTTCGTGAAGGTCCCGGCCTTCATCGTGACGCTGGCCGGTCAGCTCATCTTCCGTGGTGTGAACCAGATCATCGGCAACTCGACGTCGGTCCCCGTCCCGGACGCCTTCACCCCGATCGGCGCAGGCTTCCTCGGTGACTTCGGCCCCGACTTCGGCTTCAGCAACGGCACGCTGCTCATCGGCCTCGTCACGATCCTCGCGCTCATCATCATCGAGGCCCGTGGCCGTGCCCGCCGTCGGAAGATGCAGGCCGAGGTCCCGCCGCTGTGGGTCTCGATCGTCCGCACCGGCATCCTGGTCGCCGTCACGCTCGTCGCCACGTACCTGTTCGGCGCCGGCCCGGTCGGCACCTCGGTCCCGATCGTCGCGATCATCCTCGGCATCCTGACCATCGTCTACGGCTTCGTCACGAAGAACACGATCTTCGGTCGCCAGGTCTACGCCGTCGGTGGCAACGCCAACGCAGCCGTCCTGTCCGGCGTCTCGGCGCGGCGGGTCAACTTCTTCGTCATGATGAACATGTCGGTCCTCGCCGCGATCGCCGGCATGGTGTTCGTCGCCTACTCCGGCGCCTCGGGGCCCGCGGACGGCACCGGCTGGGAGCTCGACGCGATCGCCGCCGTGTTCGTCGGTGGCGCGGCGGTCGCCGGTGGTGTCGGCACGATCTCCGGCTCGATCATCGGTGGTCTCGTGATGGCGCTGCTGTCGAACGGTCTGCAGCTCATGGGCCTCGAGTCCAACCAGGTGCAGATCATCCGCGGCCTGGTCCTGCTCGTCGCCGTCGCCTTCGACGTCTACTCGAAGTCGCAGGGACGCCCGTCGCTGATCGGCGGCATGATGCGGCAGTTCCAGCGGAAGGACACCGAGCAGAACACGGTGGCCGCCCAGCAGCCGCGGTCCATCGAGGACCAGCCGGACAAGATCACCCTCCCCTAGTCCACCCCTCCCCACAGCGGGGCTCCGGCCCCACACCTCCTCAACGAAGAGAAAGCAATCACATGCGCAAGAAGATCGTCGCCGGCCTCAGCCTGGCGCTCATCGCGGGCCTCGCCCTCAGCGGCTGCTCGGCACGCGGCTCGTCCGACGACGCCGGCAGCACCAGCAGCATCAAGAAGGGCGACCTCATCGGCGTCGCCCTGCCGGCCAAGACCTCGCAGAACTGGGTCCTCGCGGGTGCCGCGTTCAAGAAGTCGATCGAGGACGCCGGCTTCAAGGCCGACATCCAGTACGCCAACGCCGGCAACCCGGTCCCCGACCAGCAGTCGCAGATCTCCGGCATGATCACCAAGGGCGCCAAGGCCGTCATCATCGGTGCCGCCGACGGTTCGCAGCTGACCGCGCAGGTCAAGTCCGCCAAGGACCGCGGCGCCGTCGTCATCGCCTGGGACCGCAACATCCTGAACACGAAGAACGTCGACTACTACGTGGCGTTCAACAACTTCAAGGTCGGCCAGCTCCAGGCCGAGGCGCTGCTCAAGGGCCTCGAGGAGAAGAAGGGCGACAAGCCGTACAACGTCGAGCTCTTCGCCGGTTCGCCGGACGACGCCAACGCGACCGTGTTCTTCAACGGTGCGATGGACGTCCTGCAGCCGAAGATCGACGACGGCACGATCAAGGTCGTCTCCGGTCAGACCACGTTCCAGAAGGTCGTCACGCAGGGCTGGCTCGCGCAGAAGGCCCAGTCGCGCATGACCGACCTGCTCTCGCAGTACTACACGGGTGACACCGAGCTCGACGGCGTCCTGTCGCCGAACGACACCCTCGCCCGTGCGATCCTCACCGCGACCAAGGCCGCCGGCAAGGACAACCCCGTCGTGACGGGTCAGGACTCGGAGACCGCGTCCATCCCGCTCATCATGCAGGGCACGCAGTACTCGACGATCTTCAAGGACACGTCGAAGGAGGCCCAGGCGGCCGTCGACCTCGTCTCCACGCTGTCGAAGGGCGACAAGCCCGACACGAAGATGGACAAGACGAACAACTACAACGGCAAGAAGACGGTCCCCGCGATCGAGCTCACGCCGGTCCTGGTCACCAAGGACAACGCTGTCGAGGCCTACAAGGGCAACGACACCCTCGAGGAGCTCGCCAAGAAGGGCTGATCTCCCCAGCACCACGGACGGCCCCGTCTCGCCTCGGCGAGACGGGGCCGTCCTGCGTCGTCCGGGGGCCGGCCACACGGCGGACGGGAGGCTCGGTGCACGTCGTGATCCGTGCCTCCAGTCCGCCGGGTGGTCCGCCCAGGGCACGTGGCCGCGGCCGGTCCGAGCCCGCGCCGGTCAGGGGTGGGCAGCGCGCAACCGGCGCGCGGCGTCGGCGAGGTGTGGGACGTCGGTGCGGGCGGTGCCGAACACCAGCGCCCGCGTCGTGTCGAAGTACCGCCGGGTCAGTCGCTCCCCCAGATCGGCCACGCGCGACCACGGGATGCCGGGCTCGCTCGCGGTGACCCCGGCCGGGAGCACCCGGACGGCCTCACCGATCTCGACCAGGCGCATCCGGACCGCGTCGTGCACCAGGTCCTCGGGTACCCGCTCGTCGTCGACGTAGCGCCGGATCGCCTCGCACGCCCGGAGGACGTCGTCGAGCCGGTCGCCGACGGCACGGCGGACGCCCGGCTCGGCACTCACAGCGGCACCGCGGTCCGGACGACCCCGGGGCGCATGCCCGCGGCGTCGACCACGTCGACCCGGACGCCGAGCAACCGCTCGGCGGCGTCCTGGATCCGCATGAGCGCGAAGATCCCGAGCCCCGCGTCGACGTCGACCATCAGGTCGACGTCGCTGTCCGGGCCGTCGTCACCTCGGGCGACGCTGCCGAAGATCCGGGGGTTCCGCCCGCCGAACCGCTGCACGATGTCGACGAGCTCCTGCCGGGCGGCGACCACCCGTTCGAGGAGCGGCTGGGGTTCCTCGACCGGCTGCAGGTCGATCGTCGTCGTGAAGCCCGCCGCCCGGAGCATCCGCTGCAGGGCGGCGAGCGACGGTTCACGCCGACCGTTCTCGTACGTGCTGATGACGCTCTGCGTGACGCCGGCGCGCCGGGCGAGCTGGACCTGGGTCAGTTCGGCGCGTTCTCGGGCGTCGCGGATGAGCACCGCGGCCGACAGTGGCGGGGCGGACCCTGGGGGAACAGCGGACATGCTGCAACGATACACAGCATCCAACATTTCGTCCGTCGCCGGACCGGCGCGGTTCAGCGGGGGTCGGAGACGTCCGCCCGGTGGAAGTTCTGCGCCGAGCGGGACGCCGTCGGGCCGCGCTGACCCTGGTAGCGGGACTGGTACTCGGCGGAACCGTAGGGCTTCTCGGCCGGGCTCGACAGCTGGAAGAAGCACAGCTGTCCGATCTTCATCCCCGGCCACAGTTTGATCGGCAGCGTCGCCACGTTCGACAGCTCGAGCGTCACGTGCCCCGAGAACCCGGGGTCGATGAAGCCCGCGGTCGAGTGGGTCAGGAGGCCGAGGCGACCGAGCGAGCTCTTGCCCTCGAGTCGCGCTGCGATGTCGTCGGGCAGCGTCACGACCTCGAACGTGGAACCGAGCACGAACTCGCCCGGGTGCAGCACGAACGCCTCGTCCGGGTCGGTCTCGACCAGGCGGGTCAGGTCCGGCTGGTCCACCGCGGGGTCGATGTGCGGGTACTTGTGGTTGTCGAACAGCCGGAAGAACTTGTCGAGCCGGACGTCGATGCTCGACGGCTGCACGAGCGAGGCGTCGTACGGGTCGAGGCCGATCCGGCCTTCGGCGAGCTGGGCGGTGATGTCGCGGTCGGAGAGCAGCACGGACGAAGCCTAGCGGCAGCGGGCGTCGCGCCGGTATGCTGCCAGGCTGCCCACCACCCGGGCGGGCGGCGTTCGGAGCAGTGATGACCACGTACACCGTCGACGAGATCACGGTGCCCGCCACCATGGACGACGACCCGGCGACCGTCGCGACCTTCGCCGAGTGGCTCGCGGTGTCCGACGGGGCCGAAGCCGCCGTGCACGGGCTGCACGAGTTGGCGTGGACACCGGAGGAGTACCTGCCGCTGTGCCGCGAGCCGGGCGCCCCGAGCCGGCTCTTCGTCGCCCGTGACGATCGCGGCACCGTGGTCGGTGCAGGCTCCTACGACACGAAGCAGGAGCCCGGCACCACCAACTGCTGGCTGACCGTCGGCGTCACCCCCGGGCACCAGCGCCGCGGTGTCGGAACGCTGCTCGCCGACCACCTGGAGTCGATGGCCCGCGCCGACGGGCGCACGCAGTGGAAGACGTACGCCGTCTCGCGGCAGGTCGGTCCCGCGTCCGGGCCGGGGTTCGTGCACGCCCCGACGGGGTTCGGCGCCGTCCCGGAGGACGAGGCCGGGGTGCGGTTCCTGACCGCCCGCGGCTGGCACTTCGGGCAGGTGAACCGGATCAGCCGGCTCCCGCTGCCCGCCGACGCATCCGTGGTGCGCGGACTGCACGAGCGGGCGTCTGCTGCCGCCGGTCCGGAGTACCGCGTGCACGCCTGGACCGGTCGCACGCCGGAGCAGTGGCTCGACGGCATCGCCCTGCTCGAGACCCGGATGAGCACCGACGCGCCCGCCGGGGACATGGAGGAGCCCGAGGACGTCTGGACCGCCGAACGCCTCCGGGAGCACGATGACGAGCTCGCCCGGGCACCGCGCACCCTGCTCACCGTGGCCGTCGAGCACCTGCCGACGACCACCCTGGCCGGTTTCACGCAGTTGTCCGTGCCGAACGATCCCGCACGCCCGGCACAGCAGTGGGACACCCTGGTGCTCAGCGAGCACCGCGGCCACCGGCTCGGCTGGCTGCTCAAGGTCGTCGGGATCCAGGAGCTCGAGCGGCGGTTCCCGGGGCGTCCCTCGATCATCACGTTCAACGCGGAGGAGAACCGCCACATGCTCGACGTGAACGAGGCCGTCGGGTTCGTCGGCGTCGGCTGCGAGGGCATCTGGGAACGGCGGGTCTGAGCGCGCATCCGAGGGGCCGCCTTCCAGCCGGCACGCCTACCATTGGACGGTCATGACCGTCACGTCACCCGAAACACAGCCCACCGGGTCAGCGCCGGACGCCGCCCCCGTCACCGGGCGCTCGTCCACCGTCGCGACGGTCCTCGTCATCGCGATCCCGTTGGCCGTCGCGTGCTCGATCCTCGGGCTGACGATCACCGGCGCGTTCAGCGCGGGTCAGCAGCTCGTGTCCGCCGGCGACGTCGTCGAGTACGGCCTGCCGATCGCCCGCGTCGTGCACGACACGATGGCTGCGCTGACCGTCGGGCTCCTCATCGTCGCGGCGTTCGCGCTGCCCGCGCAGAAGAAGGACCACGGCGCTCTGTCCAGCGTGCAGCACCGGGCCACCCGGTGGGCCGCGGCGACCGGCGCCGTCTGGTTCCTGGCAGCCGCGGTGAGCATCGTCCTGACCGGCGCGAACACCCTCGGTGTCCCGCTCACCAGCCCGGTGTTCGCCCGCAACTTCATGCTCTTCGCGTTCCAGGTCGAGATCGGCCAGGCGCTCGTGGTGTCGGCTGCCGCGATCCTGGTCGCCACGGTGGTCGCTGCGTTCGCCACCCGGGTGACGACCCTGGCGTTCGCCACCGTGATCGGCCTGTTCGCCCTGCTCCCCCTGGCCCTGTCCGGTCACGCCGCCGGATCGCTGGAGCACGCGAACGCGGTGAACTCGCTCGCGATCCACCTGGTCGGGGTGTGCGTGTGGGCCGGCGGCCTGGTTGCCGTGGTCCTGCTCCGCACCCGCACCAAGGGCGCGACCGGACGCGTCATCGCCCGGTACTCGACGCTCGCCGGCTGGTCGTTCGGGGCCGTGGCGTTCTCCGGCATCGTCAACGCGTCGCTGCGTCTGACCGGCCCGCTCGACCTGGTCACGACGACGTACGGCTGGCTCATCACCGTCAAGGCGCTCATCCTCGTGCTGCTCGGCGTCGCGGGCATCGTGCAGCGCCGGAAGCTCGTGCCCGGGCTCCTCCGCGCACCGCTCGACCGCCGCGTGTTCACCCGGTTCGCGCTGGCCGAGATCGTGTTCATGGCCGTGGCCATCGGCGTCTCGGTCGCCGTGTCCCGCTCGCAGCCGCCGATCCCGCAGACCCCCGCGACGGGCGAGGACACCCGCTCCGGCCTGATCGGGTTCCCGTTCCCGCCGGCACAGACCACGCAGACCTACCTGACCCAGTGGCACATCGACTGGGTGTGGCTCGGCCTGGCCGTCGTCGGGGCGATCTGGTACCTCCTGGCGGTGCGCAAGCTCCGGAAGCGCGGCGACGCCTGGCCCGTCGGTCGCACCATCGCCTGGCTGATCGGGTGCGCCCTGTTCATCTGGACCACGTCGGCCGGCCCTGCCGTGTACGGCATGATCCACTTCTCGTCGCACATGCTCCAGCACATGCTGCTGATGATGTTCGTCCCGCTGCCGCTCGTGCTCGGCGGCCCGGTGCTGCTCGCGCTCCGCACCCTGCCCGTCCGGAACGACGGCTCACGCGGCGCCCGCGAGTGGCTCATGCTCTTCGTGCACTCCCGCTGGATGCAGTTCCTCGGCAAGCCCGCCGTCGCGGGCATCATCTTCGCCGGGTCCCTCGTGGTGTTCTACTTCACGCCGGCGTACCAGGCCGCGATGCAGTCGCACGAGTGGCACGTCGCGATGATCATCCACTTCGTCCTGAGCGGCTACCTGTTCTTCTGGGTCTTCGTCGGTGTCGACCCCGGCCCGCAGCGCCCGCCGTACCCGATGCTCATCATCACGCTGCTCGCCACCCTGGCGTTCCACGCGTTCTTCGGCGTCGCGGTCATGACGTCGCAGTCGGTGTTCGCGCTCGACTGGTTCCACGCGCTGGGCCAGACGAACGACGCCGCACTGCTCGACGACCAGCACACCGGCGGCGGCATCGCCTGGGGCGCGTCGGAGCTGCCGATGGTGTTCGTGGCCCTGCTCGTCGTCCGGAACTGGATGCGCTCGGACAAGCGCGACGCCAAGCGCCTCGACCGCAAGGCCGACCGCGACGGTGACGCCGACCTCAAGGCCTACAACGAGCGCCTGGCGGCGATGAGCAAGCGGGACTGAACCGCCGGGCCGACCAGCGCAGGCAGCGCGGCAGGCCGACCGCGATCAGTCCCCGTGGACGATGCAGACCGCGTCGAGGTCCATCGCGGCCTCGAGCGCGGCCGAGATCCCCGATTCCCCGTCGGGGCCCGCGGGCGTGACGGTGTCGACCCACCACAACGGCGTCGCGAGGGTCGGGGCGTCGGGCAGGATCCGCTCGACCTCGTCGAAGGAGTCCACCCGGCGCACACCCAGCACGGTGATCACCGGGTGGGTGGCGTCACGGCACACCTGCATCATCGGGCCGTCGTCGAGCGCCCGGACGCCCCAGGTCTCGTCGTGCAGCAGGAGCGCCTCCGCCACCTCGCGCGTCTCCACCGGCTGCCGGCAGAGGATGGTGACGTCACGCGGCACCCTGACCGCCCACCATCCGGTCGTCGCGGACGTGGCCGTCGAGCGTGCCCTCGTCGTGCGCTGGGTCGAGCGGTGCACCGCCGACCAACTGCAGGAAGCGGTCCTCGTCGATGCGGTCGAGGAACGACTCGAGCGCTTCCCAGCCGTCCTCGAAACGGACGATCATCCCGCCGTCGGCGTCGACGTCAGCATCCGCTCGGGTCGACGAGCCGGAACCGGCTGCGAACGTCGCGGTCGTGGTGCGCGGCGGCGGCCAGACTCCGTCACGATCCAGGAAGCCGGCGGCCTCTGGGCCCACGACGACGGCGAGCGGCGACGGTTCGCCGTGCGAGACGGCCCGCACCAGGTGGTCGGCGTCGCCGCGGCGCTGCATGACCACGCCGAACACGGGGACGACCTGGTCGGCGACCCGCTGCACGGCGTCGAACATCCGGTTCGCCAGCCCTGGGTCGGTGTTCTCCTCGGGCACGGTGAGCACGGCGGACATCGTCTCGACGACGACCCCACCGACCAGGTGCGCTGTCATCGTCGCGGAGAACCCCTCGCCGACGGCGTACGAGGTCGAGATGCCGGGGGCCTCGTGCTTCGCGTACTGCGTCACGACCCAGCGGTCCCACGGCACGGTGAGCGGTTCGGCGGTGCCCCACCGGGTCGGGCAGGTGCCGACGGTGTGGCACAGCGCCTCGATCGCGGAGCCCATGTCGACCGCACGGCCCGGGTGGTGGCGGAGGGTCAGGTCGATGCTGATCTGTCGCACCGAGTCGGCCGAGACCGGGTGCTCGGGCGACGGGGTGCCCACGAGTTCGGGGCCGCGGTGCACGAAGTCCTCGATGTCCGATGCGGCCACGCCGGTCCGGCCGTCACGCAGTGTGCCGTCGAAGTCGGACACCGCCCACGCGGCACCGTACGCGCCGAGCGCGTGCCGGAGTGCCGGGGTGATCGCCGCGGCCCGGCCGGTGCGGAGCACGACCGTCCGTCCGGCGTCCGCCGACCGGCGGAGCAGCGAGGCGAGCGCATCGGTCAGCCACACGACGGGCGAGGCGGACTCGACCACGATCGCCGAGCCGACCACGTCGTCGATGAGGGGATGCCTGACCATCCGGGTCCTCCTCGGTTCGGGGCTGGAACTCCCTGGACGGTACACACGGGGGCGACACCTGTCCGTCAGGCACGCAGCCTCACAGCGGAGACTCGGGAGGCGCGACACGCGCCCGCGAGACGGCGTACGGTGCGCGGTCGGCTGGCTTCCAGGCGAGAATCCGCTAGGCTTGCGGAGTCCCGTTCTGCGGGGCGCGCGAGTGTAGTTCAATGGTAGAACTCCAGCTTCCCAAGCTGGTAGCGCGGGTTCGATTCCCGTCACTCGCTCCGTCGGACGTACGCTCGCCGCATGTCGTTTCTCAACCCAGATGAGACTTCTGTCGAAGTAGTTGAGACTCCGGCCCCTGAAACGCGCACAACGTCGAGCTTGCCGACGCCGCGCACGCTTGCGCCACCCATTCCCTGGCACGGCCTTGAGGAGCGCGCAGACCTCGTTGCGCGGAATCCGCCGTCGTCCAGCACGGAGGGTCGGAGAGCACCGAGCGCACCTCGGCGGCGTCCTCGCCGCACAGGTCGAGGTGCACCCGGTTCTTGACGGTCTTCGGCTTCGGCACGAGCACGACGAAGTACAGCCCGAGCGCCCTTCGACCAGAACGCATACCTACCCTCAAGTGTCCGAGCTCAGCTACGAGGACTTCGCGAGTGTCGACTGCGCGCCGGACGACGATCCGTCTCAGTAGGCGATTGGCTATACCGTTCTACGGGTTGGCCGACTTCGTGGACGAAGAACAGCAACGGACTTCCACCGCTCGCCGGTCGACCTCGGTGCCCGAGCAGGCCTCAACGGGTACGGACGCCGCCTACAAGCGATCGCCTGCGTGAATCTCGAGGAGCTCCCATGACCGATGCCCAGCAAGGCACCCGTGCGTCACGCGTCGCTGCGACCCGCGAGGCGATCCTCACGTCCGCCGAGCAGCTCTTCGGTGAGTACGGCATCGCACATGTGTCCAGCCGGCAGGTCGGGGAGGCGGCCGGGCAAGGGAACACCGCTGCCGTCGGCTACCACTTCGGCGGCAAGGCGGAACTGATCCGCGCGATCCTCGCGCGCCACCAACACGCCATCAACGCGCTGCGACTCGCCGAACTCGAACGGGTCGGTGAGTCAGCGGACATCCGTGCGTGGATCGCGTGTTTCGTGCGCCCGACGACGACCCACCTCGAGTCCCTCGGCTCGCCGACCTGGTACGGCCGCTTCAGCGCACAGGTCGCCACCGATCCCGCGTGGGCTGAGATCGCCATGGACGAAGCGCGGGACACCCCTGGACTCATGCACATCACACGAGGGATCCAGAAGTGCGTGCCGGACCTCTCCGCACGTGTGTGTGCCGAACGGATGACGATGGGGCGCATCCTCCTCACGCAGGTCATCGCGGAACACGAACGTGCGCTCGAGCGAGGTGGCACCTGCATCTGGGAGAACTGGGCCGCTGTTGCGGACAGCCTCGTCGACGTCGTCTCCTCCCTGTGGCTCGCGCCGGTCGGCGCGGGCCACCACGGCTCGGACGCGGAGAGCACTGCACGCTGACTCGATGGTCCACCGTTCGGGGGACCCCGATCGCAGCGGGCATCAGAGGTTCCCCTGAGTTCAATCAAGCGTTTGATTCATCGCGGCTGAGCGGGTTGAATCGATGGTGGGCAACAGCTGTTGCCGCACCACGTGTCGACGAAACGCATGGTGCGCACCACCACCGTGAGGAGCACGATGACGAACACAGCACTGGCCAGCTCCATGGCTGCCAGCGACCTGGAGGAACTGCGCACCCGGTACCGGGCCGAACGGGATCGACGCATCCGCCCGGATGGATTGCGGCAGTACCAGGGCACGCGCGGCGCGTTCGGGTACTGGGCGACCGATCCATACACGCCACGCACCGACCGACCGGCGAAGACCGACCGAGTCGAGGTACTCGTCGTCGGTGGGGGGTTCGGCGGCCTCCTCACCGGGGCACGGCTGCGTCAGGCGGGCTTCACCGACATCCGCATGACCGAGGAGGGCGGCGACTTCGGTGGTACCTGGTACTGGAACCGGTATCCGGGCATCCACTGCGACATCGAGGCCTCCGTCTACATGCCGCTGCTCGAGGAAGTCGGGACCGTCCCCACCCGCCGGTATGCACCGGGCGAGGAGATCCGGCAGCACGCGGTGGCGATCGGCCGGCACTTCGCCCTGTACGACGACGTGCTGTTCCACACGCGCATCACGGAGCTCCGATGGGACGACGACGCAGCCGAGTGGCACGTCCAGACGGACCGCGGTGACGCGATGCGGGCGCGGTACGTGATCGTGTCCTCGGGGTCTTTGTCTCAGCCGAAGCTCCCGGCGATCCCGGGGATCGAGACGTTCAAGGGCCACACGTTCCACACCAGTCGGTGGGACTACGGCTACACCGGAGGTGATCAGACCGGTGGCATGACCGGACTCGCCGACAAGCGCGTCGCCGTCGTCGGGACCGGAGCGACCGGCATCCAGGTGATCCCACGGGTCGCGGAGGACGCCGAACACCTCACGGTGTTCCAGCGAACCCCGTCCAGCGTCGACGTCCGCGACAACCGGGACCTCCCAGCCGACTGGACCACGGGCCTCCCGAGCGGATGGCAGCAGGAACGCATGGAGAACTTCCTCGCGGTCGTGTCCGGTGAAGAGACGGACGTCGACCTCGTGCAGGACGGTTGGACCTCCACCGCAGCGCTGCAGCGCACGATGCTCACCGGGCAGACGGAGGACACGCTCGACCCCGAGGAACGCGACCTGATGGTCGAGATCGCGGACGCCCGCAAGATGGACCAGATCCGTGCGCGCGTCGACGCCGTCGTCACCGACCCTGCGACCGCGGAGGTGCTCAAGCCCTGGTACCGGTACATGTGCAAGCGGCCGACGTTCAGCGACCAGTACCTCCAGGCCTTCAACCGTCCGAACGTGACCCTGGTCGACACGGCCGACACCGGTGGGATCACGTCCATGACCGAGACCGCTGTGGTGGTCGGCGACACCGAGTACGAAGTCGACGCCGTCATCTTCGCCACCGGGTTCGAGACCGGCGTCTCGGGCGTGGTCTCCGGAACGCTGCCCGTGCACGGGCGGGACGGCACGCAGCTGCTCGAAGCATGGACGCGAGGCCCGCGGACGTTGCACGGGTTCGTGTCACACGGGTTCCCGAACCTGTTCCACCTCGGGGCGCTGCAGAACGCGAACTCCGTGAACTTCGTCCACATCCTGCAGGAGCAGGCCACGCACATCACTGCACTGCTGGAACGTGCGCGCGACCAGGGCGCCCGACAGGTGGAGCCCTCGGTGGAAGCCGAAGATCGATGGTTGGCGACGATCCGCGAGGTGGAGGTGGACAACGCTGCGTTCCTGGCGGAGTGCACGCCCGGGTACTACAACGGTGAGGGCTCCCGGAAGCGCGGCGGCGGCGGGTACAGCCCCGGCCCGGTCCGGTTCCACCAGCTGCTCCGGCAGTGGCGGGAGACCTCGATCGACGAGGTCCTGGTGCCCGAACTCGCCGTCAGCGCCTCCTGATGCGCAAGCTGCACACGAGCACGAGCACGAGTACGCGGCGGAGACGAGCCGCGCGATCCGGCGGAGTGCGGATCGGCGCGGTGTTGACGTTGTCGGCGGCCGCAGCAGTCGTGCTGTCGGGCTGCGCCGCGCCCGCGGACGATGCGGTCCCGGCCGCAGCGCGCACGGACGACCAGACAGCACGCCGCGTCGTCCAGGTCGCGCCGGCACCAGAGCCCGGCTCCGGGTACGGACCGCTGCTGGAAGGGCCGTCGTTCGCTGCTGACGGGCGACTCATCGCCGTCGACGTCACCGCCGGGACCACACGGCCGAAGGTCGTCAGGATCGACCTCGACCGCCGGAAGGTAACGGCGTTCGGCGACGGTGCCGGTCTGACCGCGCCGACTTCTGCGCAGTTCAACCCGCGCGACGGCCGCTTGACCGTCACCGACTTCGCGACGGGGAAGGTCGTCAGCCTGGACGGCCGGGGAGGTGGCCTCCGCGTCGAGTTCGAGGGCCCCGTCGACGGCCGGCGGATGCAGCCGGACGACCTGACCTTCGACCCGGACGGGAACATGTTCGTCAGCGACGCGGCAGGGAACGCTGCGTCGACGGAGGATCCCGTCGGTCGGGTCGTCCGGATCGACGCGGCGACCCACCGCGCCACGGTGGTGGTCGATGCTCTCGCGTCGGCGAACGGGATCGCCTTCGACGAGGACCACCGTGGGCTGTGGGTGAGCGAGTACAACCGTAACCAGATCGACTACGTGGCTTTGGACTCGGAGCGGGAGGAAGCGACGGCGGTCCATCCGGCGATCCGCCCCGACGCCGGGGCGAGCCGCGTTGACTCCATCGCGATCGATGCTGCTGGGAACGTCTACCAGGGGTACGAAGGCAAACCCGTGATCGACGTCTTCAGCCGCGACGGGGCGTCCATCGCGCGGGTCAGTGTGCCCCGGTCAGATCGCGGGAAGGTGACGTCGGCGACGAACCTGGCGATCAGGCCCGGTACGACGCAGGCCTACATGACCGTCAGCGGTCCCGGTGGGTCGTTCGTCTACGGGTTCCGTGCGTACGGGAAGGGCACACCGCAGTCGAACGGCGGATGACGTCGCTACGAGCACCGTCACGGGACGCGGCAGCAGCTGCTGAGTTCGTCCCGGAGCGCTCCAGGTGCTCCGGGACGCTCCTGCGCAACGCGTGCGACCAACACCCTCGCCGCGACGGGACGGTCGGTCACGACGCCGTCCAGGCCGGCGCGCAGCATGACCCGCATCCTGACGTCGCTGTTTGCGGTCCACGCGTAGACCTCTCGTCCACGGAGGTGTGCACTGCGGATCACGGCGGAGGTCACCGATGCCTGCTCCACGGTGTAGAAGCCGACCGGGAGGTCCGGCAGCGGGCCGAAGTGCGGTCCCACGGTCAACCCGATGCGCTGCTCGGGCCGTTGCGCGAGCATCTGACGAACGACGGTCTGGTCCAGCGAGTGGAACCACGTGTCTTCCGGCGGGCCGACACTGTCGAGTTGCGCGAACAGTTCGGCGACCGATCGGTCGTCGGTGGCCGGCGTCGCCTTGAGCTCGATGAGCAGTGGCACGCCGAGTTCCCGTGCGCGGCTGACGTACGCGGACATCGTCGGGATGGTGCCAGCGTTGCCGTGCATCCGTACCGTCGTGCTCGTGACCGCGGCGGTCGTCATCGTGTCGATGTCCTCGTCGCGGCCGGCCAGCACGAGGAGGTTGGTGTCGTGGCTCGTGACGAAGGTACCGTCCCCGGTCTGCTGGACGTCCACCTCGACGCGGTCCGGGTGCAGGGCTGCCGCTGCTTCGAGGCCGGCGATGGTGTTCTCGGGCCCGCCCCGGTCGTACCCACGGTGGGCGATGACCAGGGGATCAGTCGACCGGTGCACGCCGACGGGCTGTGACACGGCACGCGACGGCACGAGGAGCGCAGTGCACCCAACGACGACGACGACCATCACCACGGCGACGATCCGACGGGATGTCGGACCCGGGGCGTCGACCCGTCCGCCGATCGGGCTCGCGATCCCCCTGGCGCTCTGCACGGTCGCCACGACGGAGAACGCGACCGCCTGCGCGGTCACCACCGTGAGCGCGGAGAGGACCAGGACGGGCAGGACGTCGACGACCGCCCGGAGCTGCTCGGAGGGGATGAGTTCGACGAGCGGAGTCGAGGACCAGACGACCAGGACGCGTGCGATCGCGGAGCCGACGAGCAGCACCGCGATCTGTCCCGCGACGGGCAGACCTGCGGAGCGGGTCACGCGGAGGCTCGAGAGCAGGCCCCGGATCGGCCCCTCCCCGGCGACGACCGTGAACGCCGGAGCGAGCACGACTCGGAAGCTGACGAACACGACCAGGGCGGCGAGGCTGCACCAGAGCGCTGCACTGAGCGGCGCCTTGAGGAACTCACGGCCGATGAACGGGGGAACTGCCAGTCCGCCGGTGACCGGCGCGAACACGGTAGTCCCCGCGAGCGGTTGCAGCACGGCGAGCTGCAGTCCGGTCACGAGGATGCCAGGCCGCAGGAGCCGAGGGGCAGCGGACCGGACCCCCCGCAACACCGTACGCACTGACGGTCGCCGGTCGGCCCGTCGGTGATCGGCGACCGCCAGGACGAGGACGGCCCAGCCGAGGGTGGCGGCCAGCGTGAGACCCGCGGCGGTCGCCATGCTGGCGAGAGCGACAGGGTCACCGATCAGGGTGACGAAGCCGGCCGGGGTCGCGGTGACCCCGCCGGCGCGGTCGGTCGCGAGCATGATCGACCACTGTGCCGTTGGGCGCACGATCACCGCGATGACGGCTGAGACCGCCAGGAGCAGCAGCCACACGCGGGCCGGGAGCCGGATCAGCTGGGTGAGCGTGTGGCGGATGGGCGGCACCACATGGCGGACGGGAGGCGCGACACGTGTCCGCATCGCGCCTCCCGTCCGTCGTCTCGTCGGCTCTGTTACTGGATGGACCAGCCGCCGTCGGACGGCAGGACGACCCCGTTGAGGTTCGTGCCGTCGTCGCTGAGGAGGAAGGTGATCGATGCAGCGAGCTGCTGTGCCGTGGCGACCGCCGGAATCGTCTGCAGAAAGGGCTGCAGGCGGGCTGCGCCCATCTCGGAGTCGAACCGGGTCGGGATGCCGGTGGCGACACCGCCCGGCGCGATCGCGTTCACCCGGATCCCGCTCGGGCCGTACATGAACGCGCTGCTCTTCGTCAGTCCGACGACGGCGTGCTTCGACGTCGTGTAGGCCATGCCGGCCGCGTTGCCGCGCAGTGCCGCCTCCGAGGCGATGTTGACCACCGAGCCGCGCCCTGCGGCGAGCATCGCCGGCAGGACCGCACGGGTGAGACGGAACGTCCCGGTGACGTTCACGCCCATGACACGCTCCCACACCGCGTCCGAGGTCTCGTGGAGCGGGGACATGGTGTCGGTGATGCCCGCGACGTTGGCGAGCCCGTCGATGCGGTCGCCCGCGGCCTGGACGACGCGCTGGACGTCGTCCTCGCTCGTGATGTCGCCGACGACCGTCACGACGTCGGCGTCGGGAAGTTCGTCGACCAGTGCTCCCAGACCAGCTTCGGCGATGTCGACCGCGATGACACGGCCACCTTCGCGGGCGATGCGGGACGCGGTGGCGCGGCCGATGCCGCCGCCGGCGCCGGTCACGACGACGGTCTGGCCAGCGAAGCGGCCCGGCACGATGGTCTCGCCGTTGTCGTCCGATGCCCCGTCGGTGGGCATTTCCCCGCCGTTCGCGGCGAGGACGAGGCCGTCGATGGCGGCCTGGGGAAGCTGGCCGTTCGAGAGCGCGACGAGCTGCTGCAGCGGCAGGCCGCGCGCGGGGGTGAGCGTTTCGGGGTCGGTGCCGCCCTGGGCGAGGAGGCCGCGGATGAGTTCACCGCCGACGGGGTGGTCCAGCCACGTGCCGACGGTGGAGGAGCCGGTGAGGATGACGTTGTCGTTCGACATGGTTGTGTCCTTTCTCGGGAGGCGCTCGAGAGCGCCCTCATGGACGGCGTGCGTGTGCACGCCGAGTGGTGGTCAGAATCCGACACCGGCGGCCGCGGTCACGGTCCCGCTCTCGACGCCGTCGGGGGTGCTCGAGCGGCGCTTCCGGGCCACTCGACCGGCCAGCACGGTCAGGACGACTGCGGCAACCGCCCAGATGCCGAGCTGCAGGATCCAACGACCGGCGTTCGCGCCGTCGAAGTAGATGATGCTGCGCATCGCTTCGTAGCCACCTGCGCCGAACCAGCTGTTGTGCACGCCCTGCCAGAACGTCGGCAGCATCGACACGGGGGAACTCCCACCGCTCGAGGGGAAGTTCAGTGCGACGAGGAACAGGATCTGCCCGAAGATCGCCGCGTTGCGGAGGAACGTGTTCAGCACGATGGAGAGCAACCCGACCGTGAACGTGTAGAGCATGCCCACCCCCAGCACTGCGGCGATCTCACCGAAGGTGCGGTCGTAGTCACCGACGAAAATGCTGAGCATCCCGAAGGCGATGACAGGGACGAGGACCGCCGCGATGGCGGCGACACCCGCGGCGGCCCGGGTCGTCGCTCGGGGCATGGCCTGTGCGACGACGGTGATGGTCATGAAGCCGCCGACGGTGCAGGCGACGAGGAGGAAGAACAGCACGCTACCGCCCGGGTCACCACTCGTGGTGGGAGCGACCTCCTTCGCGGTGACCGATCCGCCGAGCTCGTCGGCCACCTGGGCGCCGAGGTCCTGCACGGCGCCGACAGCGGTCCGGCCACCTCCGGAGGCGATGACCGTGGTCACGTTGCCGTCGTTGTCGATGAGGATCGCGCCGGCGGCGTCGCGGTCCGCCACGTCCTGCGTCGCTGCGGCGGTGCTCGTGGTGCGGGTGATCTCGAAGGCACCCTCGGCGCGGTCGTCGACCTTCGCGGCGATCTGCTTCGTGACGCTGGCCGGCCCCGCCACCGTGAGTGGGAAGTCGTGCGGAGCGGGTGCGTGGAGAGCGCTGAGGTAGCAGAGGCTGAAGGTGATGATGAAGAACAGCGGCATCATCACCACGGCGATGATGCGGGTCTTCGTGGAGGCTTGCCGGCGTTCATCGACGGAACCGGTGCTGACGACCTGGTCCAGGTGGTTCTCCGGCATGGTCATGAGGTCGCTGTCGCCGGTGGATTGGGGGGCGCGGTGTTCCGCGTGGGCGTTCATCGGGCAGTCTCCTCGGCGGTCAGTGCGGGCTGCGGTGCGGGCTGTTCCGTTGGTTCGACCACCAGGTGGCGGTGCTCCAGCGGTGCGGGGCGCAGCTCGGCGAGTTCGGCCTGCTGGTGTCGGTTGGTCTTGGTGAGGTGGACCACGAGGTTGACCAGCAGCAGTCCGACGGTCCAGGCGGCCAGCTGCGGCAGCCAGCGTCCGACGCCGTTGCCGCCGAAGTAGATCAGGGACCGGAACGACTCGTAGGCGCCGGCACCGAAGTAGGTGTCGTGGACGTGCTGCCAGAACGTGGGCAACATGTCGTGTGGGATGGCGCCGCCCCCCGACGGGAAGTTGAGGAAGACGACCAGGCCCATGATCGCGATGGTCGCCGCGTTCCCGAGGAACTGTTGCGCGAGGATCGCGATGTTGCCGACGGTGAACACGTAGAGCGCGTCGATCGCGAGGACGCCGACGATGGTTCCGAAGGATGCGCCGTAGTCACCGACGAAGATCGAGGCCATGGCGAACGTGAGGATCGGGGCTGCGATGGCGGACGCTCCGATGACGGCGAACCGGGTGGCGAGCTTCGCCTTCGGAGCGACCTGCATGAGCACGATGATCACGAGGTACCCCGCCAGCGACGAGTAGACGAGGAGGTAGAACAGCGACGTGCCGACGCTGTCTTCCTTCGACAGCGGGGCGACGTCGACGGTCTTCGCGGTCGTCCCCAATTGCTTTGCGACCTGATCGCCGACGGCCTGTACCGCTGAGGCGGCGGGTCGGCCGCCGCCGTTGGCGACGTAGGTGGTGACCGCGAACTGCTGCTTCTCCGCAGCGGAGGCCTTGTCGGCAGCAGTGGTGACCGGCTCGATCTTGATCGCTCCCGTCGTGTCCCGACGCTCGACGCTCCCACGTGCTTCGGTGAGGACGTCGGTCTGAGTCGCGGCGAACGCCGCTTGGTCGTCGAGCTTCGTCGTGATGTCGGTGACGACCTGCGCCGGCCCGGCGATCGTCAATGACAGGTCGTTCGGGGCTGGGTTGTGGATGGCGCTTCCGAACGCGAGCGGGAAGAAGACGACGAAGAACAGCGGCATGACGAACGCGGGCAGGACACGGAGGAGAGCGTTGCGCTCCTTCGGTTCCGCGTCGTCCTGCGGGGGGCTTGCTTGGGACATGACTCTCCTGGATCAACGATGTTGACAACAGTCAACCCTGTTGACAGCCTGTCTGTCAACACCGTTGACAAAATCCGGACGATTGCAGGACAGATGGGATGATCGAACGATGGACGACAAGGGAACGCGCCCGAGGGCGGACCGATCGGCGAAGGTCAAGGACGCCATCAGGGCCGCTGCGACGGCGATGTTCGCCGAGGAGGGCTACCACGCCACCGGTGTGCGGGACATCGCGCGGACCGCCGGTGTCGACCCGGCGATCGTCATCCGCCACTTCGGGTCGAAGGAGGGCCTGTTCCTGGAGACCATGTCGTTGCCCCCCGTGTGGCGGGAAGTGTTCGACGGGCCCGTCGACCAGGTGGGTCACGCGATCACGCGCCTGATCATGAGTGGACGAGAGGGCGGTCTCGGTCCGTACGCCGCGCTCATCCGCGCGTCCGACCGGCCAGAGGTGGCCGAGAAGCTCCGCCGAGCGTTGATCGAAGACTTCGTCATCCCGCTCGCTGCTCGTCTGGATGGGGAGGACGCCGAGCTGCGCGCCCACCTCTTCACGGCGCAGGTGCAAGGCCTGATGGACGTCCTCGCGGTGCGGCCGGACCAGTTCCTGTTGGACACTCCAGCGGACGTCATCGTTCGGTGGTACGGCGCTGCTCTGCAGCGCACGCTGACCGGTGCGCCCTGAAGCGCACGCGCAGAACGCACGGCGGAGTCAGTCACCGCCCCGAAGCGATGGTGCCGGTTCAGCCCTGTTCGGACGATGACCTCGAACCGTCTTCGGACTCGAGGTCGCGGAGGTAGGCGGTGAGGTCGAGTGGTTGCGTGTTGAGGAGCGTGATGTCCTCAGGTCGGATGGCTCGTTGCATGGCCTCGTCCTATCGGTTGATGACGCTGCGGGCACCGGCGTCGACGCCCATGGCGGCGAGGATCGTCATGAACCCCGTGAACCGGATGACTTCGGAGAGCCCCTTGAGGGTTCCCCATGCCGCGATCTGTGGCACACGGATGATCGCTCGGCGCTGCGAGGAACGGGTTGAGGCAAGTGGGGGGCGGGTGGTGACGGTCATGATCGAGTCCTTTCCAGAAGCGATACGTCGATCATCGATCGGCTGCGGATCGTGGGCGTCGTCGATCGGGACCGGCCGATGTACTGCGTTCGCAGTACACGTCACCCTGGCGGAACAGCCACACTCGGATGATGACGAGCACGGGCGACATCGCGCTGCCACGGAATCCCTGGTGGTTGCGGTGGCCGACCGTCCTCCCGATGGGTGCCACCGTCGTCGCGATCATCGCTGCCGTCATCGACAGCGTGCGCATCGTGCTGCACGGCGACACCCTGCTGCTGCTCGTCGGGGTCGTACTCGGTGCCGTGGGCGCCCTGATCGCTGGGCGCTGGCCCTGGCTCGGCCTGCTCCTCGCGGTCGCGGGTACCGCGATGACCGCCGTGCAAGCGTGGGATCCGACTGCTGAATGGACCATTGTCGTGTTCGTGCTCTTCGCGATCACGTTGCGAGGAGCTCCTCCCGTCCGCGGCATCATCGTGAGCGCGTTCCCCGTGTACCTCGTCGTGTCAGTGAACACGGGTGGGTACGTCAGCCCGGATGCGTTGGCAGCGTTCGCAGCGTGCATCGCAGGCGGAGCCGCTGGTGCTGGTATCCGCAGCCAACAGCAGTACTGGGCGAGCTTGCGGGCGCACGCCCGGGAAGCGATCGCGACACGAGATGCGGAAGCCAGTCGGCGAGTCGACGAGGAGCGCCTGCGGATCGCCCGCGACCTCCACGACGTGGTCGGCCACCAGATCGCGGTGGCGAGCATGCACCTCGGCGCAGTCGAAGTGACCGTGCACCACAAGCCGGATGCTGCCGCACGGGCAGCCGCGGAAGCACGCGAAGCCCTCCGCGCGGTGACCGGCGAAACGCAGCAGATCCTCGAGCTCCTGCGTTCCCGTGATCGAACCCCTGACCACACAGTCGCGGGCCTGGCGTCGTTGCCTGCGCTCATCGCATCGTTCGAGGGGGTCGGACTGGACATCCACAGCGACATCACCTTGCCGGCAGGTGAGGTGGCGCCCGTGACCGGGATGACCGTCTACCGCGTCACGCAAGAGGCGCTCACGAACGCCCATCGGTACGGCGCAGGCCAAGTCGCCCTCTCCATCAGCACCGACGGAGGCCACATCACGATCGACGCGCGGAACCGTCGCTCGACAGCAGACAATGGACACGGCAGCGGGTTCGGATTGATCGGCATGCGCGAACGCGTCGCCGCTGCCGGTGGCCTCCTTGACGTCGAGGACGACGAGGCGCATTTCACCGTGCGCGCCTCCATCCCGATCACGGAAGGACCACGCTGATGACGACGATCCTGCTGGTGGATGACCAGGCGATGATCCGCGTGGGACTGCGGACCATCCTCGACTCCCAGGACGACCTCACCGTCGTCGGCGAAGCCGGTGACGGCTTCGAGGCCCTGGAAGCACTCCGCACCACACCGGTCGACGTCGTCCTGCTCGACATACGGATGCCGGGCATCGACGGTGTCGAGACCACGCGTCGGATCCGCGCGACCTTCACGGCCGAGCAGACCAGGATCATCATCCTGACCACGTTCGAGCACGACGACATCGTCGTCGCCGCGCTGCGCGCCGGCGCGAACGGATTCTTGGGCAAGACCGTCGGACCGTCCGAGCTCGTCGCCGGGATCCGAGAAGTCGTGCTCGGTGGCGGTGCGCTCTCCGCGGCCGCACAAGCAGCCGTGATCAGCCAGGTGGCTGCGCAGCCTGCGCGGACAGTGGACCCCGACGTGCTCGCCCGCTTCGACGCCCTCACCCCACGGGAACGGGATGTCGTCGTGGCGATCGCGCACGGCGCCGACAACGAGGAGATCGGCCGGACGATGTTCGTCTCCCCGTTCACGGTGAAGACCCACGCCAACAGGGCCATGGCGAAACTCGGTGCCCGTGACCGAGCGCAACTGGTGTCACTCGCGTACCGGGCAGGCCTGGTCGACTGATTGTTTCTACTGCGATCGCAGTAGAGACGCCGCTTCATCGGGACGACGTCCCGCCGACCTGGTCGCCGGAGCATTGAGGAGTACCAGCCGCACGCCCTTGTGCGGCTTCCACTTCTCCACTCCGGGAGCATCATGCCCAAGGTCCTCGCCGCGATCGGACGCTTCAGCGCCCGGCACCGGCTCATCATCGTCGCCGCTTGGCTGGTGATCTTCGCCGCACTCACCGCGGTGACCGCCACCGGCATGAACACCGACGCGACCGGGTCCGCCGGCAACGACACCCCGGCCGCGAAGGCGCTCACCACCGTGCAAAACAAGTTCGACGTGGGCTCCTCGAACAACGGCGACGCGAAAACGTTGCAGCTGGTCCTCGAGACCCGCGGTGGTGCGAAGGTTACCGACCAGGCCACCGCAGCCGAGATCGCACAGGTCCTCACCGACGCGAAGAGCCTGCCGCACGTGAAGAGTGTCTCCGACCCCTTCGACCAGCAGAGCCCCATGGTCTCGAAGGACCGCACCACCATCGTGTCGACCCTGACGTTCTCCGGCCTCACCGAGGCGAACCAGGAGAAGACCTACGACACCGTCCTGGACTTCGCAGCCGATCAGCGAACCGACTTCCACGCGGAGGTCGGCGGGCACCTCTTCGGCGACACCTACGCCACCTTCGGCCCCGGCGAGGTCGTCGGCGTCCTGATCGCGTTCCTGGTGCTGTTCCTCACCTTCGGCTCGCTGCTCGCAGCCGGAGCGAACATGCTCGTCGCCATCACCGGCGTCGGCATCGGCACCGTCGGGGTTCTCGCGTACTCCGCCATCAACCCGATCCAGGGCACCACGCTGACGCTTGCGACGATGCTCGGTCTCGCAGTCGGCATCGACTACTCGCTGTTCATCCTCACCCGGTTCCGATCCGAGCTCCGCGAAGGACGCACCGTCGTCGACGCCGTCGCCCGAGCGACCGGAACCGCCGGGACTGCCGTCGTCTTCGCCGGCCTCACCGTCATCATCGCCCTCGTCGGACTCGTCGTGACGAACATCGAGACGATCACCGTGATGGGCTTCGCCGGCGCGTTCAGCGTCCTCATGGCCGTGCTCATGTCCCTCACCCTGCTGCCGGTGCTCCTGAAGACCCTCGGCCTGCGCGCGCTGCCCCGCAAGCAGCGCAAGCTCCTCGCCTCCGGCCAGTCCATCCCGCAGCGCCCCGCGGACCGGAAGAGCTTCCTGAATGGTTGGGCCACCTTCGTCACCAAGCGGCCCTGGCTGGCACTCTTCGGCGCCGTCGTCGTCCTTGGCGTCATCGCCGCACCCGTACTCGACATGAAGACCGCGTCGAACATCCCCGGCGGCTCGGACCCCGCCTCGTCTGAGCGGAAGGCGTACAACCTCATCGTCGACGAGTTCGGAGGCATCCAGTCACCGCTCCTCGTCCTCGTGCAGGGCGACGACGTCACGAGCAACCTCACCGCCGTCGAGGACGAAATCACGGCCCTCGACCACGTCGAAGCCGTCGTCCCCGGCCAGGTCACCAAGTCCGACGACGCCGCGCTCTTGACCGTCATCCCGACCGGCGGCCCCATCGCCGACAGCACGAAGCAGCTCGTCACCGACATCCGCGACGAAACCACCGCCATCAGCGGTGTCAGCGTCGAGGTCACCGGTGAGACCGCGATCGGTCTCGACAACACCGCGCAGATGAACCAAGCACTGATCACCTACATCATCGTGATCGTCGCCCTGTCGTTCCTGCTCCTGATCGTGATGTTCCGATCCCTGCTCGTGCCCCTGTTCGCCACCCTCGGCTACCTGTTCTCCGTCGGTGCAGCCTTCGGCGCATCCGTCGCGATCTTCCAGTGGGGCTGGCTCGACCCGCTCATCGCCGCCCCGCAGGGCGACCCGATGCTCAGCATCCTGCCGATCATCCTCGTCGGCGTCCTGTTCGGCCTCGCGATGGACTACCAGGTCTTCCTCGTCTCCCGGATGAAAGAAGAGCACTCCCGAGGCCTCAGCCCGAAGGACGCGGTGCACTCCGGCTTCACCAAGTCCGGCACCGTCCTCGTCGCCGCAGCGACCATCATGGCCGTCGTCTTCGCCGGCTTCGCCACCAGCGAGATGGCCGTCGCCGCCTCCATCGCCGTCGGACTCCTCGTCGGCGTCCTCGCAGACGCCTTCCTGGTCCGGATGATGATCATGCCGGCACTGCTGTCCCTGTGCGGTGAAGCCGCGTGGTGGATGCCCCGCTGGATGCAGAAGATCATCCCGAACCTCGACACCGAAGGCCACGGACTCGACCGCGCCAGCGAACACGATCGAGCGACGGGCAGCATCCCCGTAGCCGCAAACTAGCTCCCCAGACGAAACGGAGCGTCACGCTGCAGCCACAGCGGGACGCTCCGTTTCCTCACCCGGAAGGGGATCGGGTATCGAAACGCTTGCGGCCGTCTCCGGAGTGGCGTTCGAGCTAGGGACTGTAATGCGGTATGCGGTTTTGGCATGCCTGTTCCAAGGTCTCCGGCCAGCCAGGGGCCTCGCCGCCTTCTCCGTGACGTTGTCTATGAGCAGACGCTCGAGGCGATCGAGAACGGCACGCTTGAGGCTGGGGAGCGCCTGAACGATGAGGAGCTCACCAGCTGGCTCGGCGTTTCGCGCACCCCGGTGCGAGAGGCGATCGCGCGACTCGAGTCGGAGGGTCTCGTGGAGATGGGCCGCGAACCGGTATACGCGCGTCGCGAGCCTCTCTGGACCTGCGCACGATCAGGCGGCCATGCTCGTCGCCGCGCTGCACGCGCGGGTGATTGAGCACGCCCACGAGGCGACCGCTGATGCACGGAAGAGGGCTGCTGCTGCTGCTGCTGCTGCTGCGAGCAAGCTCTCCGCTGATGTCGACGCGCACGACATCGAGGCGTACCGAGGTCTGCAGGACGCGGTTGCTGCGCTCATCGCAGGGTTCGATGACCCGCTCTTCACGGCGACGGAAGCGGCGGTGCGCAGCCGGTGCAGTCCATGCTGCTGCTCCGGACGCGAACATCGACTGGGACGCGGCGACTGCAACGGCGGGCGGACTCGCGAAGATCTGACCGTCGACGTTCGGCGTAGGGGACGTCCCGCGAGCCGACCCTTCAGCGCAGCGGTTTCTGCCTGACCCCGAGGTTCACCGCGGCTGCACCGAGTGCGAACCCGAGGACCGGGTCCTCAACTAAAACTGAACAACACGAAAACGACGGCGAAGCGCATCAGCTTTGCCGTCATTTTCGTCGTTCTGACCCGTCAGCCCGGAAGGTCTCACGTCTAGTGAGAAGAATCCGGACCGCGTCGATCTGGCCTTCTCGAGCAGCGCGGGTTCGATTCCCGTCACTCGCTCCGTCGGACGTACGCTCGCCGCATGTCCTCCTCTCCCGGTTCCCCCGAACACATCGCACCCGTGGTCGTCATCGGTGCCGGGGTCGTCGGCGCTGCGACCGCGTACGCGCTCACCGCCCGCGGCGAGTGCGTCCTGCTCGTGGAACAGCACGCCCGCGGGCACCACCTCGGTTCGTCACACGGTGCGACCCGGATCTTCCGGCAGGGCTACGCCGACCCGGAGTACGTCGCGCTGACCACGCGGGCGCTCGAACTGTGGGGAGCGCTCGAGGCCGCTGCTGACGAGGAGCTCATCGTCCGCACGGGGGCCGTCGACCACGGTCGGCCCGAGGTCGTCGACGCGATCGCCGCCGCCCTCGCCGACGCGGACATCCCGCACGAGTTCCTGACCCCGGACCAGGCGGCGGCGCGCTGGCCCGGGATCGCGTTCGAGGGGCGCGTGCTGACCCACTCCTCGGCCGGGCGCATCCGGTCCGACCGGACGATCGAGGCGTTCCTCACGCTGGCCGGACGGACCGGTCTCGCCGACCTGCGGTTCGACACGCGGGTCACCGGGCTCGAGGACCACGGTGACGACGTCACCGTGGCGCTGTCCGACGGCAGCGCGGTCCGTACCGCGTCCGTGGTGGCCGCGGTGGGCTCGTGGGCCCCCACGCTGGTCGGCGGGCTGCTCGCCGGACGCGGGTCGGGCCTCCCGGCCATCCGCGTCACCCAGGAGCAGCCGGCCCACTTCCCCAGCCACCTGCCGGACGCGGCCTGGCCGAGCTTCGTGCACTGGGCCGACGGCGACGACGTCTACGGGCTGCTCACCCCGGGCGAGGGCGTCAAGGTCGGGTTCCACGGCACCGGCCCCGTCGTCGACCCGGACCACCGGGACTCCACGCCGGTGCCGGCCGAGGCCGAACGGCTGCAGGCGTACGTCGCGCGGTACGTGCCGGGGGTGGACGCGACGAAGCCGACGTTCATCAGCTGCCTGTACGACAACTCCCCCGACGAGGACTTCGTCATCGACCGGGTCGGGCCGCTCACCGTGGCGACGGGGTTCTCCGGGCACGGCTTCAAGTTCGCGCCGCTGCTCGGTGAGATGCTCGCGGACCTCGTGACGGGCGGAGTGGCGCACCCGCGCTTCGCCCTGCCGGAGCCGGTGCCCGCGCCCTGACGCACCGACGGGTTCGCCGCACGCCGTCGTGTTCGTTCGACGCCGTCATGTCGTCGAGACGCCGCCGAATCCGGAGGCGTCTCGCGGACGACGCGGCGTCCTGCGCACACGCCGGCGTCTCACATGCGCGCGCACGCCGGCGTCTGGCGACCGGCCACTACGGTGGGAGCCGTGCGCATCATCGTGGCTCCGGACTCGTTCAAGGGCACCGCGACGGCGGCGGCCGTCGCCGGGGCCGTCCGTGCCGGCTGGCTGACCGAGCGGCCCGATGACGACCTGGTGCTCGTCCCGATGGCCGACGGCGGCGAGGGCACGCTCGACGCCTTCGAGACCGCCGTCCCCGGAGCCGTCCGGGTCCCCGTCACCGTGACCGGCCCGGGCGGCACCCGGGTCGGCACACACTGGCTGCGGCTGCCCGACGGCCGCGCGGTGGTGGAGCTCGCGGCGACGAGCGGCCTCCCCCTGCTCGACGCACCGATGCCGGACACGGCGACGAGCCGCGGGTTCGGCGAGGCGATCGCCGCCGCGCTCGACGCCGGTGCCACGGGGCTCGTGCTCGGCATCGGGGGCAGCGCGTCCACCGACGGCGGGCGTCCGGTGCTCGAGGCGCTCGGACTCGACAGCGAAGGCACCGACGGCCTCCGGGCACTCCCCCCGCTCGGCGTCACCGTGCTCACCGACGTGACCTCGCCGCTGCTCGGTCCGAACGGTGCCGCCGCCGTCTTCGGCCCGCAGAAGGGCATCACACCCGACCGTGTGGCGTCCTTCGACGACCGACTCGCCACCTGGGCCGCGCGCTTCCCCGACGTCGATCCGGGCACCCCGGGCGCCGGAGCCGCTGGCGGTGTCGGGTTCGGCCTGCTGGTGTGGGGCGCCGCGCTCGCCGGTGGGGCGGTAGCCGTCGCGGAGGTCCTCGGACTGCCGGCACTGCTCGGCGGTGCCGACGTCGTGATCAGCGGCGAAGGGTGCTTCGACGGCCAGAGCGCCGTCGGCAAGGTGCCCTCGGTGGTCCGTGCCCTGACGGCTGCGCACGCTCCCGGTGCCCGCTCGATGCTCGTCGCCGGCGCGATCGAGGCCCCGCTCGACGACTACTCGGCTGCCGCGTCGCTCACCGTGCTCGCGACGCAGACCACCGGCGAGCCCGACGACGCCCTCGCCGACCCGCTGCGCTTCGCCGCGATCGCCGGGCAGCGGCTCGCCCGGCTCGTCTGAGCGCGGCGCGCGGTCACGCTGGGCCGCGACCCGCCTGTCGGGAGGGCACAGGGGAGTCCTGGTTGTACCTCCCACCCGGCCGCGGGCTCGCGCACACTGGATCCGGGCCGGAACCGGCCCGCACCACCCCCACGAGGAGATCATTGCGCACCGTCAACGCCTACGCGGCACCGTCAGCCACCGAGCCGCTCGTCAAGACCACCATCACCCGTCGTGACGTCGGCCCGAACGACGTCGAGATCGACATCGCCTACGCCGGCATCTGCCACTCGGACATCCACACCGTCCGCGGTGAGTGGGGCCCCATCCAGTACCCGCAGGTCGTCGGCCACGAGATCGTCGGCCACGTCTCCGCCGTCGGCGAGAACGTCACGAAGCACCAGGTCGGCGACCGCGTCGGCGTCGGCTGCATGGTCAACTCGTGCGGCGAGTGCGAGAACTGCGTCGCCGGCAACGAGCAGTACTGCCTCAAGGGCAACATCGGCACCTACGCGAGTGTCGACGCCGACGGCTCGATCACCCAGGGCGGCTACTCGCAGGCCGTCGTGGTGAACGAGGACTTCGTCCTCCGCGTCCCCGAGTCGCTCGACATCGAGAAGGTCGCGCCGCTGCTCTGCGCCGGCATCACCACGTACTCGCCCCTGCACCACTGGAACGCCGGCCCCGGCACCAAGGTCGCCGTCGTCGGCATGGGCGGGCTCGGCCACATGGCCGTCAAGATCGCCGTCGCGCTCGGCGCCGAGGTCACCGTCCTGTCGCAGACCACCTCGAAGCAGGAGGACTCGCTGCGCTACGGCGCGAAGGCCCACTACGCGACGAAGGACCCGGAGACGTTCGAGAAGCTCGCGAACTCCTTCGAGCTCATCATCAACACCGTCTCGGCGAAGATCCCGATGGGCGACTACCTCGGCCTGCTCAAGGTCGACGGCACGCTCGTCAACGTGGGCGCTCCGGCCGAGCCGCTCGAGGTGCCGGCCTTCGCGCTCATCCCGCGTCGGCTCAGCTGGGCGGGTTCCGCCATCGGCGGCATCCGCGAGACCCAGGAGATGCTCGACTTCTGCGCCGAGCACGGCATCCTGCCGGAGACCGAGCTCATCAGCGCCGACCAGGTCAACGAGGCCTACGAGCGCGTGCTGTCCTCGGACGTCCGCTACCGCTTCGTGATCGACGCGGCCACGCTGGCGTAGTCGTCACCACCTGAACGACGGAAGGCCCGGTACCAGCTGGTACCGGGCCTCCAGTCTGTCGTCTCCGGGCCGTCAGCCGACCTCGTCACCGGACGGCAGCGCGCCGCACCAGTCGACGGAGCCCGCGTCGATGCTCGCCTCGAGCGCGCCGGAGGCCGCGTCGACGATGCTCACGAGCTCGCCGGTCGCCGACTTCGTCGCGACCGCGACGAACTGACTGTTCGGAGACGGGCAGACCGCGGTGACGCTCGCGTCGTCCGGGATCGTCACGGGCAGCCGGGAGGCACGTCCCCCGTCCACACGCACGATCCGTGCCGCGATGGTGCCGTCCGACCGCACGTCCCCCAGCACCCGCAGGTACGTGTCGTCGGACAGCTGGGCGATGCGTCCGAGGACGGCCGCATCGGTGCTCCCGGCGGGCGCCTGCAGCGCCGACTTCGACCCGTCGGTCAGGTCCAGCCGCTCGATGCCGGTGCCCGTCTCGACGACGGCCGTGGTGCCGGTGCCGACGAAGCCGTGCAGGTAGGTGGCGCTGCCGAGCCGGACCGGGTCGGCACGACCGCTCATGTCGACGAGCACCAGGTCGTCGCTGCCCGTCCGGACCAGCGCGCTCTCGGTCCGGGGCACGAAGGCCCACTGGGCGACCGTCATCGGCACGGCGCCCGTCTTCGGCTTGCCGTTCGCCGCGATCGCCGTGGGCATGTGGGTGCCCGTCATGTCGACCACGTACAGACCGGTGTTCCGGGACTGCCCGGTCGAGGTGTCGGCGTACTCGAACCCGAACGAGGCACCGTCGTCGGCGACGTGGAGCGCCGTGACGCGGCCCTCGGAGGTCGGCAGGGTGAGGTGTTCGACGGGGGCGTCGGCGTCCTGCACCCCACCGCTCAGCGCCACGATGTCGACGGACGAGCTGGCGTCCGTGCCGCTCACGACCACCAGGGAACGGCCGAGCCGGGCGTACTCCGAGATCGCGGTGCCCTCGTAGACGGTGGTGGCACCTCCGGCATCGAGGGATCGCCGGACGATGCGGTCCTTCGCCCCGGCCTGCCCCGGCACGAGTGCGAGCACGTCGGTGCTGCCGGTGCGGATCCCCGCCGTCAGGTCGGACGTGGCGCGCTGCCCGGGTGCCCGGACCCCCGCGACCGTCACGGTGTACTCGCGGTCGTACGCCAGGGGCCCGGCGAACTCGACCGCGATCGTGTTGCCGCTCGAGGTCACGGTGTGCGCCGCAGCCGGGCTGACCCGCACGTCGTCGGCGGCGACCCGCTGCAGCGCCTGGTTCGCCGTCAGGATCACCCGCTGGGCCGGACGGGTGACGAGACCGGTCGCGTCGTAGGACACGTCGCGGAGCCGCGGGCCCTGCTGCGAGCCGACGACCGCGGCGAGCGCGGCGACCACGGCGAGGACCACCACGACGGCGACGTACCGGCGGTGGAAGCGGTGCGCGACGGGGCGGCGCTCGCGGCGCTGGTCTCCGCGGCGCTGGTCTCCGCGGCGTTCAGAACTCATACGGGTCCTCGGGCTGCGCGATGTCGGTGAGCTTCGCGGCCTTGACGACGATGCGGGCGTCGGCGGACTGGTCCGGGTTGGCGGCCAGGGCTCCGCGGACGGTGACCCACTGCCCCTCGTCGGGGACGGTCCCGTCGCCGTCGCCGGTCACGACGCCGAGGCCGACCGGTTGCGCGTCCACGGCGCAGCAGCTGATCACGAAGCGGGTGAGGGTGAAGGACCCGTCGTCGCCCGGCACCACGAAGCCGGACAGTTCGACCTGCTTGCCGACGAGGGCCGTGGTGTCGGTGGTCTGCCGGATCAGCGCGGCCCAGTCCTTGACGCCGTACTCCGAGGTGTCGACGCCCTCGCTGCCGAGCAGCTGCACCGCGGACTCCGAGCCGGTCGCGTTGGACAGGGTCGCGGAGTCGACGCTCCGCTGCTGGGCGGTCCGGGCGGACAGGGTCGTCGGGGGCAGGACGAGCATCGCGACGGTCACGCCGATCGTGACGACGGCGGCAGCCCCGCCGAGGGCGAGGCGGACGGCGCGACCGCGGCCGGGGCGCGGCTCGTGGGCGTCGGCGTCGGCGTCGGCGACGTGCCCGTGGGCATCGGCGGCGTCGTCGTGCTCGTCGGCGTGGTGCTCGTCCGCTTCGTCACCGTGCGTGTGGCCGTACCCGCGTGCGGTGGCCACCAGTCCGGCGATCGACGCGGGCACCCCGACGGCGGCGAGCACGACCGTGAACACCGAGTACCGCGGGTTGATGTACAGGTCGAGGTGCCCGACCAGCGCGAGCCACAGCGTGCAGAGCGCCGCGGCCAGCACCGACCCGAGACCCAGGTACGCGGCCGCGTTGCTGCGTGCATCAGACGAGGACATTCATCACCAACCCGACGGCTCCGGCGAACAGGACGCACACGACGGACAGCAGCACCAGGAAGCGGACCCGGAACGTCGTGCGCAGCAGGGCGATCATCTTGACGTCGATGATCGGCCCGATGATCAGGAAGGCCGTGATCGACCCCGGCAGGAACGTCGACGCGAACGACAGCGCGAAGAAGGCGTCGACGTTCGAGCAGAGCGACACCGTCATCGCCAGCAGCATCATCGCCGCGACGGACAGCACCGGGTTCGAGCCGACGGCCACCAGGGTCGAGCGGGGCACGGCGACCTGGATCGCCGCGGCGAGGCCGGCACCGACGAACAGCGCCGGCATCATCGTCGCCGTCTCGCCGCCGAACTGCGCGGCGCTCTGCCGCCAGCGGTGCAGGCCGCGGGGCGCTCCGACGGCCGCACGGCACCGTGCCTCGAAGGCGGGGAGCAGCAGGTCGGCCGGACGACGGTGCGCGGCGACGATCCAGCCGACGAGGTTCGCGATGACGAACCCGCCGACGATGCGCACCGGCAGGATCCACCCCGACCAGCCGAACGCCTGCGCGGTGCTGATGATGACGAGCGGGTTGAGGATCGGGGCCGCGACGAGGAACGTGACGGCCTCGGCGGGGGTGAACCCGCGCATCATCAGGCCGCGGGCGAGGGGCACGTTGCCGCACTCGCACACCGGGAACAGCATACCGATCAGGGAGATCACGGCGCGACGGCCGAAGGCGTTCTGCGGCAGGACCTTCTCGAGCGCGCCGACCGGCACCCAGACCTCGACGACGATCGACAGCACGATGCCGAGGACCACGAACGGCAGGGACTCGACGACGACGCTGATCGCCAGCGTGAGGAAGTCCTGCACGACGTCCGGCAGCCCGGTCGACCCGATGCTCGGGGAGAACAGCCGGATGCCGAGCAGGATCACGACGGCGAGCAGCACCAGGCCGGGGCCGGTGAGGCTCCGGGTGCGCTGCGGCGGCCGCGTGGTCGTCGTCACCGGGACAGGATAGGTGACGCGTCCTGCCCGCGGCTGCGCGCCAGGCCTCGCACGGTGCGAGGGGGGGGCCGCGCGATCAGCCCGCGGTGACGCCGTCCAGGTGTCGGTCGAGCACGTCGATCGCCCAGTCGCCGGACTCCCCCGGAGCCAGCCGGACGACCTGCATCGCGAGCCCGTCCAGGAGCGCGTGCAGGCGGCAGGCCTCGTACTCCCGGTCGTCCGCCGGCACGCCGAGCAGCCGGAGGATCTCCTCGCACCACGTCCGCATCGCCGCGATGGTCCGGTCGAGCGTCGGCCGGAGCGCGACGTCGGTGAGCGCGGCGTTGCCGAGCGCCAGGTAGACCTCGAGCTCGATGACCCGCTCCTCGTCGAGGGGCAGCAGCTCGAGCACGATCCGGCGTGCGCGTCGGGCCGGTGCCAGGTCAGCCGGGATGGTGTCGATGCGCTCCCGCGTCCGGTCGAACACGAGGGCGATGGTGTGCTCGCGGACGCTCGCCTGGGTCGGGAACGTGTAGCGGACCGTGCTCGGCGGCAGTCCGGCCTCGGCGGCGACGTTCCGCACGCTGAGCGCCCCGAGGCCGTCGCGGGCGAGGACCCGGCACGCCGCCTCGGACACGGTGCGGCGCCGTTCGTCGACGTCCATGCTCCTGGCCACGACGCCATACTCGCACAGTCGTACGAACTCGTGCTACCGTCGGTGTCGTTGTCGCACAGTCGTACGACAACGAGAACGAACGACTCCCGCAGGAAAGGACATCGTCATGGCATGGGCAATCCTCGTGCTCAGCGGCGTGCTCGAGGCCGTCTGGGCCACCGCCCTCAGCGCCTCGAACGGCTTCAAGAAGGTCGTCCCCACGATCGTGTTCGTCGCCGGGATGGCCCTGAGCATGGTGGGGCTGGCGTTCGCGATGAAGAGCATCCCGGTCGGTACCGCCTACGCCGTGTGGGTCGGCATCGGGGCGTCCCTGACCGTGGTCGTCGCGATCCTCCGCCGGCAGGAGGCCGCGTCCTTCGCTCGCCTCGCCCTGGTCTTCGGCCTGGTGGCGTGCGTCATCGGCCTCAAGGTGGTGAGCTGAGGTGGCGTGGATCGTCCTGTTCGTCAGCGCCGCGCTCGAGACCGTCTGGGCGACCGCCCTCGGCGAGAGCGACGGCTTCACCGAGCCCCGACCGACGATCGTGTTCGCCGTCACGATCGTGATCAGCCTGGTCGCGTTCGGCTACGTCCTCAAGCACATCCCGATCAGCACGGCGTACGCGGTGTGGACCGGCACCGGCGCCGCCCTCACGGTGCTGTGGGGCATGGCCACCGGCGCGGAGCCCGTCACCGTGCTGCGCCTGCTGTTCATCGCCGGCATCGTCGGGTGCGTCGTGGGCCTCAAGCTCGTGCCGGCCCGCCCCGTCGCGGAGCCCGCTGCCGAGCTCACGCGCTGAGCGACAGCTCACGCACCAGCGACCCCGCGAGGTGTCACTGACCCCGTGACGTCGGCGCAGGCCCGAGAACGTGCGCCGAGACGGACGGGAGGCCCGGTGCCAGCTGGCACCGGGCCTCCCGTCCGCTCGTGGTGGCGCTCACGGCACGCGTCAGACGGACGCGCCCGTCCACTCGTCCTCGGCGGCGACGTGGTCGCTGCCGACGGTGCCGGCCGCCATCGCGGCAGCGGCACGTGCCGCGTGCGACGGCGGGTCCGACGGGACGTCGGCGGGGCGACCCTCGTCGTTCAGCTTGCGCAGCTCCGGCACGATGTCCGTCGCGAGGATGTCGATCTGCTCGAGCACCGTCTTGAGCGGCAGGCCGGCATGGTCGATGAGGAACAGCTGGCGCTGGTAGTGGCCGACGTGGTCCTTCATCGCGGCGTACCGGTCGATGACCTGCTGCGGCGAACCGACGGTGAGCGGGGTCTGGGCGGTGAAGTCCTCCATCGAGGGGCCGTGGCCGTAGACCGGAGCGTTGTCGAAGTAGGGCCGGAACTCGTTGATCGCGTCCTGCGAGTTCTTCCGCGCGAAGAACTGCCCACCGAGCCCGACGATCGCCTGGTCGGCGCGGCCGTGCCCGTAGTGCTCGAAGCGCTGGCGGTACAGGCCGACCATCTGCTCGGTGTGCTGGATCGGCCAGAAGATGTTGTTGTGGAAGAAGCCGTCACCGTAGTACGCGGCCTGCTCGGCGATCTCCGGCGTGCGGATCGAGCCGTGCCAGACGAACGGCGGGACACCGTCGAGCGGACGCGGGGTCGAGGTGAAGCCCTGCAGCGGCGTGCGGAACTTGCCCTGCCAGTTGACGACGTCGTTCTCCCACAGCTGGCGGACGAGCGCGTAGTTCTCGATCGCCAGGTTGACGCCCTGGCGGATGTCCTGCCCGAACCACGGGTAGACGGGGCCGGTGTTGCCGCGGCCCATCATCAGGTCCATGCGGCCGTCGGAGACGACCTGGAGCATCGCGTACTCCTCGGCGATCCGCACCGGGTCGTTGGTGGTGATCAGGGTCGTCGACGTGGACAGGGTGATGTCCTTCGTCTTCGCCGCCAGGTAGGCGAGCAGCGTGGTCGGCGACGAGGCCACGAACGGCGGGTTGTGGTGCTCACCGGTCGCGAAGACGTCGAGCCCGGCCTGGTCGGCGTGCTCGGCGATCGTCAGGATGTCGCGGACGCGCTGGGTGTCGTCCGGCGTGGTGCCGGTCGTGGGGTCGGTCGTGACGTCACTGACCGTGAAGATGCCGAACTGCATGATGCGCCGCCTTTCGCGATTTCGATGCGTTTGCATCGACTTGCTGGGTACAACGTAGCGCACGCGTCAGCATTCCCGCCAGGCTCACGCCCGTCGGTCGGGCGGCCTGGAGGCCCGACTCGCCTCCCCGGGTCAGCGGGCGGCCGGCAGCGTGGCCGGGTCGGTGCGCGCGGCGTGGTGCATCCCGTCGAGGAACCACACGATGGTCACGACCGCCAGGACGCTCGCACTGGACGCCAACCGTCCCGCCACCAGGATCGCGGCGTGGTCGTGCGCGCCGTCGCCGGTCAGGCCGACCACGAGCGCCGCGACACCGATCGCCAGCGTGACCCCGGTCGCGACGAGGAGCACGACGCTCACCACCCGCCGCGGCCCCCGCCGGCCGTCTCGGTCGCCCCGGAGCCCGCGGTCGACCCGGGGCCCGACCGCGCGGACGATCCCGAGCCAGAACAACGCGATCGCGCAGGCACCGATGATGTCGCTGACCCGGTGCCACCCGTAGACCACGGTCTGGTTCGCCACGAAGACCGCGTACCCGGCACCGACGATGGTCACCAGCGGGCGGAACCGACGAGGGGTGACCATCAGGACCGCGAACAGCGCCGCCAGCGCGATCGTCGCGTGCCCGGACGGGAACGAGTTCGGCGTCGTCGACTGAGCGATCTCCGGGCGCACGGCGATACGCTTGACGAGCGTCGAGGTGGCCGCCGACGCGAGCACCACGAGCCCCGCGCCGAGCCCCACCGAGAGCCGCCGTCTGGAGAACGCCACGGCGACGATCACGACGACGAGCAACAGGATCACCGGCACCGAGATGACGTTGAGCGCAGTGTCCGAACTGAACAGGTCGGACTCCCGGACCCCGCCGAGCGCGGCGTCCTCCGCTTTCTGACCGACCGGGGTCAGCACCGCGACCCCGTAGACGAGAGGCACGATCACGAACCCCAGAGCCGCCAGCGCAGCCCACCGCACCCGTCGCGAGACCCACGGTCCGCGCGACTCGGATGCACTGCGCTCGGGTGTCAAGGTCACCGGGCTGGTCCTCCTCGGGGTGGTCGTCGTCGGGCTCGTCGCACGACTGGCGGCGGCGCTGCGATTGGGTCGGTCGGGGTCCGACACGATACCGTTGGAGCACCGGCCGGAGGCTGGGAACCGCACCCCCGTCGGCCGTGCACTGCGCGCTGACACGAGGGGATCGGTGATCCCCGCCGGGCCGTCGCACCACGCGGGACCGACGCACGTCGCGTCGGCAGTGTACGAGGAGGAAACCGAAGTGGCCATCAAGGAACCGGGCATCATCGCCTCGCCGAACCGGGGTCTCGCACTCACGGCCGGCAGCGTCCTCGCACTCTGGGGCGTCCTGGGCTTCTTCTTCGCCGCCGACGGCGACCCTGGCTTCTTCAACCGCCAGGGCGGCATGCTGTGGAACGCATTCGGCGTGAACCCGGCGCTCTGCCTGGTGTGGGTGCTGCTCGCCGCAGTACTGCTCATCACCGGCCTCGGCAACACCGTCGGATCGCGCAACGGCAACCTGCTCGTCGGGGCCCTGCTCGTCGTCTTCGCGGTGTACGGCTTCGTCTTCGTCGACACCTCGGCCAACGTCTTCGCCCTGAACACCACGGACAACGTGTTCCACGCGATCGTCGGTGTGCTCCTGCTGCTCACCGCGCTCGGTGCCGACAAGGAGAACCTCCGCGCCCTGCGTGCGGCGCGCGCCTGACACACCCGCTCGACCGCGCTCCCCGACGCCCGTCTGCCGCTCCGGCAGGCGGGCGTCGTCGTGTGTGCGGGGTCGGGCGGCGGTGTGTCGTCCGGTCACGACTCCCCGCTCAGCTCCGCCGGCCGGTCACGAATCGTCGGCTGGGGCGCGTCGGAGCGACAGGTCGTGACCACTCGAGGCCGGGCCGACGGGGAGTCGTGACCGCTCCACCGCGCCGTGGGGGGGGGGTGGGGGAGCCCGCTCGGACGGCGGCGCGGGCAGCCGCAGGTCGGACGCGTCAGTCGGCGTCGGGCTCGGCGTCGGGCTGCTTCTTCGGGGCCTCGAGCTCGGTGGCGACGATGCGAGGTGCCTCGGACATGAAGCGCCGGACGTCCAGGTCCACGATGATGTCCTGCGGCCGGAGCGGACGGGTGAGGAACAACCCCTCGAGCGAGGTCAGCCGCGACAGCGCCACGTAGGTCTGGCCTGCGCTGAACACCCGGTTGCCGAGGTCGACCACGGCCCGGTCGTAGGTGCTGCCCTGCGACTTGTGGATGGTCACGGCCCAGGCGAGCCGGAGCGGGAACTGCTGGAACTCCCCGACGGTGTCCTTCTTGAGTTCCTTCTTGTCCGCGTCGTACGAGTACTTGAACTTCTCCCACACCGACGGTTGGACCTCGAACGACTCACCGTCGACGTCGACCCACACGGTGTCACGGATGGCCGTCACGATGCCCAGGGTGCCGTTCACCCAGCGCTGGTCGGCGTCGTTGCGCAGGAACATCACGTGCGCGCCGGGCTTCAGCTCGAGGGCTTCGTCGGCCGGGAAGTTCCGTCCGCCGAAGTCGCCGTTGACGTCGGCCTTGGCGGTCTTCACCTTGCCGGGCAGCCGCTCGAGGGCCGCCTTGTTGATCCGGGCGACCGTGTCGTTGCGGGTCGCCAGGGTGATGGCGTCGTCCGGAGCCGGACGTGCCCCGGCGGTGTTGAGCTGTTCGGCGATGTCCGCGGTGACCCGACCGTGCCGGACGGCGGTGAGCATCGCGGCGAAGGCGTCGTCGCGCTGCCGGTGCACCGTGGCGAGCTCGATGATGTTGAGCTCGGCCTCGAGCCACACCTTGGCGTCGAAGAACCACATCGACCGGTAGTGGTCGGTGAAGTAGGCGCGCTCGTCGGCGTCGCCGGGGACCGGGGGCAGCTGGTACGGGTCGCCGAACATCACGACCTGGACGCCGCCGAACGCCTCGAACTGCCGACCACGGGCCTTGCGAAGCGACCGGTCCATGCCGTCGAGCAGGTCGGCGTTGACCATCGACACCTCGTCGATGACCAGGGTGTCGATCGTGTTGAGGAGCTTGCGGGTGTCCGGGCCCTGCCGCAGCTCGGCGTCGGCGATGAGTCCGATCGGCAGCCGGAACAGGGAGTGGATCGTCTGGCCGCCGACGTTGAGCGCGGCGACCCCCGTCGGGGCGCAGATGACGACCTGCTTCTCGGTGTTCCAGGACAGGTGGTTGAGCAGCGTCGACTTGCCCGTGCCGGCCCGGCCGGTGATGAACACGTGGTCGCGGGTGTGCTCGATGTACTCGAAGACCGCGCGCTGTTCGTCGCTCAGCTCGATGCTCATCGGGCGTCCGCCCCGGGCGAGGGTTCGAGGTCGTCGCTGCCGTCGTCGAAGTCCAGGTCGTCCTGGTCGACACGGGCAGCGGCGCCGGCGGCGACGGTCTCACCGTTGGCAGCCGCGTCAACGGCGTCGACCGGGTCTCCCCCGTCACGCCGCAGCCGCACGAGCACCACCACGACCACAACCACCAGGAGCAGCACCCCGGTGATGATCAGCACGAGGCCGGCCCGGGCCTGGTCGACGAGCGGATCCGGCCCCCACGTGCGGCCCATCGCGCCGAACCACGAGGCCTGCAGCAGCCCGAGCGGCCCGCGCATGGCGATCCCGAGGGAGACCGTGCCGGCCGCGATCACCACGGCCCCGACGATCCGGACGACCGCGGCAGCCGTGGTCGGACGACGGTGCCCGGCGGGGATCGGTGTGCAGAGCGTCGGGACGGCCAGCAGCCCGACCAGCAGGAACAGGGCGTCGCTGACGGTGCGGCCGGTGGGGTCGCTCACCGACCACCGGACGGCATCGGTGGCGAAGAAGGCCCACCACAGGGCCGCCGCGAGCAGGAACGCGGGGAACGGCTGCGCCAGGTACCGCACGGACGGGTGCTCGACGATGACGTCGGTCCACTCACGCACGCCCGTGCTGTCGTCGCCCCGGGGGTGCACGGCGACGCGGATCAGTGCGACGGGTGCCGCCGCCCACACCAGGGCGGGGACCACCAGGCCGAGCAGCACGTGGGCACCGACGTTCGCCGAGACGAGGAACCGGTCGTACTGGTGCAGCGAGCCCGAGGTCGCGACCACGAGGGACACGACCGCCAGGGCCGCGGCGATCGAGCGACGCGCCGGCCACCGCACGCCGCTCCGCCGCAGTCGCACGACGCCGGCCACGTAGGTCGCAGCGAGCAGCACGGCGGCCATCAGCCAGAACAGGTCGATGTTCCACTGGGTCAGCCAGCCCCACGCACTGGGCGCGTGCGGCAGCAGGTCGTCGGTCAGGAGCTCCGCCGGGCTCGGGTCGGTGGTCTTGCTCAGGGCGATCTGGCCGACCGGCGTGGCGGTCCGTCCGAGTGCCGCGGCGAACCCCGACGCCACACCCATCACCGCGAGCTCGACGACGATGAGGGTCCAGAAGGGCCGCTGCCGACCGGGCGAGGTGGTCAGCGCACGGATGGCCCGACGGCGCTGCACCGCGCCGAGGACCCCCATGGCGACGATCGCACCGATCTTCACCAGGACGAGCGTGCCGTACGGGGTGAACAGGTTCGACAGCGCCCCGACGCGGATCTGCGCCGACGCGGTGCCCGAGACGGCGACGAGCACGAAGCAGCCGAGGGCGATGCTCGAGTACCGGGCCACCACCGCGGCCAGCCGGTCACCGGGCAGCACACCGCGCAGCAGCACGAGCATGACGAGCCCACCGACCCACAGCGCCGCACCGACCAGGTGCAGCCCCAGTGCCGTCACGGCGGCGTCGTGGCTGGCGGTGCCGGCGGCGTGGCCCTGCTGCGCGAGCGGGACGAGGCCGATCATCGAGACGCCGGCGGTCAGGGCGACCATGCCCCGCGAACGGACGGCGAAGCAGAGCACCGTGACGGCCGCGGCGACGAGGACGGTCACGAGCCAGGCGAGCCCGAGCTCCGTGCCGGTGAGGAAGACCCCCATCGACTGCCCGAACTGCTCGTCGATGCTGATGCGCGAACCGGCGACGCTGAGGAACGTGCAGAACGTGGCGACGGCCGACGCGACCGTCCAGACGCCACTGGCCCCGGCGGCGACGTCGATCGCGCGGTTCCACTCGGGGCCGGAGCGCGACAGGCCGATGGTCGCCAGCACGAGCCCACCGATCGTGGTGGCCGCGGACAGGTCGACGACGAGTCGGGCGATCGGCAGTCCGAAGCGGACGACGGGCCCCGGGTCGGCGATGAGTGCGGGGTTCGCGCCCCCGCCGATGACGAGTGCCGTGAGCAGCGCCACGAACCCGACGAGCAGGAGCACGGCGGGACCGGCGATGCGCGCGATCCGATTCACCCGTCAAGCCTAGGCGGTGCCCACCCGGCCGACGGACGGGGCAGGCCGATCTGTGCAGACCGGCACGGGCCTCCAGGCAGGACGCGCGCACCTGGCGCACGCACGCGGGCTCGCCCGAGCAGACGTCCACGGACGCACCGGGGAACGACGAAAGGGACGGCCGAAGCCGTCCCTCCCGATGCGTGGAACAGTCTTACTTGACCGCAGCCTTGAGCTTCGAGCCGGCGCTGACCTTGACCGAGTCGCTCGCGGCGATCTCGATGGCGTCACCCGTCTGCGGGTTGCGGCCGGTGCGGGCGGCGCGGTGCGTCTTCTCGAAGGCGATCCAACCGGGGATCGTGACCTTCGTGCCGTCCGCGACGGACGACGAGACGACGCTGAAGAGCGCGTCGACGACGCCGTTGACGGTGGCCTGGCTCTGGCCGGACTCAGCGGCGACGGCAGCGACGAGCTCGGTGCGGTTCAGTGACTTGTCAGCCATGGATGTCCTCCTCGGACTTCTTGCAGTATCGGTCGGACGCACGTGTCGTCCGGCGCCCGGAGCGGTTGCCCCGTGCCACGGTGCCAGTGGGCCGAGGGCCCGGCGGAACCGGAGTTGAACCTACCAGCCGCCGGGGGTGAAAACCGCCGACTCGCCCGGATTTCCGGGGTTGTCGGGGCTCCGAGGGGGTGCTGGAGGGGCAGATGTGACGAATGACGGCTCGCATGTACCCCGTACACAGCGAACGCCCCGCCACCAGGAGGTGACGGGGCGTCGTGTACTGCGAGTGCTTACCAGGAGCTCTTCGTGATGCCGGGGAGCTCGCCGCGGTGGGCCATGTCACGGAAGCGGACACGGCTGATGCCGAACTCACCGAGGTGGCCACGGGGGCGGCCGTCGATGGCGTCGCGGTTGCGGTACCGGATGGGCGATGCGTCGCGGGGCAGCTTCTGCAGGCCCACGCGGGCGGCCTCACGCGACTCGTCGGTGCCGTTCGGGTCCACGAGGGCCTTCTTCAGCTCGAGACGACGCTCGGCGTAGCGCGCGATGATGACGGCACGCTGGTTGTTCTTCGCGATCTTGCTCTTCTTCGCCATGCTTAGCGCTCCTCACGGAAGTCGACGTGCTTGCGGATCACCGGGTCGTACTTCTTCAGCACGAGTCGGTCGGGGTTGTTCCGACGGTTCTTCTTGGTCACGTAGGTGAACCCGGTGCCCGCCGTCGAGCGGAGCTTGATGATCGGACGGATGTCCTGACCCTTTTTCGCCATCAGATCTTCTCCCCACGGGCGAGGAGATCCTTGACGACGGACTCGATGCCACGTGCGTCGATCACCTTGATGCCCTTCGCGCTGAGCGTGAGCGTGACGTTACGACGAAGCGAGGGCACGTAGTACGTCTTCTTCTGCACGTTCGGGTCGAAGCGACGCTTCGTCCGGCGGTGCGAGTGCGAGATGTTGTGACCGAAGCCGGGAACGGCGCCGGTCACCTGGCACACTGCTGCCATGGTTTCCTCCTGAGGTACCGTGCGACCGGACGGCCGCACCCAAGTTCACTTGCCTGGTGCACACGCGCACTGCCACCGGGGTGGCCGTGCGAGGGGGTTGTGTGCACCGCCCAGGTCCGCATCACCTGTCGAAGGAGAGCCGGACACCGCGCGACCGCGGCGTTCGCGACGGTCGGAGGGCTTGGAACAACGGGTCCGCCGCGCGGACGCGGAGAACCAGGGGTCCACGTTACGCGAGGACCGGGCGTGTCGCAAGCCGGGCCTCCAGGCCTGGAGGCCCGTGGCGGCCGGACAGGGCCCCTCACGCACCAGCGTGGTCGCCCTCACCGCCCGCACGACGGCGCGGGAGCCCGACCGGTGCCATGAGCAGGTACCGCTCCCGCCGGATCCAGTACAGGCCCGTCTCCCGCCGCTCCGCCCGGGTGGCGAACCGGTAGTGGAACATCCGCGCACGGACCCAGCGCGGCGGTTCCCCGTCGAACGGGTCGTGGGCGAGCAGCCGCAGCGTGGGCCGGTCGGCCTCGAGCAGCCGCACGACGAACACCCGGAACCACCGGTCGTCGGCGCCGAGGGCCAGGAACCACATCAGCCAGTCGAGCCGCAGGTGGTACGGCGCGAACTGGCCGGGCCGACGCCTCGGGTCGCCCGGCTTGCCGCGGAACTCGTACGGTTGCCAGTCCTCGTCGGACGGGTCCTCGGCCAGGGTCCCCTCGACGACGACCTCGTCGCGCTGCTGCGTCACGCTGCCGAAGGCACCGTAGGCGTTCGCCAGGTGCCACCGGTTGAACGAGGCGTTCATCAGCTGCCGCCGAGACACCAGGTTCTTCGCGGCCGGCCAGGACAACCACGCGAGCAGCACCCCGACGGCGACCGTCACCGCGACGAAGGAGACCGGCGTCGCGGTCGGCCCGGCGTCGACGGAGTCGTGCAGCCAGGGCAGCACCGCCGCCACCGACCGGTCGTCGATCGCGGCGAAGGTCAGGACGAGGGTGATCCAGTTCAGCCAGGCGAAGTTGCCGGAGACCACCAGCCAGAGCTGGGTGAGCAGGACGAGGGCGGCGGCGATCGACGCCACGGGCTGCGGCGCGAAGAGGAAGAACGGCACGACCAGCTGCACGAAGTGGCTGCCGAGCGTCTCGAACCGGTGCACGGGGCGGGGCAGCAGGTGGGCCGTCCGCGACATCGGGTTCGGCATCGGCTGCGTCTCGTGGTGGTAGTACAGCGCCGTCAGGTCGCGCCAGGAGCGGTCCCCGCGCATCTTGATCATGCCGGCACCGAACTCGAGCCGGAACACCAGCCAGCGCAGCGCGACGAGCACGACGATCGGCGGCGCGACGTCGTCGGAGCCGAGGAACGCGACGGTGAACAGCGCCTCGACCAGCAGGGACTCCCACCCGAAGGCCCAGAAGGTCTGCCCGACGTCGGAGATCGACAGGTACGCCAGCCAGAGCAGCAGGAAGCACAGCATCGGCACCCACCACGGGGCCCGTTGCGGGACCCCGACGACCAGGGCGAAGGACACCACCGCTCCCCCGCCGGCGAGCAGCCGCAACCGGTTGTCGGTGTAGCGCCACCACCGCCAGACCACCGGCAGTCGGCGGGCGTACGGGCGCTCCATGAACCGGGGCACCGGGAGCAGGCCGTGTTCCCCGACGAGCACCGGGAACTGGGCGAGGGCGGACAGGAAGGCGAGGCAGGCGATCGCCGCGACGCCGCGCTGCACCACGAACCGGGCGACGTCGTAGTCGGACGCGCCCGCCCACTGCGTCCAGGCTGCGAGGTCCACGGGCGGGACGCTACGCCGGGCGGGCTGCGGCTCGTCTCGGCGTCTCGGCGTCTCATCGGACGCGTCGCCTACGGCGCCTGCGTCGGCTTGGGCGCCAGCGCCTGCACCATCAGCTCCCCGAGCTGCTGCGGCGCCGTGAACATCGGCCAGTGGCCGGTCTCGAGCCCGACGATGGAGAGTTCCTCGGTTGCGACGAGCTCGGCCGCCCAGGCCTGGTGGTCCGCCACCATCGCCAGCAGCTCGGCGGCGGGGATCTCGCAGGTGATGATCGTCGCGGGGATCGTGTGCCGTGCCGCGTCGGCGTAGTGGAACCGGTCCGACGGCACCGAGGCCGGCTCGGGGATCGCCCGGCGCTCGACGTCCTGCCGGACCTCGGGCGTCATTCCCCGGACGGTGGCGGGTTCCCAGATGTCCCACGACGGCAGCGGCACGACCCCGTCGACCACGGGCAACTCGTCGTTCACGCACCCGCCCTCGGGCCCCGGGAACGTGTCGACGTAGAGCAGGTGCGCGACGAGCGACGGGCGCTGGTCGGCGGCCATGTACGCGATCGGCCCGGCACCCGAGTGTCCGGCCAGCACGACCGGTTCGTCGGCGGACGCGACGTCGTCCAGGATCGCGACCAACGCGGCGACCTGCTCGTCGAGCGTGTCGCCGTCGCGCGTCACCGCCTGCACCGAGTGCCCGGCCTCGCGGAGCACCGGGGCGACGTCGTCCCACGCGCTCGCGTCGAGCCAGAACCCGGGGACCAGGATGACGTGCATGCGGGGCAGGTTACTCGTCGGTGGCGGCGGTCGCGCGGGCTGCCGTGCAGACGGCGCACTCGCCGAAGATGTCGACGACGTGGCTGGCGTTGGTGAACCCGTTGGCGGCGGCGACGTCCTGCGCCCACTGCTCCACCGGGTCCGCCTCGATCTCGACGGTCCGGCCGCAGTTCCGGCAGATCAGGTGGTGGTGGTGGGCGTCCGTCGTGCACGCCCGGTACAGCGATTCGCCGTCCTGCTGCAGCGAGTCGGCGTCGCCCTCGGTGGCCAGGTCGGCGAGCGCCCGGTAGACCGTGGCCAGACCGATGGTCGAGCCCTCGTCCCGCAGGTGCTGGTGCAGCGCCTGCGCACTGACGAACCCCTCGGTGGAGTCGAGGGCACCGCGCACCGCTTCGCGCTGCCACGTGTTCCGCTTGGTCTTCTGCACGGCGTTCATGCTGACACCTCTTCCTTCCAACCGGCTGTCGACGTCGTCCCTGCCTGGAGGCCCGGCTCGCTTCCGCCACGCTGGTTCCGGCCGGCGACGCGGTTGCGTCCCCGCCTGTCGCGTCGCGACCCGATGATCCGGCAGACCACCCAGATCGCGAACGAGATCGTCGTCACGTACGGGCTGATCGGCAGGCCGCCACCCAGTGCGAGCAGGATGCCACCGACGACCGACGTCACCGCGAACACCGTCGACAGCACCGGCACGACGACCGGGTGCGAGCTGAGGCGCAGGGCGGCCGCCGCCGGGGTGACGAGCAGGGACAGCACGAGCAACGCACCGACGATCTGCACCGACACGGCGGTGGCCAGCCCGAGCACGAGCATGAACACGATCGCGAGGGTGCGCACCGGGATCCCCGCGGCCGCAGCGACGTCGGGGTCGACCGAGGCGAACATCAGCGGGCGCCAGATGACGAGCAGTGTCGCCACGACGATCGCGGCGACCACGATCAGGAACGTCAGCTGCGGGTTGTCGACCGAGACGATCTGCCCGGTGAGCAACCCGAACTTGTTGGCGGCCCGGCCCTTGTAGAGCGCCAGGCAGAGGATGCCGAGCCCGAGCCCGAACGGCATGAGGACGGCGATGATCGAGTTGCGTTCCCGGGCACGCGACCCGAGGACGCCGATGAGCAGGGCGGCGATGACCGACCCGACGAGTGAGCCGGAGACGACGTTCACCCCGAGCAGCAGCGAGGCACTGGCCCCGGCGAACGAGAGCTCCGAGATGCCGTGCACGGCGAACGGCATGTTCCGGGCGACGACGAACGGGCCGATGAGCCCGCCGACGATGCCGAGCACCGCGCCGGCCCAGATCGAGTTCTGCACCAGCGCGAGGAGCTGGCCGTAGTCCTGGAACGAGAAGACGGTCGACAGCAGGTCCATCAGATCCGCCCCTCGTCGGGCTGGTCGGCGTGCGGGTCGACTTCGCCCGGGTGGTGCTCGTGGGCCTCGTTCGCCCCGACGATGACGATGCGCCCCATGGTGCGGACGACGTCGACGGGCGTGCCGTACAGGTCGCTCAGGACGTCGGCTCGCAGGACCTCGTCCGGCGAACCGATCCGGAACCGACCCCCGGCGATGTAGAGCACCCGGTCCACGACGTCGAGGATCGGGTTCACGTCGTGCGTCACGAAGAGCACGGCGGCCTCGCGCTGCCGGCGCTCGCGGTCGATGAGCTCGGTGATCCCGCGCTGGTGCCGCAGGTCGAGCGAGATGAGGGGTTCGTCGCACAGCAGCAGGGCGGGGTCGGCGGCGATGGCCTGCCCGACGCGGGTGCGCTGCTGCTCGCCGCCGGAGAGCTCGGCGACGGGGGCGTCCGCGAAGGCGGTGGCGCCGACCTCGTCGAGGACCCGGTCGATGCGCATCCGGTCCGACTTCGAGGCACGTCGGATGCCCCACCGGTGCCCGGTCACGCCCTGGGCGATCATGTCCCGCGCGCGCAGGGGCGTCCCCGCCTCCATCAGACGCTGCTGCGGGATGTAGCCGATCTTCCGGTGGCCGCGGTGCACCGGCTGCCCGAGGAACGACATCGTGCCGCTCGTCAGCCGCTGCTGCCCGAGGACGGTACGGAGCAGTGAGGTCTTGCCGGCGCCGTTCGGGCCGAGGACCGCGACGAACTCCCCCGGCGCGAGGTCGAGGTCGAGGCCTGCCCAGAGCTTCCGGGCGCCGTAGGACAACCCGGCATCGCGGAGCGCGAGGACCGGACGAGCCGCAGCCCGGTCGTCCACCGTGGTGGTCGCCGGGCCGTGGGTCGCCGCTGCTGCGGTCGAGGTCGTCACTTCTGGAGCGCTGCCTTCACCGCGTCGATGTTCGCCTGCTGCCACGAGACGTAATCCTGCCCCTTGGGGAGCGTCTCCGTGACACCGACGACGGGGACGTCGTTCTGCTCGGCCGCCTTCTGGACCTGTTCGGTCTCGGGGCTCGACGCCTGGTTGTTGTAGGCGAGCAGCTGCACGCGCTTACCGGTGAACAGCGCGAGGGTGTCGCGGAGGGCCGCCGGCGGGACGTCGTCGCCTTCCTCGATGGCCTCGGAGAAGTCCGGCGGGGTCTCGTTCTCGAGCCCCATCGCGTCGAACAGGTACCCGGGCACCGGCTCGGTGTACGCCACCTTGTCGCCGGAGTCCTGCTTCTTGACGGCGTCGGTCTGGGACTCGAGGTCCTCGAGCTTGGTGGTGAGCGTGGCGGCGTTCTTCTCGAAGGCGTCCTTGCCGCTCTCGTCGAGCGCGCCGAGGTCCTTCGTGACCGCCTCGACCAGCTTCACCATCGTCGGGTAGCTGTAGAAGACGTGCTCGTTGAACTCGGCGTCCCCGCCCTCGTCGAGGCCGGAGAGCTTCACGACGTTGATCGTGTCGGCCTTGGTGTCCGAGGCGTTCGCGAGCGTCGTCATGAAGTCGTCGTACCCGCCACCGTTCTCGATGAGCAGGTCGGCCTTGGAAACGGAGAGCTGCGTGCGGGCGCTCGACTCGAACGAGTGCGGGTCCTGCGACGGGTCGCTCAGGATGCTCGTCACGGTGACGGCGTCGCCACCGATGGTCTTCACGATCGAGCCGTAGACGTTGGTGGAGGCGACGACGTTGATCGTGCCGTCACCGCTGGCCTCCCCCGAGGCGGACGAGGTGGCGCACCCGGTCAGGGCGAGCGCGGCGGCGCCGGCGACGAGCGGGAGGGCGAGGAGGCGGTTGTGCATGGCACGACGCTAACGCCTACTGATAACGATTGTCAAAACCGCTATGAGGGCTCTCAGCGCGACCGGGAGACGGACGGGAGGCCCGGTGCCAGCTGGCACCGGGCCTCCCGTTCGAACGACGCTCGCGTCTACGGCTTGGTGGCCGCGTCGATCGTGTTCTCGGCGATCGTGTCCTCTTCACGCCCGGGGGTGCGGAGGTTCCACTTCTTGATCACGAAACTGAACAGGAAGTAGTAGACGACCGCGTAGCCGAGGCCGATCGGGATGAGCCAGATCGCCCCGTCCGCCTTGCCGAAGTTCAGCACGTAGTCGATCGCACCGGCCGAGAACGAGAATCCGTCGTGGATCCCGAGGGCGTTCACCAGGGCGAGCGAGGTGCCCGTGAGCACCGCGTGGATGACGTACAGCGGGAACGCCACGAACATGAACGAGTACTCGAGCGGCTCGGTGATGCCGGTCACGAATGAGGTGAGGGCGGCGGAGAGCATGATGCCGCCGACGAGCTTGCGGTTCTGCGGCTTCGCGTTGCGCCAGATCGCCAGGGCACCGGCGGGCAGCGCGAACATCATGATCGGGAAGAAGCCGGTCATGAACGTGCCGGCCGTCGGGTCGCCAGCGAGGAACCGGTTCACGTCGCCGTGCACGGCGAGGCCGTCCGCGCCGGTGAAGCTGCCGAGCTGGAACCACGGGAAGAAGTTGAGCAGCTGGTGCAGGCCGACGGGGATGAGCATGCGGTTCGCGAACCCGAAGATGCCACCACCGATGACGGCGTTGTCCGCGACGGCCTGACCGGCTGCGGTGAGCGCGATGTCGAAGTAGCGGTACACGAAGGACATCAGGACCGCGATCACGAGACCGGCGGCTGCGGTCATGATCGGCACCAGACGGCGACCCGAGAAGAACCCGAGGAAGTCGGGCATCTTCGTGCGGTGGAACTTCTCCCACAGCACGGCGGAGACGAGACCCATCACGATGCCGCCGAGGACACCGAAGTTGATGGTGGCAGGGTTGCCGGCGGCGTCCTTCACCCCGTCGAGCACGATCGGCGACATGGCGGCGAACACCTGGTACATGACCATGTAGCCGACGACGGCCGCGAGCGCGGTCGTGCCGTCGGACTTCTTGGCCCAGCCGATCGCGATGCCGACCGCGAAGAGCAGCGGAAGCCATGTGAACACGGCCTGTCCGGCGGCCGCGATGATGGTCGCGCCCTGCTCGAAGCCGGGGATCGCACCGAGCATGTCGGACTGGCCGAGGCGGAGCAGGATGCCCGCGGCAGGCATGACCGCGATCGGCAGGAGCAGGCTCCGTCCGAGTCGCTGGGCGTTCGCGAAGAACCTGGACTGCTTCTTCTTCGGCTTCTTCTCCGGCACATCCGTGGCAGTGGTGGCGCTCATCGGAGGTCCTCTCGTCATTGGGTGGAGCTGTCGGGGTGAGTTGAGTCGTGCAGCCAGCGCAGGTAACCTCGGCGGTGTCGCCAGGTCCGGTCCTGTCCGGTCATGACCAGTTCCGTAGTCTGATCCGCGAGCGGTCCGGTGTCAACCTGCGACGCAAACCCTTAACGAGGAGGAAACGATGGCCGACATCAAGGCAGCCGACATCATCGCCGCACTCGGCGGTGCCGAGAACATCGAAGAGGTCGAGGGCTGCGTCACGCGCCTCCGCGTCGAGGTCGAGGACGGGGACCTGGTCGACAAGGCTGCCCTGCAGGCCGCCGGGGCCCAGGCCGTCGTCGGTGGTGGCACCGGCTGGCAGGTCATCGTCGGCACGGTCGCCGACAACCTCGCCCAGGACATCCAGGACGAACTGTGACCGTCGTCCGCACCCCGTTCGGCGGCCCGGTCGTCGCCCTCGCCGACGTGCCCGACCCGGTGTTCGCCGGGCAGCTCGTCGGTGCCGGCGTCGCGGTCGACCCGACGGGCGTCGAGGGCGCGGTCACCGCGGTGGCCCCGGTCGACGGCACCATCGTGAAGCTGCACCCGCACGCGTTCGCGCTGCAGGGCACCGCGGGCACGGACATCTTGGTGCACGTCGGCATCGACACCGTGAAGCTCTCCGGCGAGGGCTTCGAGCTCCTCGCGACCGAGGGCGACACCGTCACCGCCGGTGACCCCGTCGTCCGGTTCACCCCCTCGGTGATCTCGGCAGCCGGGTACTCGCCGATCTGCCCGGTCGTCGTGCTCGGTTCGACGCCGGACAGCGTCGACCAGGGGACGGTGGGCACCACGGTGCTCGACGGCGACACCCTCTTCGAGGTCTGAGGGGTCTTCCTCGTCGGGAGCGACTGTGCGCTGCGGAACACCCGCGGCACACAGTCGCTTTCGCGTTGCTGGGCGGACTACGCGACCGCGGGGGTCGCGGTGACCTCCATCTGCACCCGGTAGCGGTCCGAGCGGTACCAGCTCCGGGTGTGCTCCACGGGGCGCTCCCCCGCGTACGACACCCGGTCGAACTCGAGCACCGGCGCTCCGGTCTTCGTCCCGAGCAACGTCGCGACGTCGTCGGCCGCCGGGTTCGCGGCGACGGTCTGCTGCGCGCGGTCGATGGGGGTGCCGTACTCCGTGGCGATGATCGAGTACACCGACCCGGACAGGTCATGGTCGAGCAGGCCCGGGAACGCGTCGGCCACGAGCCAGGCGTCGTCGATCGAGACCGGGGCGCCGTCGGCCATCCGCAGGCGCTTCACGTGGAAGGCCGGCACGTCCGGATCGATCCGCAGGGCCGCGGCGGTGTCGGCCGGCGGCACGCGTTCCTCGCGCACGAGCACCACGGTCGTCGGCTCGTGCCCCATCGCCCGCATCTCCTCGGTGAACGAGGCGAGGTGCAGCGTCGACTGCACCGGCCGGTGCGCGACGAAGGTGCCCTTGCCGCGGACGCGCTCGAGGTACCCCTCGTTGACGAGCTGCCCGAGCGCTTCACGCACGGTGATCCGGGAGACGCCGTACTCGGCGATGAGCTGGCGTTCGGACGGGATCGCGGCGCCGGGAGCCAGCCGTGTGGTGACGAGGTCGAGCAGGATGCGCCGCAACTGCTGGTGCTTCGGTTCGGCACCCTCGGTGATGCGGCTCGTCATGCGTCCCTCGTGCTCCGTTGCTGGTCCTGGGCGGTGGTCATGCGCGGACATGACCAGTTCCCATCACAGTAGCGAGTCAGGCCGGGAAGACCAACGTCGGTCGTCGCGGTCGCCATGGCGCATGCATTTCACATTCTTGACATCAGTGGTGCGCCGCTGCCACGATCGGTCGAGCCTCGGGCGGTCTCGAGCGACCGCCCGCTCCCGCTCGCCGCAAGGGGGACCATGAACATCCGATCGGTGACGCTCGCCTACTTCGTGCCGCCCCTCCTGGCCTCCGTTCTGGGCTTCATCGGCCTGGCGCAGGTCAGCGAAGCCGGCATCGTGGGCGCCTCGTCCGTGGTGACCGCTGCCGCCGGCGCTGAGACCAGATCGAACCAGCGGGTCGCGATCGCACTCGAGCAGGTCGCCGAGGCCGAGCACGCGACGATCGCCCGGGTGGTGGCGGACCGTGAAGCTCCGACGACGCGCCGCGTGGCGCTCGTCACCGACGCTCCCTCGAGCCGCGGAGCCGGCTGGCTCCTCGACGGGTACGAGGACTTCACGAGATCGATGGTCACCACCGTCCGTCCGATGTCGGAACTCGACCAGTTCGACCCGACCGGCTCGTACTCGGTCTTCGGGGACGACGATGCGCGGCGAGCCGTCGTGAGCGCACTGGCAGACGCCGGGTACGAGGTCAGCGAGGAGCGCGTGCCGCTCCTGCAACGCATCGGCGTCACCGACGGCTTGGATCAGACCCTGGCCCTGGTCGGAGCACTGGTCTCGGGATGCGTGGCGCTCTGCCTGATGACGACCGTCGGGGCCCCTCGCCGCAGCGCAGTCCGCCGACTGCACGGAGACTCCACAGCCGCCATCGTGATCCAGGAGCTGGCTGAGCTCCGGACCGCCATGCTCGTCACCGTCATCGGGGTACCCGTCGCAGCCACCGGGCTCTGGTTCTACAACGGGCTCACTTCGGCGGCGACCCTCGCCGCCGCGATCTCCGTGTTCTGCGTGGGGCTGCTCGCACCGGTCGTCGTCGCGCACACGATCGGCACGGTGGTCGCGTGTCGACAGCCGTTGGCCGCCGCACTGCGGGGCGCTCGACCAGCGGGCGCGCTCCTGCTCGTCGCACAGATCGCACGGGTGCCCGCGCTCCTGTTGCTCGTCGCGGCCGTCTTCGAACTGACCGGGGCAGTGACCACCGCACGACAGGGAACGGCAGAACGGGATCTTCGGGCGGCCGGTGACACCGTCCAGCTGTGGGTCACCCCGGATCCCCGCCCGGTCGAGGAGCAGGCCTACTGGGACCGCATCGGCGATTTCGCCGGTGGGGCGCTCGCGCGGCGTGATGCGTTCCTCGCCGCCGCGGTCGAGGTGTCGAGCGGCCGAGGGAAGTCGACGGTTCCTGCGCTCGTCGTCGACCAGGGCTACCTCGATCTGCAGGACGTCCGTTCCGCGGACGGGGCCCGCATCACCACCGACGGCGCGGAAATCGCCGTGTGGATGCCTGCCGACAGTGAGCTCTCCCGCGATCGGCTCGTCGAGGGTCTGACCGACTGGCAGTTGCGGGATGCACCCGACGCCCTCCTCGAGCACGTCACCGGTGGCACGCTGGCCCGCCAGCAGGTCTACTCGTACCCGGACGACGCGTCGTCGCGCGCGTGGCTCGACGACGCCGTGATCGTGGTCGTCCCCACGCCGGTCGACGTCTTCTCGGCCGATGAACTCGGATCGTGGTTGTCGACCGGAGACGTCGTCTTCACGTCCCGTGCTGCCGCCGAGCGGTCGATCGGCGCGTCGGGCATCCGCACCGAGTTCAGCGCGGTCGTCGCGGTGGGTCAGTCTGCGGCGGAACAGGCACGGCACGCAGCGACGACCGTGGCGGTCGGGACGGGCACCCTGGTCAGCACCCTCGCAGTCAGCGTCATGCTCGGGATGGTCGCCACGCTCGCGCACCGACGCCGTCACGGCCGTGCGCTGTTCGCGAAGTTCACCAGTGGCGTCTCGCCCGTCCGCACCGATGCTGGCCTGCTGACGATCGAAGCCGGTCTGGTCTCGATCTCCGCCATCGCCGTCGTCAACACCTGGTGGTCGCAACGCCCGGACGGGAGCGGGCTCAGATCGGCGCTCGACCCGGTGGCGCAGTCAGCCGGAGTCGCCGGGGCGATCGCACTCGTGGCGCTCGCGGCGGTGAGCGCCACGAGCCTCGTCGTCATGGCCGTCACGGCGCGGAGCACTGCACGCAACCGAGGGAGCGGACCACGATGATCGAGGTACGGAACGCATCGAAGCGTCGCGGAGGCCGCGCGCTGTGGCACGACCTGTCGTTCGTGGTGGCGGGGGGAGAGATCGTCGGCTTGGTCGGGCCGAGCGGCTGCGGGAAGTCGACGCTGCTCGACTGCATCGGGCACATCGATGCGCTCGACCTCGGCACGATCCGGATCAACGGAGAGTCAGCGGGTTCGAACGGGCGACGGGCTCGACTGATCCGGCGGCGCCACCTCGGGTACCTGTTCCAGGACTTCGGATTGGTGCCGGACATGACGGTCCAGTCGAACCTCGACGTGGTTCGCCTGCCAGACGGACGGCGGAGACACCGAGGCCTCCGGACGGGCGAGGCCCTGGACCGTGTCGGTCTGGCCGGACGCGGAACCGACCGGGTCCACGAACTCAGCGGCGGCGAGCAGCAACGGGTCGCGATGGCGCGACTCCTGGTGAAGCGTCCGTCGGTCATCCTCGCCGATGAACCGACGAGTGCCCTCGACGAGGACAACGCGGCGATGGTGCTCGACCTGCTGGGCGAGCTGGCGGCTGACGGAGCGGCCGTCCTGATCGCGACACATTCGTCGTCGGTCGAAGCGCGCGCCGCACGGAGCATCAGGCTCAGCGGACCCGCTGGCTGACGGGTCAGGCGTTGGCGACGAGCCAGGCGAACTGCTCGTCGGAGAGCAGCCGATCGGTCCAGACCTGCCCCTCGACCCCGGCGGCCGCTCGGTTCTGCGGGGCGGGAGCCCCCTGCCACACCAGCGACAGCCCGGCACGACGCAGCACGGCTGCAGATGCGGGGTTGTTCGTGAGCACGCGGCCGGTCACCGGGACGTCAGGAGCGGTGTCGGCGGCGGCACGGACGGCAGCGAGGGCGATCTCGGACGCGAAGCCCTGCCCCCATGCCGCGGGCGCCAGTCGGTACCCGAGGTTCCAGACCCCACCGGCGGTCATGTCGACGCCACCGACACCGACGAAGGCGTGGTCGGAAGCGCTGCGGACCGCCCAGGACCCGAGGCCGTGGCGTGCACGACCGCCGATCTTGCGCTGCACCATGTCCACACTCGAGCTCCGTGCCACGTGCCGGCCGGTGGGCAGGTGCTGCCACGTGCGGGCGTCCGAGAAGAGCGCGTGCACGTCGTCGATGTCGGCCGGGGTCAGCGGGGTGAGCAGGAGGCGATCCGTTCGGATCTCCTGCGAGGGGGTCAGGAGCTGGTGGACCATGCACCGATCATGCCGCCGACCCCCGACATCCGTGTGAACACCACGCGACGTTTGCGGAAGCCCGCAGATGGTGAGCAGAAATGGTCGAGTGGCTCGAAGCAACCCGACCATTTCTGCTCACGAAGCGGAACGACCTGCGCTAGTCGAGCAGGAGCGCGGGCTCCTCGAGCACTGAGGCGACGTCGTGCACGAAGCGGGACGCCACGTCACCGTCGACGACCCGGTGGTCGAACGACGCACCGATGGTCGTCACCATGCGCGAGCGGACCTCGCCGTCGACGACCCACGGCTTCGGCTTGATCGTGCCCATGGCGACGATCGCGACCTCGCCCGGGTTGAGGATCGGGGTCCCGGTGTCCATGCCGAACACACCGATGTTCGTGATCGACACCGTGCCGTTCGCCATCTGCTTCGGCGTGGTCTTGCCGTCGCGGGCGGTCAGCGTGAGCTCCTCGAGCGCCTGTGCCAGCTCGAGCAGCGACATGTCCTGCGCGTCCTTGATGTTCGGCACGATGAGCCCGCGCGGGGTCGCCGCGGCGATGCCGAGGTTCACGAAGTGGTGGACGATGATCTCGCGGTCGGTCCAGGTCGAGTTCACCGAACGGTTCCGGCGGACGGCCCAGATGACGGCCTTCGCGACGATGAGCAGCGGCGAGACCTTGACGCCGGCGAACGTCGGCGAGGCCTTGAGCCGCTTGACGAACTCCATCGTGTGGGTCGCGTCGACGTCGACGAACAGCGACACGTGGGGTGCCGTGAACGCGGACGTCGTCATCGCGGTGGCGATGGCCTTGCGGACGCCCTTGACCGGGATCGTCTCGCTGCGGACCTCGCCCCACTCGGGCGTCTCGATGTTCCGGAAGACGCTGGCCTGCTTCGCGTGCCGGATGACGTCGTCGCGGGTGACCTCGCCGGCCAGACCGGTCGCGACGATCTCGGTCAGTTCGACGCCGAGGTCCTTCGCGAGCTTCCGGATCGGTGGCTTCGCCAGCACGTTGGTCGCGGTGCTCTGCTTGTGCGCGGAGCCCGTGCCGAGGGCGCTGATCGCCTCGGCAGTGCTCTCCTCGCCCGGGTCGACGGAGGCTTCGGCAGCCGCGGCGGTGTCCACACTGGAGGCGCGGCTCGCCTCGGCCGCGAGCGCTGCGGCCCGGCGGGCGCCCGGCTTGCGACGGGAGGGCGACGAGGTCGCCGAGCCGTAGCCGACGAGGACGGCACCGGAGGACTCGTCCGTGCCCTGGACGGAGGCGTCGACCGCGACCGGCTGGACCGGCGCCGCCGGCGCGGCGGCAGCAGCCGGAGCAGGCGCAACCGGTGCGGGGGCAGCGGCACGTGCCGGCACCGCCGCGGGAGCGGGAGGGGTCTGCGCGACCGGGGCCGACGGTGCTGCGGGTGCCGGCGGGGTGGACGCAACCACGGGCGAGACCGGGGCGGTCTCGGCGACGGGCACCGCGCCTCCCGACTGTTCCGCAGGGGGCGTGAGGGCCGCTCCGGACGCGACCGAGGCGTCCGAGTCGACGCGGATGATCGGCTTGCCGACCTCGACCGTGTCACCCTCGGACACGAGCAGGCCGGTGACGGTGCCGGCGAACGGCGACGGCAGCTCGACGAGCGACTTCGCGGTCTCGATCTCGACGAGCACCTGGTCGACGGCGATCTCGTCGCCGATCGCGACGCGCCACTGCACGATCTCGGCCTCGGTGAGACCTTCACCCACGTCGGGCAGGGGGAATTCGGCGGCGGCCACTACGGCTCCTTCGTGGATCTGGTCGAGCTCGGTCGGACGGGTCCTCGGTCGGACGGGTCAGTAGGCGAGGGCGCGGTCGACGGCCTCGAGGATGCGGTCGGCATCCGGCAGGTGCAGGTGCTCGAGCTTCGAGACCGGGAACGGCACGTCGAAGCCGGACACCCGCAGCGGCGGCGCCTGCATCGTGTAGAACGCCTTCTCGGCGACGGTCGCGGCGATCTCGCTGCCGACGCTGACGAAGCCGGAGGCCTCTTGTGCGATGACCAGGCGACCGGTCTTGCGGACGGAGGCGAGCAGCGGCTCCCAGTCGATCGGCGAGATCGAGCGGAGGTCGATGACCTCGCAGCTGGTGCCCTCGGCCTCGGCGATGTCCGCCGCCTGCATCAGGGTGGCGACCATGGCACCGTGCCCGACCAGCGTGACCTCGGTGCCGGTGCGGGCGACGCGGGTGGTGTGCATCGGGACGTGGCCGTCGACGAGGTCCACCTGGCCCTTGGGCCAGTAGCGGGACTTCGGCTCGAGGAAGATCACCGGGTCCTTCGACGCGATGGCTTCCTGGATCATCCAGTACGCGTCGTTCGGCGTGCTCGGGCTGACGACCCGCAGGCCCGGGGTGTGCGCGAAGTACGTCTCCGGGGACTCCTGGTGGTGCTCCACGGCGCCGATGTGGCCGCCGTACGGGATGCGGATGACGACGGGCAGCGACATGTGTGCCGGCAGGCGGTTCGCCATCTTCGCGAGCTGCGAGGTGATCTGGTCGAAGCCGGGCCACACGAAGCCGTCGAACTGGATCTCGACGACCGGGCGGTAGCCGCGCAGGGCGAGGCCGATCGCGGTGCCGATGATGCCGGCCTCGGCGAGCGGGGTGTCCCGCACGCGCTCGGCGCCGAAGCGGTCCTGCAGGCCCTCGGTGATGCGGAAGACGCCGCCCAGCTGGCCGATGTCCTCGCCCATCAGCAGGACCTTGTCGTCCGCTTCCATGGCCGCGGCGAGCCCGGCGTTCAGGGCCTTGGCCATCGGCAGGGTCGGGGTGGGGTCGCTCGGGACCTCGCCGGCGCCCGGGTGGGAGCGCAGCGTGTAGTCGAAGAGCTGCTCGGTGGTGCTCATGCGTGGGCGCCCCCTTCGAAGCCGGCCTCGTACTGGGCGAGCCAGGCCTTCTGCTCGGTGATCCGCGGGTGCGGTTCGCGGTACACGTTGTCGAACATGACGTCGACGGACGGTGCGGTCAGGGCGACGGTGCGGCGTCGGACGTCGGCGGCGATGTCCTCGCCCTCTTCGTCGAACGCGGCGAACTGCTCGTCCGTCGCACCCTTCGAGCGCAGGTACGCCTCGGACCGGACGATCGGGTCGCGGAGGACCCATTCCTCGAGCTCGCCGTCGGCGCGGTACCGGCTCGGGTCGTCGGAGCTGGTGTGCGCACCGATGCGGTAGGTGTCGGCCTCGATGAAGGCCGGGCCCTGTCCGCTGCGGGCGTGCTCGGTCGCGACGACCGACGCCGTGTAGGACGCGAGGATGTCGTTGCCGTCGATCAGGACACTCGGGATCCCGAAGCCGCGCGGGCGGTCGACGAGCGGCGTCGGGGACTGCACCGACACCGGCACCGAGATGGCCCAGTGGTTGTTCTGCAGGAAGAAGACGACCGGGGCCTTGGTCGATGCGGAGAACACGAAGGCCTCGTTCACGTCGCCCTGGCTGGTGGCGCCGTCGCCGAAGTAGACGATCGAGCAGGCGTCACGGTCCGGGTCGCCCGTGCCGACGTCGCCGTCGAGCTTCTGGCCGAGCGCGTACCCGGTGGCGTGCAGGGTCTGCGAGCCGATCACCAGGGTGGAGATGTGCGTGTTGCCGCGCTGGTCCGGGTCCCACCCGCCGTGGGTCTGCCCGCGGTACATCGCGATGATCTCCATCGGCTCGACGCCGCGGTGCATGGTGACGGCGTGCTCGCGGTAGGACGGGAACACGTGGTCCTGGGCGCGGAGGGCGAAGGCCGAGCCGGTCTGCGCGGCCTCTTGCCCGTGGCTGGGCACCCACAGGCCGAGCTGGCCGGTGCGCTGGAGGTTGTGGCCGGCGTGGTCGAACCGACGGGTCAGCACCATGCGGCGGTGCATCGCCAGCAGGGTCTCGTCGGGGATCGCCCGCGCGGCGGCGGCGAACTCGGCGTTCTCGTCGGTCTCCACGAACCGACCCTCGGGGTCGAGGAGCCGGACGGTGGTCGTCGCGGGAGCCGCGGCGCGGAATGACATGCGGGCCAGCGTAGCGCCAGGCACTAGTCGGCCACCTGGAGGTCCCCCACAAGTGAGCGGGCTGTTTGGAGGAGCGTTTCCACAGCTTCGTGCTCGCCGATCGAGATGCGGATGCCCTCTGGCGGGAAGGCCCGGACGATGATGCCGGCGTCCTCGAACGCGGCCGCCGCGGTGGCCGTCCGCTCGCCGGTCGGCAGCCAGAGGAAGTTGCCCTGGGCGTCGGGGACGTCCCAGCCCTGTGCCCGGAGCTCGACGACGATCCGGTCGCGCAGGGTCGCGATCTCGGTCACACGTTCGAGCAGCTCGGCCTCGCGTTCCAGGCTGGCGAGCGCCGCCGCCTGGCCCTGGGCGGTCACGGACAGTGGGATGGCGCAGGCCCGGACGGCGTCGAGCACGTAGTCCGGACCGAGCGCGTAGCCCACCCGGAGCCCGGCGAGCCCGTACGCCTTCGAGAAGGTGCGGAGGACCACGAGGTTGGGGTGCGCGGCGAGCAACGGGTGGCCGTGCACGGCGGCGTCGTCGGTCACGAACTCGGCGTATGCCTCGTCGAGCACGACCAGCACCGACTGCGGCACCGCGGCCATGAACGCGTCGAACTCCGCGACGGTCACGATCGGCCCCGTCGGGTTGTTCGGCGAGCAGACGAGCACCATTCGGGTGCGCTCGGTGACGGCCGCGGCCATCGCGTCGAGGTCGTGCCCGCCGTCGGGTCGGTTCGGCACCTGCACGCTGGTGGCACCGGCGACCGTGACGACCCCGGGGTACGCCTCGAACGAGCGCCACGCGTAGACGATCTCGTCGCCGGGGCCGGAGGTCGCGCGGGCGAGCTCGTGCAGGATCGCGACACTGCCCGGGGCGACGTGCACCTGCTCGGCGGTCAGCCCGAAGCGGTTGGCCAGCACGGCGCGCAGGGCGAGGGCGGTGGCGTCGGGGTAGCGGTTGTACGAGGTCTGGGCCTGCACGGCCTCGACGACCCCGGGGAGCGGCGGGAACGGGTTCTCGTTGCTCGACAGCTTGAAGGCGGAGTCGGACGCCTGTCGCCCCTGCTTGTACGCGGGGAGGACGGCCACCTCGGGCCGGATGTGCACACGCTGCTCGCTCACGGGTTCAGGCTACCGGCAGGCCCACGGCACCCACGAGGGGAAGCGAGGGCATCATGGGCGCATGCGATTCCTCGTCCGCCTCGTCGTCAACGCCCTCGCGCTCTGGCTCACCACGCTCATCGTCAGCGGCGTCTCCGTCACGCCGTTCGGTGACGGCGGTACCACGGCGACCGTCCTCACCTTCCTGCTCGTGGCGTTCGTCTTCGGTCTCGTGAACGCGGTGATCGGCACGGTCATCCGGATCGTGGCGTTCCCGATCTACATCCTCACGCTCGGGCTCATCTCGTTCGTCGTGAACGCGATCCTGCTGCTCATCGTCGCGGGCATCTCGGAGGCGTTCGGCTTCGGGCTCGAGGTCGACTCCTTCGGCTGGGGCATCGTCGGCGCCTTCGTGCTCGCGGTCTTCGCGTGGCTCATCGGGCTCTTCGCCCGCCCGGTGCTCAACCGCCAGCGGGCGTGACCCCGGCGGACCTCGCGGAGGACCCCGCCCTGCGTCATGATGTGGTCATGACCCAGGACGTCGACGCCCCGTTCCGCGTCTCGTTCGTCTGCAGCGGCAACATCTGCCGCTCCCCCATGGCCGGTGTCGTGTTCGCGCAGATCGCCGCGGACGCCGGTCTGGCCGACCGGTTCCAGGTGGAGTCGGCCGGCACCGGTGACTGGCACGTCGGTGAACCCGCCGACGAGCGCACGATCGCAGCGCTGGCGGCGCGCGGATACGATGGCAGCAGGCATCGCGCCCGTCAGTTCGACCCGGACCGGTTCCCGGACCTCGACCTGGTGGTCGCACTCGACCGCTCCCACGAGCGCATCCTGCGTTCGTGGGCCCCGACCATGGACGACTCCGCCAAGGTGACGCTCCTGTTGCGGTACGACGCCGCCTGGCCCCAGCAGGCCGACGTGCCGGACCCGTACTACGCGGACCGGCACGAGTTCGACCGAGTGCTCTCGACCGTCGAACGGGCCTGCCGGGCGCTCTTCCACCAGCTCGAGCCGGCAGTCCGTCAGGGAGCCCCATGACCCCCCTTCCCCCGCAGCCGATCAGCCCGCTCGACGGGCGCTACTACCCGATCGTGCACACGGTGGGCGAGCACCTCTCCGAGGCCGGCCTCAACCGCGCGCGCATCGTGGTCGAGGTCGAGTGGCTCATCTTCCTGACCGACCACGCGATGTTCACCACCTCGCCGCTCAGCGTCGACGACAAGGCCGCGCTGCGCCGGATCGCCTCGACCTTCGGCCAGGACCAGATCGCGGAGCTCGCCGAGATCGAGGCGACGACCCGTCACGACGTCAAGGCCGTCGAGTACTTCGTGCGCCGACGGCTGTCCGAGCTCGGGCTCGACGCGATCGCCGAGCTCACCCACTTCGCCGCCACGAGCGAGGACGTCAACAACCTGTCCTACGCACTCACCGTGCGGGACACCGTCGACCAGGTCTGGCTGCCCGGCTTCCGCGCCGTGCTCGAGAAGCTCCGGACGCTCGCCGTCGAGCTGAAGAGCGTGCCGATGCTCTCGCACACCCACGGTCAGCCGGCCACCCCGACGACGCTCGGCAAGGAGCTCGCGGTCGTCGTCTACCGGCTCGAGCGCGTGCTCGCCCAGATCGAGGGCGGCGAGTACCTCGGCAAGTTCTCCGGCGCGACCGGCACCTTCTCGGCACACCTCGCCGCGGACCCCGAGGCCGACTGGCCCGCGCTGTCCCGCGAGTTCGTCGAGGGCCTCGGCCTGACGTGGAACCCGCTCACCACGCAGATCGAGTCGCACGACTGGCAGGCCGAGCTGTACGACCGGGTGCGTCACGCCAACCGGATCCTGCACAACCTGGCGACCGACGTGTGGACCTACATCTCGATGGGGTACTTCACGCAGATCCCCGTCGCCGGTGCCACCGGGTCGTCGACGATGCCGCACAAGATCAACCCGATCAAGTTCGAGAACGCCGAGGCGAACCTCGAGATCTCGTCGGCGCTCTTCTCGACGCTGTCCGAGACCCTCGTGACGAGCCGCCTGCAGCGCGACCTGACCGACTCCACCACGCAGCGGAACATCGGCGTCGCGTTCGGGCACTCGTTGCTCGCGCTCGACAACCTGCGCCGCGGTCTGGGCGAGATCGCCGTGAACGAGGCCAAGCTCGCCGACGACCTCGACCACAACTGGGAGGTCCTCGCCGAGGCCATCCAGACGGTCATCCGCGCGGAGGTCACCGCCGGGCAGTCGAACATCGAGGACCCCTACGCGATGCTCAAGGAGCTCACGCGGGGCAAGCGGGTGAGCCAGCAGGACCTCATCGTGTTCGTGAACCGTCTGGACATCTCCGACGGCGCGAAGGCACGGCTGACGAACCTGACGCCGGCGACCTACACGGGTCTGGCGGACGAGCTGGTCGACCACCTCGACGTCTGAGCGCGGAGCGCGCGCTCCGGGTCCGGCAGCAGCGCCCAGGCGGCCGGGAGGCTCGGTGCGGCCCCGCCGCCGACCGCACCCCCGTCAGGTGGTGACGTACAGGGCCTCGGCGACCAGCGCCTCCAGGACGCTGCGCACCACGGGCCGGACCGCACGGTCGGGCCGGACCAGCGCCTCGATCCGGCGCCCTGCGCGCACGTCGGCCAGCTCGGCCAGGTGGAAGCGCCCGGTGGCCCGCGTGCCCGACGTGTACCGCGGGACGAGTGCGATGCCGTGACCTGCCGCCACCAGGTTCTCGATGACCGGCAGGTGGATCGTGCGGAACGCGACGCTCGGCGGGGTGTCCGTCGCCGCGGCCATCGCGTGCAGCACACGGTCGATCGGGTAGCCCTCGGGCACGCCGATCCAGCGTTCCCCGACGACCTCGTCGATGCCCACGCGTGCGCGGCCGACCAGGGCGTGCCCGGGCGGCAGGGCCACGTCGAGCGGTTCGCGGAGGAGCGGCACGGTGTCGACCGATCCCTGGTCGGCCGGGCGCACGCCGTCCGACCGGTGTCCGACGACCACGTCGTGGTCGGCGGCGAGCGGTGCGAACTCCCCCTCGCTGACGTCCACGTCGACCAGGGTCAGCGCGATGCCGGGGTGCGCCTGCATCCGCGTGAGCACGCCGGGCAGCAGCAGTTCGGCGGCGGACGGGAAGATCGCCAGCGACACCGGTCCGGTCGTGCCACCGAGGTGTTCCTGCCAGGCGGCGTCCACCCGCGCGATGGCGGTCGCGACCCCGGACGCCAGGCCGGCGAGGACCTGGCCGTGCGGGGTCAGCCGGACGCCACGCCCGACGCGTTCGACCAGCGGGACCCCGACCTGCCGCTGCAGCGTCTGCAGCTGCTGGGAGACGGCGCTCGGTGTGCGGTGGGTGGCCTCGGCGACGGCCGTGACACTGCCACGCTCGGCGAGCTCGCGGAGCACCGCCAGCAGCTGCACGTCGAAGTCGACCATGCAGGGACCCTACATCGTGCTTCGTGAAGGTTTCGATGGACCTACAACGTGTGGGCCGGGACGATGAGGAGCATGACCGCTCGTGACCGTCTCCTCGCCGTCGTCGTGGCCGTGGTCTGGGGACTGAACTTCCCTGCGACGGCACTCGCGCTCGAGCACTTCCCGCCATTCCTGCTCGCAGCGCTGCGGTTCACGATCCTGGCGGTCCCGACGCTGCTGTTCGTGCCGCGGCCGCGGATCCCGTTCGGGCGACTGCTGCTCGTCGGTCTGGGCCTCGGCGTGCTGCAGTTCTCGTTCCTGTACCTGAGCATGGCGTCCGGCATGCCGTCGGGGCTGGCCTCGCTCGTGCTGCAGGCCTCCGCGCCCTTCACCGTGGTGCTGGCCGGGGTGTTCCTGCGCGAGCGGCTGACCGGCCGGCAGGTCGTCGGGGTGACCGTCGCCGTCGCCGCCCTGGCCGCGATCGCCCTGCACCGCTCCCAGACCGCCGCGCTGCTGCCCGTCGTGCTCGCGCTGTGCGGTGCCCTCGGGTGGGCGATCGGCAACGTCGCGACCCGGCGGGCGGGGGCCGCGAACCCGCTGCACCTGACCCTCTGGTGGGCGGTCGTGCCGCCCGTGCCGATGGCCGTGCTGTCGCTCGTGGTCGAGGGACCGGACCGCATCGGTACCGCCCTCGGCACCGCGTTCACGCCGGCGGCGCTGCCCGCCGACCTGGGCCTGCTCTACATCGTGGTCGTCGCGACCCTGGTGGGCTACGGCATCTGGTCACGGCTGCTGGCGACCTACCCCTCGAGCACGGTCGCGCCGTTCTCGATGCTCGTGCCGGTGGTCGGGGTGCTCGCGTCGTGGGCGGCCTTCGGCGAGGTGCCCGACCTGGTCGAGGTGCTCGCCGGCGCGGTCGTCGTGGCCGCCGTGCTGTGGTCGTCGCGTCCGGCGCGGGACCGCGGCCCGGGCCCAGACCCGGCGCCGGACCCGGCCCCGGTCGACGGCGTCCCGGTACCGGCGCTCAGCCCCGGTGCTGGCGGCGCTCCGCGATGATCCCGGCGAGCGCCCCACGCAGGTGCGGGTACCGGAACTCGAAGCCTGCCTCGGTCAACCGGGTCGGCACCACCCACCGGCTCTTCAGCACGAGTTCGGTCTCGGTGCGGATCGCGAACGAACCGAGTTCGAGCATCCACCGCCAGGTCGGCACCCCGAACCGGCGTCCGACGGCGTCGCGGATGGTCGCCATCACGGTGCGGTTGTCGGACGGGTTCGGGCTCGAGAGGTTGACCGGCCCCTCGATCTCCGGGTGGTCGCGGAGGAACCGGATCGACCCGAGGACGTCGGCGATGTGCACCCAGCTGAACCGCTGCCGACCGTGCGTGGGCCGGTGGTGGTGGTACGTGCCGGCGCGGAGCCGGGAGCGCGTCGGCACCCACGGCCCGTCGTACTGCGGCCCGCCGAGGCCGGCCTGCGCGAGCCGGAGGAGCGGCAGCAGGGCGCTGCCGTCGCCGAACACGATCGCCATCCGGAGTGCCACACGACGGGTACCGGGCAGGTCGGCGCCGAAGAAGGCGTCCTCCCACGCGCGGGCCACGGAGACCGAGAACCCCTCGCCGATCTCGCCGGTGGCTTCGTCCTGCGGGCGGTCGTCGGCGTGCCGGTAGATCGTCGCGGTCGAGGCGTTCATCCACAGCGGCGTCGGGTGCTCCGACGTCCGGATGGCCTCGGCGAGCTCGAGCGTGGTGTCCACCCGTGAGCGCATGATCTCCGCACGGTTGCGTCGGCCGTAGCGGCAGTTGACGCTCTTGCCCGCCATGTTCACGACCATGGCTGCACCGTCGACGAGTTCCCGGATGCGCAGGGTGTTGCCCCACACCGCGTCGCCGGTCCGGCCGATGGTGACGACCCGGTAGCCCTCTTCCGCGAAGGCGTCCCGCAGGTACCGCCCCACGAAGCCGCTCGCTCCCGCGATCACGACCTTCTGCTGCTCGACCATCAACGTCCCCCTTCAGGACCGGCATCGGGCACGACGGCGTACCGGAACGCCCCCTCGTACCGGTACAGCGTGCCGAGCACCGGCGCGGTGAGCACCAGGGACACGCGCTGCAGGTCGGCTTCGTCATCGAATCGTTCTGTGAGCGTCACGCGCGGGCTCAGGGCGGCCGGGAGGCGCAGATCGCGTCCCAGCGCACGGAACGTCACGCGCGTGGAGACCAGGCGCAGGGCGCCCGCGTCCGGGCCGTCCGCGTCGACCTGCGCCCGGAGTCGGGCGCTGACGCGCCCACGGCGACCGAGGTGGTCGACCAGGCCGTCGTGTTCGGCGGTGATGGCGTCCACCATCGTGCGGGATCCGGAGCGGAAGTGGAAGGTGCGGTGCGCGCGGACGGCGGGGCGGGCCTCCAGGCCGGTGCCGGATCCGCGACGGACGCGAGCCGGCAGGTTCTCGACCGTGAAGGGGACGTCCCGCTCCCAGACCGGGAACAGCACGGCGTCGCGTGCGAACACGGCGAGCAGGGGCCACAGCCATCGGCGCGGGGTGCCGACGACGCTGAACACGCCCTCGCCGGAGCCGACGTGCCCGGGCGGGACGGCACCGAAGTACGTCCGAAGTCGGGGGTGCAGCCGGGCCAGCACCTCGGGTGGTGTGGACAGCTCGTAGGGCGACCGGCTCACGCTGACGATCCTGGCATGTCGTCAGTGCGGATCCCTACGATGTCGCACATGGGACACGACCACGGGCACGGCGTCGGGCACGCCTCGGAGCGCGCCCTGCTCGTCGCGTTCTGCATCTCGGCGGGCATCCTGCTCGCCGAGGTCGTGGGCGCCGTGGTCACGGGTTCGCTCGCGCTGCTCGTCGACGCCGGGCACATGGTCGTCGACACCGGCGGACTCGGCATCGGACTCGTCGCGACGCGGCTCGCCCGCCGGTCGCCGACCGCCCAGCGCACCTGGGGCTTCCAGCGGGCCGAGGTCCTCGGCGCCACGGCGCAGGCCGCGATCCTGCTCGCCGTCGGCGTCTACGTGATCATCTCAGCGGTCCAGCGACTCGTCGTGCCGGAGGAGATCCACTCCGGGCCGCTGCTCGTCTTCGGCATCGTCGGACTCGTCGGCAACCTGGTGGCCTACGCGGTGCTGCTCCGGGCCTCGGGCGAGGGGTTCACCTCGCGCGCCGCCCGGCTCGAGGTCCTCAACGACACCCTCGGGTCGGTCGCCGTCATCATCGCCGCGATCGTGCTCATGCTGACGGGGTGGGAGCGGGCGGACTCCGTCGCCGCGATCCTGATCGGCCTGCTCATCCTGCCGCGGGCGATCCGGCTGCTGCGCGAGACCGCGAACGTGCTGCTCGAGTCGACGCCGCCGGGGCTCGACCTCGACGACGTGCGTGGCCACATCCTCGAGCTCGACCACGTCATCGCGGTGCACGACCTGCACGCGACGCTCGTGGCGACCGGCGTGCCGAACCTGACCGCGCACGTCGTCGTCGACGACCACTGCTTCTCGACGGCGCACGCCCCGGCGATCCTCGACGAACTGCAGCGGTGCGTGGCGGAGCACTTCGACGTGCCGGTGGAGCACTCGACGTTCCAGTTGGAGCCGTCGTCACACCGGCGGCACGAGTACGAGGTGCACGCGTAGGTCGGCGCTCGGCCGTCAAGCCCCGGTTTCGCGACGATCCACCAGGTGATCGACGCGTGGTCTGTCGCAGAACGGGTGGACAGCGCCGGGGTCAGCAGTCGTCGGTGCGCGTGGGGTACGCCGTGATCACCCGGTCGGTGGTGGCCGAGACGATCACCTTGACGAAGGGCTCGTCGTCGGGGCGTGAACCGTCGTCGAACCGGACGGGTGCGGCGTAGCAGACCTTGCCGTCGCCGGCGTCGAGCGGGAACCCGGGGCGCGGGTCCTCGAGCGCCGTCTGCACCGCCGTGAGCATGGCGTCGTCCCAGTCGCGCGAGCCGTGCCCGGTGACGACGTCCTGCCAGTCCGCGGTGTGCCGCACCCGGATGTGCTCGTAGCCCTGGGCAGCGGTGCCGCACTGCAGCGTGACACGACCCAGCGCCTGGGTGTCGTACTGCGCAACGGCAGCCTGGGTCGTGCTGTCGCACCGTGCGAGGGCGGCGGACCCGGGCATGTCCGGCCCCGTGCGGGTGATCGTGACGGTGCTGTCACCCGAGGGCGATGCAGCACCGGTCGTCTCACCGACGGTCGAGCCGCCGATGGTCGGGTCGTCAGCGCCCTGCCGTGCCGTCAGGAACAGCCCGCCGGCGAGGAGACCGGCGGCCACCACAGCCGCGATCCCCGTGATCACGGGACGGTTGCGGTTCCGGGGCACGCACCCAGTATGCCGGGAGTGCGACCGTACGACGGAACCAGGTTCCGGACACGGCACTGCGCGATCGCGTGGTTCGGTGTCCGGAACCTGGTTCCGGGATGCGACGGGCGGACGCCAGGCCCGCCACCCGTCAGGCGCGCGCGGCCAGCCGGGTGCCGGCGACGACGGCCAGGACGGCGACGAGCACGACGTACCCGATCAGGACGGGGAGCGTCGGGATCACCAGCAGCGCCGCGCCGACGGCCACGACCGGCACGGTGAGCCCGGCGTAGGCGATGAGGAACGTGGCGGCGAGCACGCCCCCACGGCGCTCCGGACCGACCAGTGCTGCGGCGCTGCCGATCGCGGCGCGGAACAGCAGGCCGACGCCGGCGCCCGCGACGACCCCGCCGCCGATGAACCCGGCGACCTGCAGCAGGACCGCGGCGACGGCGAGGACGACCAGCCCGACGACCAGCAGCACCATGCCCAGCCGGATCTGCGCACGCTGCGACAGTCGGGCGAAGACGATCTGCGACAGCGCACTCGCGGCGAAGACCCCGAAGGTCGTGGCCCCGGCGGCCAGGCGGTCGGTGACGTGGAAGGTGGTGCCGAGGAAGCTCGGCGCGACCGAGGTGAAGAGCCCCTGCACGGCGAGTGCGGCGAACGCGGCTGCACCGGCCGCCCAGAACGCGGCGCCCTGACCCTCGGGAGCCTGCATGCGCTGCGGGCGGTAGGCCACGGCTTGCTCGGGGCGGTCGACCGTCTCCGGTGCGGCCAGCACCAGCACGAACGCGACGGCCAGCGCGATCACGAACACCACGTAGGGGACCATGAGGGGCTGCCCGACGAACTCGGCGAGCGCTCCGCCGACCAGGGCGCCGAGCGACAGCCCACCGAGGTTCACCGCCCCGGCGGCGACGCTCGCCCCCTTCGCGGAGTCGCTCGACCCGGTCGCACGGACCCGGAGCTCGCCGAGGTGCGCCGTCGCGGTCGCCGTCAGCGTTCCGACACCGAGGCCGGTCACGAGCCGGGCGACGATGAGGCCGGTGACGTCGTTCCAGAGCAGGAACAGCACGGCGGCGACGAGCTCGAGGGCGATCGACACCAGGATGAGCGGGCGCCGCCCGTGCACGTCGCTGAGGTGTCCCGCCAGGTACAGCGACCCGACGACCCCGACGCCGTACGCCGCGAAGATCACCGTCGTGGTGAAGGTCGGGAACCCGTCGCGGGCCTGGTAGATGACGTAGAGGGGCGCGGGGACGGTCGCGAAGGCCATCACCGCGAGGAACGCGAAGGCGACGACCCAGAAGCCGAAACCGTGGCGCCGACGGGTGTGGACACGGCGTCCGCGCGGGGCGACGACACGGTCGCTCGCGGATGCAGCAGCGGCGGCGGCGGTGGTGGCGGGGACGGTGCCCGTCGGGGTGTCGGTGACGGTTGACATGCTCCGATGATCGCGCTCGGGGTGCATCGAGTCCAACGGATGCGCTTGATGTGCACGATCGATCTGCTCGATACTCGGACGATGGAGACCCGACTGCTCGAACAGTTCGTCACCGTCGCCGCCGAGGGCAGCGTCACCCGCGCCGCGGAACGACTCTGGGCGGCGCAGTCCACGGTGTCCGCGGGCGTCGCCTCACTCGAGCGCAGCTTCGGGGTGCGGCTCTTCGACCGCACCGGCCGACAGCTCGTCCTGACCCCCGCCGGCGAGGACCTGCTCCCCCACGCCCGCGCGGTGCTCGAGTCCCTCGACCGGATGCGCGACCTGGCCACCGCCGACGACGCCGAGCTGCGGGGACGGGTGCGGCTCGGCATCTTCACGAGCATGGACATCGTCGACCTGACGGGCGTGCTGCAGCGGTTCCGACGGCAGCACCCGCTCGTCGCCGTGGAGCTGATGACCTCGCCGTCGGGGACGACCGGGCTCGTGCAGGACCTGGTCGCCGGGCGGCTCGACATCGCCTACACGGGCCTGCCCACCGTGCCCGCCGGCGTCGTCGTGGAGCCGTTGCGGGAGATGCCGTTCCGGGTGTTCACCGCGTCGGACCACCCGCTCGCCGGCCGGTCGTCGGTGTCGCTCGCCGAACTCGCCGATGAACCCTTCGTCGACACGGCGCACGGGTTCGGCAACCGGATCATCCTCGACGGGGCACTCGAGCGGCTCGGCATCCGGCGGCGCATCGTCGCGGAGATGAACGACATGCCCGCCGTGATCCGGTTCGCCTCGGCCGGGCTCGGCGTCGGGGTCGTGCCGGACTCGGGGGTGCGGTACGACGGTGCGGTGCTCGACCTGGAGGACGAGGTCGACCCGCTCCGCATCGGTCTCGCGGTCCGGACGTCCCCGGAGCCGAGCCGTGCGGTCCGGACGCTGGCACGCGACATCGTGGCGGCGCGGGTGGGGTGACGCGGGGCGTGGTCGGTGTGCTCCGTGAGCAGGAACGGTCGCGTCACGGTGCGCGAGGCGACCGTTCCTGCTCGCGATCCGGCCACCGACGGACTGGAGGCACGGGTCGGGTCCGTCACGTGCCTCCAGGCCGTCAGTCCCCCCAGATCTCCCCGACGACGGCGTCCAGCAGACCGTTCGTCGGGAAGTTCGCCTGCCGGATCACGATGAAGGTGTCGTCGCGCAGGAAGAAGGTGGAGACCTGGTCGACCGGGCCGGTCTGGGCCCGGACGGACGACTGGCACACCCGGCCGCCGTCACGGTCCTCGCACTGGAGCGGACTGGTCGCGAGCACGTCCGCGGCACCGGGTCCGGCCGTCCCGATGGTCATGGTCAGCCCGCTGACGTCCGCTCGAGGGTCGGACCACCGGCAGATGATCTCCGACTCCCCGTCCGCCCAGGTGACGTCTTCACCATCGCCGCCGGCCGTCCCGTCCTTCGCTTTCGAGATCTCGGTCAGCGGATTCTCCCCGAAGAGCCGCGTGTAGTCCTCCGCCGGCACCATGTCGCGACAGGTCGCCGGGATCGTCGCCACGGTGGGGGTCCGGGTGGGCTTCGGGATCGGGGCGCCCGTGATCGGGGCGGAGCTCGGCGTGGTCGCGGAGGGCGAGGGCTCGGGCTGCTGGGTCCGGGTGGGAGCGGCGACCGGGTCGGCGTTCTGCTGCGACAGGGTCAGGGCCACGGCGCCGGTCGCGGTGCCGAGTGCCAGCAGGGCGACGACGCCGATCACGACCCCCGAGCGACCACGACGTCGCTTCGGGCGGGGCGTGGCGCGTTCGAGGACGTTCTGCTTCATCGAGACGAGCATGCGCTGCAGCTCGTCTCCCTGGGGAGGTTCAGTGTTCATCGTGCATCACCGCCTTCTTGAGTCGACGTCGGTTGCGGGAGACCCGCTGGGTGACCGCCCCGACCGTGAGCCCGAGGAGCTCCGCGGCCTCGGCGTAGGAGTACCCCTCGAGGAGGCAGAGCTCGCAGATGCGGCGGTCGAGGTCGGGGAGCGCGGCGATCTCGGCACGGACCCAGCGCAGGGTCTCGCGGGCCTCGTCGTGGTCGGCGGGCGAGGCGAGGTGCTCGGGGAGTTCGTCCGCGCGACGACGGGCCTGCTTGCGTCCGGTGTTGAAGGCGTGGTTGCGGCAGACGACGAGCAGCCACGGCAGCACGGTGTCCGCCGGCAGCTCGAGGGTCGCCGCCCGCTGCCAGAGCGTGAGGAACGCGTCCTGCACGATCTCCTCGACGTCGGACCGGTTGTCCACGAGTGCCCAGGCGTACCGGGTGAGCGTGGCGGCGTACCGATCGAACGCCCGTGCGAGCGCTCCGGTGTCCCCCTGTGCCATCGCACGGACGAGTCCTTCGTCCGTGTCGGTGCCGGTCGTCACGTCCACATCCCACCTCCTTCACCCAGAGGTGTCGGCAGGACGCGGGATCCTGACAGGACCGTTCCTGATCCGTGACCTCGGGCGTGTCAGGCGTCAGGACGCGATCGCCGCTGCGTCAGCCGTCAGTGGAAGTCGTCGCCGTCGCCCTCGCCCGGCGTCTTGTGCCCGCCGAGCATGTCGTTGTCGTCCTGCTCGCTCGACGAGGCGAGCTGCAGCATCGCGAGCACGACGACGACCACGATGAACGCGACGCCGAGGAAGATCACGGCCAGCTGCAGTTCCCGCGTCGAGAACAGCACGACGAGCCCGGTGAACACCGCGACGATCGCGGAGATCCCGAGGAGCTCGACCGGGCGCAGACGGTCACGACGGCTGGGGGTGGTCATGCGTGTGGTGCTCCGTCCGGGGCGACGGCCGGCGTGGCCGTGCCCCACTTGTGCGAGAGGCCGGCGATCACGTGGAAGACGGCCGTGATGGCGAGGTACGCGCCGAGCAGGCCGACGAGCACGATCGAGGCGTCGAGGGTGCCGGTGACCTGCTCCACGCCACCGAGCTGCTGGGAGTAGTCCGGCGGCGTGACGAGGAAGGCGACCGCGAGCAGCAGCGTCAGGCCGCCGATCGTGGTCCAGTCGCGAGCGAAGGGCGAGCGACGTCGGGCACGGAGCCCCTGGGACAGCTCGAGGGCCCCGGTCAGCACCGCGAACGCGACGATGACCGTGATGAAGGCCGGAAGCCCGAACCCGTTGCACGCGAACGCGGCGACCGCGGCGACCAGGGTGATGACGGACTGCAGCAGGGTCGTGCGGCGCGAACGGCCGTCGAGGGACAGTCGGGAGATCCCGGCGAACAGGAGCACGAGGCCCTCGACCAGGGCGAAGCCGCCGAACAGCACGAGACCGTAGCCCGCGGCGTGGTTGGTCGAGAAGGTGATGACCATCGCGACGACCGCTGCGGGGACCGCCCGGAGGATCGGGATCGGCCAGTACCGCGCGCGCTGGGTCGCGTCTTCCACGGTGGTGGCGTCGTCCACGGTGTCGGACACGAGACCTCTTTCGGGCATGCGGATCGTGGATCCGATCCTACCGCCGGTGGGGTGAACGCCCGACCGGCGGCGGCTCCACCCCCTGTGGACGTGCACACCCGTGCGCTGGGACGGCACCGCTGTCCGGTGCCGTCCCGGCGGTGTCAGGGCTGCTGCGGGTCGTCGGTCGGCGCGTCCCGGCGGGCACGACGTCGGGCGAGCCACCAGCACACGGATCCGACGGCGGCGGCCAGGGCTGCGAGCGCGGCGGCGAGGCCGACCCCTTCGGAGCCGGTGTAGGCGAGGGCTCCGACGGGCGCGGTGGCCCCGTGGTCAGCTGCCGGAGCACCCGCACGCCCGTCGTCAGCACCCGCCGCGGGGCCGTTGCCGTCGCCGGAACCGCCATCACCGGAGCCGTCCCCGTCGTCCGGTGCCGGACCGGTCGTCGGCGCAGGGCTCGGCGCCGGTCCCTCGTCGCCCGGGTCGACGACGATCGCCACACCGGTGGACGGGTCGCCCCCGTCCGGGTCGGTTGGCGAGGTCGCGGTCGCCACGTTCACCACGTCGGATCCGTCCCCCCGGTACCCGGGGTCGAGCACGGCGCGGATCCGGAAGGCGCGGGTCTCCCCCACGTCGAGTGAGGTGTCGGATCGGCACGTCACGCGCTGCCCCTCGGCGGTGCACCCGTCGTCCGAACCGGCGAAGCCCATGGCCTCGGGCAGGTCGTCGACGGCCCCGACGTGCTCCGCGACCGCTGGGCCCCGGTTCCGTGCGGTCACCAGGTACTCGACCTCGTCACCGGGTGCGACGGTCGACGGCGACACGGACTTGTCCGTCTCGACGTGCGCGACGGCCACCGGTGCCGTCGCGGTCGTGCTCGCCCGCGAGACGTTGTCCGTTTCGTTCGTGTCGGACAACGACGCAGGCGTGGCGATCGTCGCGACGCTCTCCAGGCTCCCCTCGGTGCCCGCGGCGACCCGCCCGTCGATCGTCACCACGGCCGAACCGTCGCGGGGCAGGGACAGGTCGGTCGCCACGTCACCGCTCCCCGTCGCGGTCGCGCAGGCGGAGCCCGCCGCCGCGGTGCACGTCCAGGTGACGTCCTCGATGCCGTCCGGCACGTCGACGCGCAACGGGCTCGGATCGGAGGCGTTCGGGCCGGGGTTCCGGGCCGTGACGTCGTAGCGGACGGGGTCGCCTGCCGCGACGGTCGCGGGCAGGTCGTGCTCGACCGACAGGTCCGCCGGCTTCCGGACCTGCAGCGCATCGACCTCGTGCTTGTCGACGTGGCTGCCGGTGGCCGCGGCGAACCCGAGGCGGAGCGTGCTCGGCAGCGGGGCCTGTCCGTCGCCGTGCAGCGGCACGGAGTCCAGCACCGTCCGCAGGGCTCCGCCGGCCTGGATCCGGACCGTCACGGCGAGGCCGCCGTCGGCCTCGGGCAGCAGGGTGACGCGGACCTTCCGCGGTGCGGCGCCGTCGGTCACCGTGCCGCCGGGGGCCGCGACGCCGGCGACGTACCGGTAGCCCTCGGTCCCGTCGCCCGAGCCGCGGACGACGACGTGGTCGGCCTGGGCACCGGGACCGGAGTCGTTGATGCGCGACGAGAAGTTGCCGTAGTGGTCGATCGCGACGGCGGCGAAGCCGCCGGGGACCCCCGGAAGGTCGCACGGGCGTCCACCGCCCTCGGTCACGGTGCTGCGGCAGGCGTACCCGAGGCCGGCGCCGTACGACCCGACACCCTGTGGTGCGGCCCCGTCGGCCAGGTACAGCAGCAGGCCGTCGGCCCCGGGGTCGTCCTTCGCGGTGTACATGGCGTAGGTGAACTCGATCTCGAGCCCGGTGTCGGAGGGGAACGTGTCGTTCGTCGACCAGGCCCCGGCCTGGTTCCGGACGTCGTCGGTGAGTCGCAGGCGGCCGTCGGACACCGCGGCGTCACCGTGCAGGGTGCCGCCTGACGCACTGGAGAACTCGTTGACGTAGGGGAAGTCGAGCGCAGCGGCGCTCGACCCGGACGGGAGCACGGCGGGCGCCGCGAGCACGCCGAGCGCGGTCAGCGCGGCGCCGACCGCAGCGAGGCGACGGACGACCCGCGACCGGAGTGGCCGTGGACCGGATGCTGGAGCAGTGGGATCTGTCATGCCCCGATGCTCGCGATCGGGAGGTCACCCCCGGGCGGCGGCGAAACGATCTGTGGAACGTCACCACGGGCCTCCGGGCTGTGGAGGAAGAACCTGTCCGCTCAGGCCAACCACACCGTCGTCTCGCCGGGCAACACACCGGACGAGACCTCGTCGAGCGGGCACGACGCGACGACGACGGTGCCGGCGGGTAACGGCAGCGGCTCCGTGCCGAAGTTCGTGAACGATCGCCAGCCGTCGTGCCGGGCGAACGCCACGACCTCGGAGCCGGACTCCAGCCACGTCAGCGCCTCCCCCTGCTGCAGCCGGCGTCGTGCGGCCAGCGCCCGGCGGTACAGCGACAGGGTCGACTCGGGATCGCCGTCCTCGGCCTCGACCGAGGACTCCCCGAAGTCCTGCGGCTGCGGCAGGTGCGGTGCGACGTCCCCGAAGCCGAACGACGGCCCGGAACGCGTCCACGGGATCGGCACCCGGCAACCGTCCCGGCCCTTCGCGGTGTGCCCGGTGCGGAGCCACTTCGGGTCCTGCAGCAGGTCGCGCGGGATCGCGGCGGCCTCGTGCAGGCCGAGTTCCTCGCCCTGGTAGACGTACGACGACCCCGGCAACGCCAGCATCAGCAGCGTCGCGGCACGTGCCCGGCGGAGCCCCCGTGCGCGGTCGAGCTCCGGCGTCGTGCCGTCCGTCATGAGCCAGGCATCGGTGTCGGTGCCGTCCGGCAGGCCGTACCGGGTGGGGTGCCGCACGACGTCGTGGTTCGACAGCACCCAGGTGCTCGAGGCGCCCGACTGCTCGGAGGCTGCCAGGTTCCGCTCGATGATCCGACGGAAGGCGTCCGGCTCGAAGGGGGACTCGAGCAGGTCGAAGTTGAAGGCCTGCCCGAGCTCCGTCGGCCGGGCGTACAGGACGCGGCGGGGCGCGGGGGCCCAGGCCTCGGCGACCGCGGCACGGGGCGGCTCGTACTCGTCGAGCACCCGGCGCCAGGTGGCGAAGATCTCGTGCACCTCGTCGCGGTCGTACAGCGGGTCGGAGCCGTCGAGCGGCAGGTCCTGCTCGTTCGAGGGCCGGTATGGGGTCGACAGGTCCTTCGCCAGACCGTGCGCGACGTCCACGCGGAACCCGTCGACACCGCGATCGGACCAGAAGCGCAGGGTGTCCTCGAAGTCGGCGCGGACCTCGGGGTTCGACCAGTCCAGGTCCGGCTGCTCGGGGGCGAACAGGTGCAGGTACCACTGCCCGTCCGGTACCCGGGTCCACGCGCTGCCGCCGAAGTTCGACACCCAGTCGCTCGGCGGCAGTTCCCCGGAGTCGCCGGACCCCTCGCGGAACACGTACCGCGCACGCTCGGCCGACCCGGGCGGGGACGCCAGTGCGGCCCGGAACCACTCGTGCTGGTCCGAGGTGTGGTTCGGCACGATGTCGACGATGACCTTGAGGTCGTGCTCGTGGGCGGCCCGGACCAGGGCGTCGAGGTCGTCGAGGGACCCGAGCTTCGGGTCGACGGCCCGGTAGTCGGCGACGTCGTAGCCCCCGTCGGCGAGCGGCGACGGGAAGAACGGGGAGAGCCACAGCGCGTCGACGCCGAGCGACGCCAGGTACGGCACCCGGCTCGTGATGCCCGCGACGTCACCGAGTCCGTCGCCGTCCGTGTCGGCGAAGCTGCGCGGGTAGACCTGGTAGACGACGGCGTCGCGCCACCAGGTCGGATCGGTGGTTCGAGGCGTGCTGGCCGGGGTCCGAAGCGAGGTCACGACGCCACCGTACCCAGCGTTGGGAATAGCGCGCCCGACGATCGGATTGGTTGTCGCTGACACCTTTCCGTCCAGCAACAGCATCCCGCAACAGAAGGAGCTCTATGACGAACGTCCTCGTCCTCGTCGGCAGCCTGCGCGCCGACTCCATCAACCGCAAGCTCGCCGAGGCCGCCGCGCACCACGCGCCGGAGGGCATCGAGCTGCACACCTTCGACGGCATCGTCGACCTGCCGTTCTACAACGAGGACATCGACGGCGACACCCCGCCCGCCGCTGCCGTCGCCTTCCGCGACGCCGTCGCCACCGCGGACGCCGTCCTGCTGATCACCCCCGAGTACAACGGCACCATCCCCGCCGTCCTGAAGAACGCGCTCGACTGGGGTTCGCGTCCGTTCGGCGCCTCGCCGCTGTCCGGCAAGCCGCTCGCCGTGATCGGCTCGGCGTTCGGCCAGTACGGCGGCGTCTGGGCGCACGACGACGCCCGCAAGGCCGCCGGCATCGCCGGCGCGAAGGTCCTGGAGGACGTCAAGGTCGCCATCCCGCAGTCGGTCGTCCGCTTCGCGGAGACCCACCCGCGTGAGGACGCCGAGGTCACGACGCTCGTGCAGGGCGCGCTCACCGCGCTCGCCGAGGCCGCAGCCGGCACGGACGAGCAGGCAGCCGCGTAACGCGACCGACCGTCGGACAGGAGGCCCGTGGCGACCCCGCACGGGCCTCCTGTCCGTCCGGTGCGGACGCATCGGACGTTGCGGACGCACCGTCGTGGCGGAACCCGGGAGTCCGCTAGACGACCGAGATACGAGACGGGTTACCCTGAACGCCATGTCGACGCAGGAGATCACCGAGGCGTCCGGGTACTGGTTCCCGGACGACGACGCGACCCAACGCGGGGTCGCGGTGCTCAACGCCCTGCGCCGGTACCGATCCGCCGAGACGGCCATGCGCCGCCGGACCCGTGACTCGATGGGCATGGGCGAGACCGACCTGCTCGCCGTGCGCTTCCTGCTGCAGGCGCAGCGCTCCGGCACCGCCGTGAGCCCGAAGGACCTCGCCGCGTACCTCAAGATCTCGTCGGCCTCGACGACGATCCTGATCGACCGCCTGGTCAAGTCGAACCACGTCCGCCGCGACCCGCACCCCACCGACCGCCGGGCCCTCGTCATCACTCCGACGACCGAGACAGACGACGAGGTCCGCGCCACGCTCGGCGTGATGCACCGCCGGATGATGTCGATCGCCGAGGGACTCCCCGCGTCCGAGGCGCGGATCGTCGCCGGCTTCCTGGAGCAGATGCGCGAAGCCGTCGACCAGGTCGACCCCGCGCCGTCGCACTGAGCGGCATCGCGCCGGACGACCTCGGGGGACGCCGCCTCCGAGCGCACTGAGAGCGTGCACTGCGTGACCGCGTAGACCGGAACGGTCACACCGACGCGAAAGGAGCCACAACCATGCACGCTTCGGACAAGATGGCCAAGAACCTCCAGGCGGTCCTCGTGGACCTCATCGACCTGCACCTGCAGGGCAAGCAGGCCCACTGGAACATCCTCGGCACCAACTTCCGCGACCTCCACCTGCAGCTCGACGAGATCGTCGACGCGGCTCGTGAGTTCGCCGACGACACCGCCGAGCGCATGCGCGCGCTGTACCTCGTGCCGGACGGCCGCTCGGCGACCGTCTCCGCGGGCAGCCACCTCGACGCGTTCCCCTCGGGCGAGATCACCACGCACGACGCCATCGACCAGGTCACGCTCCGGCTGTACCAGGCGACCGGCACCATGCGCGACGTCCACGACGAGGTCGACGAGGAAGACCCGACGACCGCGGACCTGCTCCACGGCTTCATCGAGCGCCTCGAGCAGCTCGCGTGGATGGTCTCCGCCGAGAACCGCGCGCCCAGCACCCCGCTGGCCTCCGCCACCACGCCCGCCGTCGCCGACGCGTCGGCGCACGCGTAGGGGCCCGGGTGGACCTCGGTATCCAGGGCAAGACCGCGCTCGTCTTCGGCGGCGACTCCGGCATCGGCTGGAACACGGCGCGCATCCTCCTGGCAGAGGGTGCGACCGTGGTCGTCACCGACATCGACCAGAGCCGTCTGGACACCAGTGCGGACCAGCTCGAGGCACCGCTCGGCAAGCTGCACGCCTTCGCCGCCGACGTCCGGAGCGCCGAGAGCCTCGCCGCCCTGCACGACCAGGTGCGCGAGGCCGTCGGCGAGATCGACATCCTGGTGCAGTCCTCGGGCGTCACCGGCGCCCAGGGCATGTTCCACGAGATCGACGAGGCCGGCTGGGCGGAGACGATCGACATCGACCTGATGGGGCCGGTGCGGATCACCCGCGAGTTCATCGGCGACCTGCGCCAGGGCGGCTGGGGCCGCATCGTCTACCTGGTGTCCGAGGACGCCTCGCAGCCGTACGACGACGAACTCCCCTACTGCGCCGCCAAGGCCGGGGTGCTCTCGTTCGCGAAGGGCCTGTCGCGCTCCTACGCCTCCGAGGGCCTGCTGGTGAACACGGTCTCCCCCGCGTTCATCCACACGCCGATGACCGACGCGATGATGGACAAGCGGGCCAAGCAGCGCGGGACCTCGTTCGACGAGGCCATCGGCAGCTTCCTCGAAGAAGAGCGGCCGTACATGGAGCTCAAGCGCCGCGGCGAGCCGGAAGAGGTCGCGAACGTCGTGGCCTTCCTGTGCTCCGACCTGGCCAGCTTCGTGAACGGCGCCAACTACCGGGTCGACTCCGGCTCGGTCGCCACGATCTGATCGTGGCGCCACAGCACCGCCAGGAGGCGTCATGACCGACTTCCGCTACCTCATCGTCGGCGGCGGGATGGTCGCCGACGCCGCTGCCCGTGGCATCCGCGAGCTCGACACCGACGGGTCGATCGGGATCCTCAGCGAGGACGTCGACCGGCCCTACGCGCGGCCCGCGCTGTCGAAGAAGCTCTGGACCGACCCGGACTTCAGCTGGGACGAGAAGGTCGACCTGCACACCGAGGAGACCGGGGCGCAGTTCGTCCTGGGCACCACGGTGACCGCGATCGACCGTGCCGCGAAGACCGTCACGACGGCCGACGGCGCGACCCACGGCTACGAGCGGCTCCTGCTCGCGACCGGCGGGAAGCCCCGCGGGCTGCCGGGGCTGTCCCCGTCGGCACGCGTGCTCGACTACCGCAGCGCGTCGGACTACCGCCGGCTGCGTGAACTCGCGGACGCCGGGGCACACGTCGCCGTCGTCGGCGGCGGGTACATCGGCCAGGAGATCACGGCGGGCATCGTGCAGAACGGTGCGAGCGTCACACTGGTCGACCCGGACGAGGTCGTCGGCGGCCGGATGTTCCCCGAGGATCTGGCACGGGCGTTCCAGCAGCGCTTCGTCGACCACGGTGTGGAGCTCCGCACCGGCCGTCGGGTGTCCGAGGGCACCGAGACGGCGGACGGCGTTCGGCTGACGCTCGACGACGGCTCCGTGGTCGAGGCCGACGCCGTCGTCGCCGGACTCGGCATCGAACCCGCGACGCAGCTCGCCTCCGACGCCGGACTCACCGTCCGCGACGGCATCGTGGTGACCTCGACGCTGCTCACCGACGACGACTCCGTGTTCGCCGCCGGTGACGTCGCCGAGTACCCGGACCGCATCCTCGGCACCCGCCGGGTGGAGCACGTCGACAACGCGCAGCAGCAGGGTCGGCAGGCCGGCCGCAACCTGGCCGACGCCGACGAGACCTACGACCACACGCCGATGTTCTACTCCGACGTCTTCGACATGGGGTACGAGGCGGTGGGGCAGGTCAGCGCGGAGCTCCGCACGGTCGAGGACTGGCAGGACCCCACGGTGACCGGCGTCGTCTACTACCTGGACGACGACGACACCGTCCGGGGCGTGCTGCTCTGGAACGTCTGGGACAAGACCGACGAGGCCCGCAAGGTCCTCGCCGAGGCGAACGCGCTCACGCCCGACATGCTGCCGGGCCGCATCACGCCCTGACCGCTCGCCCGTCGCGGTGGTTGCGACGGCCTGGAGGCCCGGTGCCGGTCCGTCGGACCGGCACCGGGCCTCCAGGCGGTCGCCCGCAGATCGCGACGCCCGCTGGTTCGACCGTGCTCGCTGCTTCGACCGTGCTCGCTGGTTCGACGGTGCTCGCTACTTCGACTCAGGCGCGACTTCGTCGACGACCGCACGGCGGTCCGCCGGGTCGACCGGCAGGTCGTCGCCGTCCGCCATCGCGACGGCGTGCGCGGACTTGGCCGCCTCGAGCGTCTCGTCGTCGTTCCGGGCCATCCCGAACAGCTCGATGAACCGCGACTTGACCAGCAACCAGGCGTCGCCCGGGCTGAGCCGGGCCAGGTCCGACGACGTCGAGTCGTCGTGCACCCGCTGCAGCGACGACACGCCCCGGTCGGGGATCCGGTGGTCGACGTGCGCCACCGCGAGCCGCGCGACCGCGTCGGCCTGTGCGTGCATGACCGAGTGTGCGCCGTCGACGACCTCGCGGAGGACCGCGTACGGGAACACCCGCGCCAGCCGACGGACCCAGTCCCGCGGCACCATCGCGTCGTGCTCACCGCGGACGATCAGGGTGCGGGCCTGCACGTGGGCGGCGCGCTCCTCGATCGGGAACGCGATCATCCGTGGCAGGACCTTCCGGAACCAGTGCCACCCGCACAGCGCGTACGCCGTGATGCCGTGCCAGCGGACCGCGGCGGGCTCGTGCAGCGTCGACCGCAGGAACCGGAAGGCCGACTGCCGCACCGTGCGTGCCGACGAGTCGACCACCGGGCTGATGAGCACGAGGTCGGAGATGCCCGGACGGCGGGCGGCGACCTCGGTGACGACCTGCGTGCCCATCGAGTGCCCGACCAGGACCGGGTCCTGGAGCCCGAGGTCGTCGATGACCCGTTCGACCGCGTCGGCGTAGCGCTCGATCGTGACCGTGCCCCGGAACGGCGGGACACCGGCGAAGCCCGGCAGGTCGAGCGCGTGCACCGGACCGTTCTCGTTGAGGTGCGGGGCGAGCCGCTCGTAGTAGGTCGACGCGATGCCCAGGCCCGCGACGAGCACGAAGGCCCGCGCGCCCGGCTCGCCGATCGAGCTCACCCGGACGTAGGTGCCGTCGACCGCGACCCGGTCGACCTGCACCGTGACGTCGGCGTCCTCGGCCTGGGCGAGCTCGCCGGCAGGGTCCGGCCGGGGTGCCTGGCGTTCGTCGTCCACGTGGGTCTCCTCCGGTCGGGCGGTCGCCCAGGATACCCGGCCGCCGTCCGCGCGGGCGGCGACGACGTGCTCAGCCGCTGAAGGTGTTCGCGGGGAACCCGTGCACCGTCGTCGGCACCGCGAAGACCGCGCCGGAGGGCGGCGCCTGCTCCAGGTCCTGCTCGGTGAGGTTCTCGCGAGCCGTCCCGACGAAGAGCGTCGACATGTCCCGGCCGCCGAACGCCACCGACGTCGGGTTGGCGACGGGGAGCTCCACCGTCTCCAGGTGCGAGCCGTCGGACCCGTAGCGCTCGACGCGGGATCCGCCGTAGATCGCGCTCCAGAAGCAGCCCTCGTCGTCGCGGACCAGGCCGTCGTGCGCGTGACCGACGATGAACGGCTCGAGTTCGCCGAGCTCGCCGTCCGGGCCGTACGACCCGCGGAAGACCGTCGAGGCGCTGGTGTCGGTGACGTACATCGTGCGGCCGTCCTCCGACCACTCCATGCCGTTCGTCACGCCGAAGCCACCGCGGAGCACCCGGGTCGTGCCGTCCGCCTCGATCGAGTAGAGCGCCGCGTCGGGTTCGCCGGTCGTCACGTTCATGCTGCCGACCAGGAACCGGCCGAACGGGTCGCACTTGCCCTCGTTGAACCGGTTGCCCGAGGTGCTGTGGGTGACGCGGGCGATCTCGCGCTCGACGGCACCCTGCTCGTCCGTCACCACGACGGTGTCGCCGAGGGCCGCGACGAACCCGCCGGAGGCCCGGGGCTGGAAGCTCGCCAGCGGGGGCGGCAGCGGCACGCTCGACCGCACGGTGCCGTCGGCCTCGGCGGTGTTGAGGGTGCCGAGGGTGATGTCGGCCCACCGGAGCAACTGTGCGGACGGGTCCCAGACGATGCTCTCGGCGAGGACCGCTCGGGCGTCGGCGAAGACGGTCGCGGGGCCGGTCGTGACGTTGGTGCTCATCGACCCCGTCTACCGCGGGGGCGGTCCGTGCCCGCTCAGGCGTGGGGACGGCGGTGAGACGGCGGCGGCGGCGGCGGCGGCGGCGGCGAGTTCACGGGCTCAGCGACACCTCGCGCCCGCTTCGGCCCGTGAGGTGTCGCGGAGCGCGAAGGTCCGCGCCGGTCCGGTCGTCCGTACGTCCGCGGGTCAGAGGCGGGCGAACCGTGCGCGGAAGAAGCTGTAGACGCCGAAGGCCAGGAACCCGATGCCGATCGCGACGAGGACGAACACTCCGCCGGGCATGCTCCGCACGGCGTCGAACGCGGCGTCGAGCCCGGTGGCCTGGTCGGGGTCGCTCCGCAGCCCCGCGACGGCGATGAGCACGCCCACGATGACCACGGCGATCCCCTTGCCGACGTACCCCACCACGCCGAGCACGGTGACCACGCGGTCGAGCTGGCCCGACGGTCGTGTGATCTGCTTGCGGAACGACCGGCGGCAGCCGATCACCACGAGGCCGATGCCGACCGCGACCGCGATCGCCCCGGCGAGGAGCAGCACGAACACCCCGCCCGGCGTCGCCAGGGTCTTCGCCGCGGCACTCTGCGACGAGCTGCTCGAGCTCGACCCGGCACCGAGCGCGTACGAGGCGGCCGAGTAGGCGATCACGCCGTAGACCACGGCCTTCGCGACGTCCTTCAGCCGGGCGAGCCAGCCCCGGGTGGTGTCGGAACGGCCACCGACGATCGCCTCGACGATCAGGCGCAGAGTCAGTGCGGCGGTGCCGACGGCGATCAGCCAGAGCAGGAACACGCCCCCGGGGACCGCGGCGATCTGCTGCAGCGCACCGGACTGGTCCGTCTCGCCGCCGGAGGACGCGTTGCCGATGCCGAGCAGGATCGCCAGGTACCCGATCAGCAGGTGGACGATGCCGCTGCCGACGAACCCGGCGCGTGCCGTGACCTCGAACCAACGGCTGTCGGCCGCTCGCCGGACCTGTCGTCCGGTTTCCTTCGCTGCGTGCTCCGCCGTGTCGCTCATCACGCCCCAGCGTGCCCGACGCGTCCCGTCCTGTCCGGGGCGCGCCGGGCCCTGCGCTCCGCCACCTGGCGGACCGGAGGCCCGTGGCGGCGCCGCCACGGGCCTCCGGTCCGTCGGTGGGCGCGTCTCAGTCGCCCTTCACGTTGACGACCTGCCGCAGGGTGTGCCGGATCGACACGAGGTCCTCGGCGTCCGCCATGACCTGGTCGATCGGCTTGTACGCCGCCGGGATCTCGTCGAGGAACGCGTCGGTGTCGCGGTACTCGATGCCGGCCATCGCCTCGCGCAGCTGCTCGTGGGTGAAGGTCCGCCGGGCCGCGCTCCGCGAGAACAGCCGGCCGGCACCGTGCGGGGACGACTCGAGCGAGGGCTTGTTGCCGCGTCCCTCGACCACGTACGACGCGGTGCCCATCGACCCGGGGATCAGGCCGGGCTGACCGGCCTTCGCCTGGATCGCACCCTTGCGCGAGACCCACACCGACTTGCCCCAGTGCGTCTCACGCTGCGTGAAGTTGTGGTGGCAGTTGATCCGCTCGCGCTCGTCGACGGGCGTGCCGACGGCCTCGGACAGCTGCCGGACGACGCGGTCCATCATCTCCTCGCGGTTGAGCAGCGCGAAGTGCTGTGCCCACCGGAGCTCGGCGATGTACCGGTCGAACTCCGGCGTGCCCTCCACCAGGTACGCCAGGTCGGGGTCCGCCAACTGGATCCACCACCGCTCCATGGCCTGCTTGGCGACCTTGATGTGCCGCTGCGCGATCCTGTTGCCGACGCCCCGCGACCCGGAGTGCAGGAAGAGCCAGACCCGGTCCTGCTCGTCGAGGGAGACCTCGATGAAGTGGTTGCCGGACCCGAGCGTGCCGAGCTGGTTCCGCCACCCGCCGTGCACGCCGTCGGGGTCGAACCCGGCGATCGCGGCCATCGCCTCGAGCTCGGCGATCCGGGGTGCGGCGGTCGCCACGATCTTCCGGTTCGACGCACCGGCCGACAACGGGATCGCGCGCTCGATCTGCTCGCGCAGCCCCTGCAGGTCGGCGGGCAGGTCGGTGGCGGTGAACTGCGTTCGGACCGCGATCATGCCGCAGCCGATGTCCACGCCGACGGCCGCCGGCATGATCGCGCCGAGGGTCGGGATGACGGACCCGACGGTGGCCCCGAGGCCGAGGTGTGCGTCGGGCATGAGGGCCAGGTGCGGGAACACGAACGGCATGCGCGCGGTCGTGCGGGCCTGCTGCTCGGTGTTGTCCTCGAGCATCGAGGCCCAGCTGAGCAATCGGTCGTTGATCTTCTTCATGGAGTCGTCTCGCTTTCGTGAGCGTCGAGGTGACGGTCCGAGACGGTCGTACGCCTGGCCTCCTGGTCGTCGCCCGACGTGGCGGACGGAAGGAAGCGGTGCTGACGAACGCCCCGGGCCGGGTGGGCACGCAGGCGTCGTGTGACGTCGCGTGCCTACGCGGGATAGCGGAGGGACCACTGCTGCTCGGGCAGCACGGCGGCCGCGGCGAGCTGGAGCTCGACGCGTTCCTCGTTGTGCTGCACGGCGCGCATGCGCGGTCCTTCCGGTGTGCCCGGGGCGGGCGGTCTGCCGATCGGCAGGAGCACGACGCTAGTGCGACACGCCCGGGATGCGCAAGTCGCGTGGGCGTGTCGGTCGTGCTCCGGGGGTGCTCCGGCGGTTCTCCGGCGGTTCTCCGGCGGTTCTCCACAGGCTGGAGGCTCGGCGTGCGTTCTCCACGAGGGGTACGTCCGCCTGATGGTCGCCGCCGGGGCCGGGGCAGGCTGGACGCATGACCGAGCGCACGCGAGACACCCCCGACGCGACGGAGAACGAGGAACGGACGAACGGGTACGTCCCGCTCCGTTCGTACGGCGCGATCGGCGACGGGCGGACGGTCGCCCTCATCGCGCTCGACGGGCGGATCGACTGGCTGCCGATCCCGTCGATGGACTCACCGCCGGTGTTCGCGAGCATCGTCGACGCGGAGCACGGCGGACACGTCGCCCTGCGGCCCGTGGACGACCAGGCGCAGGTGTCCCGCGCCTACCTGCCGGGGACGAACGTGCTCGTGACGACCTGGACGACCCCGTCCGGCACCGCAACCGTGACCGACGCCATGGTCACCGGGGTGGCCGGACGTCTGCCGTGGGCCGAGATCGCCCGCTGCGTGCAGGGGGTCGACGGTTCGGTCGAGATGGAGTGGGCGGTCGTGCCCGGCACGATCCTGAACACCGCGGAGCCGCGCCGACTCGACACCGTGAACGGCACGGTGATCGGCGTCGACGGCGTGACCATCGCGATCGTCGAGCAGGGCTTCGAACCGGTGCACGACGACGGCCCCCGGTTCTCGGGGCGGTTCTCGACGACCGAGGGCTCGAAGTCGATCCTGACCATCGTCGGCACGTACGACGAGCCGATCTTCCTGCCGGAGCCGGAGCGCACGCTCGAAGGGGTCGACCGCACGATCGAGAACTGGTCGACCTGGTCGAAGGAGTTCAGCTACGACGGACCGTGGTCCGACGCGGTCCAGCGCAGCGCCCTCGCCCTGAAGCTCCTGATCTTCGCCCCCACCGGCGCCATCGCTGCGGCCCCGACGACGAGCCTGCCCGAGGACCGCACCGGCGGGAAGAACTGGGACTACCGGTTCGCCTGGGTGCGCGACCTGGCGTACACGGTGCACGCGCTCACCCGCTTCGGCCTGCGCGAGGAGACGCACGCCGCCGTCTCGTGGGTGATGCGCACGATCGCCGAGCACGACGAGACGATGCCGATCTTCTACGGACTCGACGGGTCGAAGAGCGACACCGTCGAGGAGCGCGACGTTCCGGGCTGGAACGGCATCGGTCCGGTCACGATCGGCAACCGGGCCGGCGACCAGCTGCAGCTCGGCGTCTGGGGCGACGTGTTCGAGATCATGCGACAGTACGTCCGAGCCGGCAACGTGCTCGACCGCAAGACGGCTTCGGTGCTGCAGGACCTCGCCGACGACGCGTGCCACCGCTGGGTGGAGCCCGACTCGGGCATGTGGGAGCTGCAGGAGGCGCAGCACTACACGACGAGCAAGATCGGCTGCTGGCAAGCGCTCGACGCGGCCGTCGAGCTGCACGACGCGGGGATGATCGACGGCCCGCGCGAGAAGTGGATCGAGAACCGCGAGCTCATCGAGGACTGGGTCGCCGAGAACGGGTGGAACGAGGAGCTCGGCCACTACGTCATGTACCCGGGCACCGACGCGCTCGACTGCTCGATCCTGCTGCACGCGATGTCGGCGTTCGACCGTGGACCGCGCATGGACTCCACGATCCGGGCCATCGAGGAGCAGCTGCAGCACGGGCCGCTGGTGTACCGGTACTCCGGCATCCAGGACGAGGAGTCCCCCTTCGTGGCGTGCTCGTTCTGGCTCGCCGCCGCGCTCGCGTGCGTCGGACGCATCGACGACGCGAAGCAGCTGATGGACGACATGGTCGCGCAGGCGAACGACGTCGGCCTGTTCAGCGAGATGCTCAGCGCCGTCGACGGGGACTTCATGGGCAACATCCCGCAGGGGCTGTCGCACCTGGCGCTCATCCAGGCCGCGATGACCATCGAAGAGCTCTCGGAGAAGTCCTGACCGGCCTGGACGGCCCGTCGGGAGCGCGGGGCATCATGGTCTGACGATGAACGACGTCGATGCACGGATGGACCGGCTCCGCAGGGCCGCCCGCTACCGCTACCAGCAGCTCGTCGACCAGGAGATCGAGCGGGGGTCGCTCGACCCCGACGAGGTGCGCTCGGAACGCGAGGAACGTCGGCTGCTGAAGGCCGCCGACGTCGCCGCGCACGCCCGGGCCCAGATCGAGGAGGCCGAGCGCCGCGGGGTCTTCGAGGGCAACCCGTACCACGGAAAGCCGCTTCCGGGCCTCGACGGGCAGCACGACCCGGACTGGTGGATCAAGTCGAAGATCGAGCGTGAGGACATCCGGGGCATCGCGCCGCCGGCCCTGGCGCTGCGGACCGAGGACGCCGAACTCGACGACGCCCTCGACGCCCTGTCGCTCGAGACCGACGTGCGCGACGTCCTCGTCGACTTCAACGCGCGGGTGAAGGAGGCGCGGCGGCAGCTGCTCGGCGGGCCGCCGGTGGTGACGCCGATGCGCGACGTCGAGGCCGAGGTGCTCGCCTGGCGGGAACGCCGCGAGGTGCGCATGGCTTCGGCCGCGCGGGCTGCGGAGCAGGCGCGGCTCGAGGCGAAACCGCGGCGGTGGTGGCGGCGCGGCTGAGCGGTGCCGAGCTGCGGTCCGGGGCGAGATTTCGCGCTGAGCGACAGTTCTCGCAAACGTGAGCGCGTGAGGTGTCGTCCAGCCCGTGAGGACGGCGGCTGCCGACCCGGTGTACGCGCACGACGGACGGGAGGCCCGGTGCCAGGACTCGGCCCCGCGGACAGGTTGCGGGTCCCGGTACCCGCAACCTGTCCGCGGGGCCGAGTCCCGGCAGGGGCCGCCGGCCCGGCGCGCGGACACGACGGACGGGAGGCCCGGTGCCAGCTGGCACCGGGCCTCCCGTCCGTCTGTGCGCCCGTTCTTTCCCATCGCACGCGCGTTGGTTCGCAAGAACGGGCGTACCTGGTCGAAACAACCCACCAGGTACGCCCGGTTCCACCAGGTTCGCCCGGTTCCACCAGGTACGCCCGGCTCCGCACGGCGCACGACGCAAGTCGGCCCGGGCCGCGCTGCTGCGTGGTCCGGGCCGACTGTGGTGGTGCGGGGTGTTACTTGATCTGGGCGGTGATGGTGGCGGTGCCGACGAGGAGGCCGCGCTTGACGGCGTCGGTGCCGAAGGTCTTGTTCAGCAGGCCGGCGGCGTCTTCGCTGACGTGGACGGTGGTGCCGGTCAGGATGGCGTTGTCGCCCTCGAGCTGGAGGGGCTTGAGCGAGCCGCCGTGCAGCTCGAACAGGAACGCGTTGGCCGCGGCGACCTTGCCGTTGACCAGGACGTCGCCGTAGAGCTTGGACGAGCCCGGGTTCACGACGAAGTTCTCCAGCGTGACGGTGGTGTCGCCGGCCTTCAGGGTCAGGCCCGAGTCGTCGTGGTTCAGCAGGCCCTGCACGTAGGGGCGGTAGTTGCCGTCCGGGGACCAGTAGGTGACCGACCCGGCGGTGATCGGGAACGACACCGACCCGTCGGCGAGGGTCGCGTCGCCGGAGACGCCGGGGGTGAGCTTCAGGGCGGTGAGGGCGTCGGTGAAGCCGGAGTCGAGCTTCACGGCGGTGGAGCCGCCGAGGACCTCGGGGACCGAGGCGACGGGTGCGGGGATCTTCGACTCGGACGACGAGGACACCGTGTGCACGTTCGGGGTGGCGGCCTGGGCGGAGGAGATCCCGAACGCGGCACCGCCGAGGACGAGGGCGCCGGTCGTGGCGAGGGTGATGGAGGTCTTGAGGCTCTTACGCATCGTGATCAGTCCTTTGCTCTGGAGGCGCTCCGGCCGGTGGCCGAACGTGCACGCTGTGCGCACGCTTGCTGTGAGCAAGCTGTAGACCGGCCAAGTGTGACCGGAGAGCGCCCTGGGCTTTTGCCCTGTGCAAGTGATTCGGCACCCCCGCCCGAACGGTTTGGGACGAGTTTCCTGAGGTGCCGCAACCCGGTGTTTCGTACCGTGTACCCATGGCTCCAGCACACATCTCCACCACCGACCGGCTCCGGGCGGTCGACGCCTGGTGGCGCGCCGCCAACTACCTGACGGTCGGGCAGATCTACCTGCTGGACAACCCGATGCTCACCAGGCCGATCGAACCCGACGACGTCAAGCCGCGGTTGCTCGGCCACTGGGGCACCTCCCCCGCACTGAACCTCGTGTACGCGCACTGCAACGCGCTGATCACGGAGACCGGGCGCGAGTTCCTGTACATCTGCGGCCCGGGGCACGGCGGCCCGGCGATGAACGCGAACGCCTGGCTGGACGGCACGTGGAACGAGCTGTACCAGGACGTCGACCTGCAGCGGTTCTTCCGCCAGTTCTCGTTCCCCGGCGGCATCCCCTCGCACGCCGCCCCGGAGACCCCCGGCTCCATCAACGAGGGCGGTGAACTCGGCTACTCGCTGTCGCACGCCTACGGTGCGGCGCTCGACAACCCGGACCTCGTCGTCGCGTGCGTGGTCGGTGATGGTGAGGCCGAGACCGGTCCGCTCGCCGGGTCGTGGCAGGCGCACACGTTCCTCGATCCCGTCTCCGACGGCGCCGTGCTGCCGATCCTCAACCTCAACGGCTGGAAGATCGCGAACCCGACCGTCCTGGCCCGCATCCCCGACGAGGACCTCACCGCGTACTTCCGCGGGCTCGGCTACGACCCGATCGTGGTCGATTCCCGCCGCGTCGACGACGACCCGTACGCGGTGCACGCCCTGTTCGACGGTGCCCTGCGACGTGCCCTCGCCGGCATCGACGACATCCAGGCCGCCGCCCGCGCCCAGGCCGCCCGTGCCGCCGCGGGGCAGCCCGCCGGTGCCGCCGACCTGCGTCCGCGCTGGCCGATGATCGTCCTGCGCACGCCGAAGGGCTGGACCGGCCCGAAGGAGGTCGACGGCGAGCAGGTCGAGGGGACCTTCCGCGCGCACCAGGTGCCGCTGCCCGCGGTGCGCGAGGACGACGGCCACCGTGCCCAGCTCGAGGAGTGGATGCGCTCGTACCGCCCCGAGGAGCTCTTCGACGCGGACGGCCACCCGGTCGGCATCATGACCACGATCCGCCCGACCGGTGACGAGCGGATGAGCGCCACCCCGCACGGCAACGGCGGTCGGCTGCGAACCGCGCTCGACCGGCCGCCGCTCGAGCCGTACGCGGTCGAGGTCGGTTCCACGGCGTCCGCGACGGGCACGCTCGGCCCCTGGCTCGCCGCACTCATCGAGAAGAACGCCTCGACCTTCCGGCTCTTCGGCCCGGACGAGACGATCTCGAACAAGCTCGACGCCGTGTTCGACGTGACCTCGCGCGTCTGGCGGGCTCAGCGCGCCGCCGGCGACGAGCACCTCGCCGCACGTGGGCGGGTCACCGAGGTCCTGTCCGAGCACCTGCTCGAGGGGATGCTCGAGGGCTACGTGCTGTCCGGTCGGCACGGGATGCTCAACACCTACGAGGCGTTCGCCCACATCATCGACTCGATGGTCGGGCAGTACGCGAAGTGGCTGGAGTCCTCGACCGACATCGACTGGCGGGTGCCGGTGTCCAACCTGTCGCTCCTGCTCTCGTCGCACGTCTGGCGACAGGACCACAACGGGTTCTCCCACCAGGACCCCGGGTTCCTCGACGTCGTCGCGTCGAAGCAGCAGGACCTCGTCCGGATCAAGCTGCCGGCCGACGCCAACACGCTGCTCGCCGTCGCCGCGCACGCGATGGAGACCACGGACCGCATCGAGGTGATCGTCGCGGGCAAGCACCCGGAGCCGGTCTTCCTGTCCCTCGACGACGCGGTCGCGCACGCGAAGGCCGGACTCGGCGTGTGGGACTTCGCCGGCACCGAGCAGGCCGTCGGAAAGGTCGACGTCGTGCTCGCCTGCGCCGGTGACGTCCCCACGGTCGAGGCGATCGCCGCCACCGACATCATCCGGAAGCACGCTCCCGGCGTCGGGGTCCGCGTGCTCAACGTCGTCGACCTGCTGGCGCTCGGTGACCCGCGCAAGCACGAGCACCCGATCCCGGACGAGCAGTACGACGCGCTCTTCCTGCCCGGCACGCCCACGGTCTTCGCGTTCCACGGGTACCCGACCCTCGTGCACCAGCTGACGTACCGCCGGAACGGGCACGACGACCTCCACGTGCACGGGTTCCTCGAGCAGGGCACGACGACCTCGCCGTTCGACATGCTGATGCGCAACGAGATGGACCGCTTCGCCCTGGCCCACGACGCCCTGACGCGGGTGGATGCCGAAGCGCACGCCGACCTGCTCACGAAGCTGTCCGAAGCGCGTGACGCTGCGCGGACGTTCGCGTACACGAAGGGCGAGGACCACCCGTCGCTCGCGGGCTGGGAGTTCGCGGGCTGGCCCCAGGACGAGCCGGCCAGCGGCGGGACCGGCGGCGACCCGGGTGCGGGCGAGACCGAGGCGGCTGCGCCCGGCAACTGACGCGTTCCTCCACAGCCCAGGAGGCCCGGAGCACCCTCCACAGGACCGGTCACGCCCGCCACGTGGCCGGTTCCGTGCTGTCAGGGTTCCGGCATGGACATCGGCTGGACCAATGCGCTCGTGTCGGTCACGAGCGCATCCGTCGCGTTGGGTGCGCTCGTCGCCTCGGTGCTCGACGGGCGCGCAGGACGGCGAAATGCAGAGTTCTCGGTGCACCGCGATCTGTGGTGGCAGCGTTGGTCACGGGTCGCCGACCGGGCGACCTCGGACGACGAAGGAGAGCGCGCGGCTGCCGGTGTGATGTCCGCTGCGCTGGTGACCCGCAGTTCGACGACCGCCGACGACCGCTGGGTCGGCCAGGCACTCGACGACCTGACCGCAGCGACGAACGAAGGAGCGAACGATGATCTCGAAGCTGAGTGACAAGGACTTCAAGCGCTGGCTCGACGGACGCGAACTGACGACGCCCGCACTGCTGGCAGACCCGCACTACGGTCCCGGATGCGGGCGAAGGGCGCCGAGGACGAACTCCGCCAGGCGCGGATCGAATGGGGCGAACGGCAGGAGCGCGCCCGGGCGCGGAAGCTCCGGTACGAGGCGTCCTTCGGCGAGAGCTGAACCGATGCCCTGCGAGCCTGCCACGCTGGGACCGTGACCGAACTCGTCATCCCGGCCCCGAGCCTCCCGACCGTGCCCACGACGACGGGCGCGCGTTTCCCCGTCCGCCGCGTGTTCTGCGTCGGCCGGAACTACGCGGCGCACGCTCGCGAGATGGGCCACGACCCGGACCGCGAGCCGCCGTTCTTCTTCACGAAGCCGGCCGACGCCGTCGTGGTCGACGGCGTCGACACCCCGTACCCGCCGCTGACGCAGCAACTGGAGCACGAGGTCGAGCTCGTCGTCGCGATCGGCACCGGCGGCACGGACATCGCCGTCACCGATGCCCTCGCACACGTCTGGGGCTACGCCGTCGGGATCGACCTCACCCGCCGCGACCTGCAGGCCGAGGCGAAGCGACTCGGGCGGCCGTGGGACACGGCGAAGGGCTTCGACGCCTCGGCCCCGATCGGAGCCATCACCCCGGCGGCCGAGGTCGACCCCACCACCGGCGCGATCGAGCTGACGGTGGACGGGGAACTCCGTCAGTCGGGCGACCTGGCCGACCAGATCTGGTCGGTCGCCGAGACGATCGCGGCCCTGTCACGGTCCGTGGCGCTCGCGCCCGGCGACCTCGTGATGACCGGCACTCCTGACGGTGTCGGCGTGCTCGAACGCGGCGCCGTGCTCGTCGGCACGATCGCCGGCGTCGGCGAGGTCCGGACCCGGATCGTCTGAAGCACGTGTCCGCGATGTGTCGACGGGCTGGGAGCGTTCGCAGGCAGCACGGGTAAGTCTTGGGCATCGTCGCGGGTGGGGCCCGCGGCGGACACGGGGCGGCGCATCGCGACGGGGCGACGCGGACACCCCGGGACTGCCGGAGGTACCACCGTGCTGGAACACGACCTGCTCGCCACGTCCTGGACGTGGGCGGGCGACGAGAGCGTCCGCGACCGGGTGCACGCCGTGGGCGCCGCCGGGTTCGCCGGCCTGTCGCTGTCCCTCGACGACCTGCACGAGGTCCGCGCGACGACGGGCTTCGCCGAACTGCGGCGCATGCTCGACGCCGCCGGCATCGTCTGGGTCCAGCTCGGACCGCTGGACCGTTGGTGGACGTGCACGAGCCGCACCCAGGACGAGGACGCCGACCGCGGTGTCGTGCTCGAGGCCGCGGCGACGCTGAGCGCCTGGCAGGTGGTGGCGCGCGCCGACACCTCGTTGCCCGGAGCCTCCCCCGCGACGATGGCCGGCGACTGGTTCGTGCTCGCCGACCAGGCCGAGGCGGTCGGAGCGCAGCTCGTGCTCGAACCGGAACCGTGGTCGAACCTGCCCACGATCGAACGGGCCTCCCGTTTCGTCGCCGCTGCCGGACACCCGAACGGCGGCCTGCTCATCGACGCCATGCACGCGCTCCGCGGCGGTTCCACCCTCGCGTCGATCCGGCAGGGCGTCGCACCGGGGGTCCTCGCAGCCGTCGAGCTGAGCGACGGGCTGCTGCACACCCCGAGCGGGATGACCCTCGCCGAGGAGTCCCGGACGGCACGGTACCTGCCCGGTGCGGGAGCGTGGGATCTGCCCGGCTTCGTCCGGACCGTGCGCGAACTCGGGTTCGCCGAGCCGTGGGGCGTCGAGGTCCGGACGCCGGCGCACCGGGCGATGCCCGTCCGCGATGCGCTCCGGACGGCTGTCGCCGCCACCCGTGCGGTGCTCGACGCCGCCGATGCGTACGGCGCCCCGGCCGCTCCGGCGATGCCCTCGACGCCCGCGCCGACGTCCGCGGTGGACTTCGAGCCACCGCACACCGGCCGGCACGACCCGACGCACGGTGCCCGCCGTCGGGACGCCGACACAGGGACGCCCGCGTAGGTTGCTGGCATGACTGATCAGGCAGCACACGACGACGACCTGCTCCGCCGTTCCCAGGAGTCCATCGACGAGGCGAAGGCCGCCGCGGCCGAGGTGAGTGAACCGGAAGAGGACGAGCTCATCGAGGAGGACGCACCCGTCGCCGACCGCGCGGTGCCCGCCGACGGCCCTGCACCCGCGGCCTGACCCCGTACTGATCCGACAACAGGACCTCTCCGGACAGACGAGATCGCCGGGCGACCATCGAGGTCGCCCGGCGATTCTTCTTGCCGCTCGTGTGACGATCCGGCCACTCGGTCCGTCTCACCAGTGGACCCACCGGTGGCCTTGCGGCGAGCCCGGTGCGGGGCTTCGTGGCCGGTCTCCCTGAACCGGCTGGTCACGTGCCTCGGCGACGGTCCGTGCGCTTCCTGATCCAGCGTGCGGGCCGTCGGGTCTGTCGGACCCGTCGAGCGATCGGGCGTTCAGGCCGTGCCGGTCAGTCGTCGTCCTCGTCGGCGAGGAAGTCCGCGTACCGGACCTCGGTCTCCGTGGTGCCGGTGCCCGGTTCGACGGACCGCTGCGACAGGTCGTCCCCCGTGATCGCGACGCGTTCTGCAGCCGTGTAGGGCGGCAGGTACTTGCTCGAGTTCATCCTCGGAGCCCCCTTCGTCCCGGCGAACGTAACAGCCGATGGCCGATCGTGGCCAGCGGTGCCGATACTGTCCCCCGCGCAGGCTCCGGACGGGGGACGGATGTTCGCCAGCGGCTGACCCCATGCGCACGCATGTGGCCCTGAAGGCGAAGCGCGCGTCAGGTCTCCCGCACGACGTCGTCCGGGTCCTTGTCCACCCGCCACCCCCGCCAGGACGGCTGCCGGAGCCGTCCGTCGCCGGTCCACTCGGCGAACTCGACCTCGCCGACGCGCTTCGGCGTGACCCAGTGCGCAGCCCGAGCGTCAGGTCGTGGGACGTCGACGAACGGCGGGGTCTTCCGTTCCAGCGGTGCGAGGACAGCGGCGATCTCGTCGAGGTCGCGGTCACGGAACCCGGTGCCGACCTTGCCGACGTACTCCAGCCCGTCGGGGCCGGGCACCCCGAGCAACAGCGACCCGATCCCGCCGGCGCGCCGCCCGCTGCCCGGCTTCCAGCCACCGACGACGACCTCCTGCGTGGCGTGGTGCTTGAGCTTGAGCCAGGCCTCGGACCGCCGGCCCTCGGCGTACTTCGACGACCGCTTCTTCGCGACGACGCCCTCGAGGCCCTGCTCGCGCGACGCAGCCAGCACCGCGTCGAGGTCGCCCTGCGCCGCCGGCGGCACGTCGATCGCACCGCCGGGTTCCACGACCGTCTCGAGTGCCTGCCGCCGGGCGTCGTAGCCGAGCCGCGTGAGCTCGTGCCCGTCCGCCTCGAGCACGTCGAACAGCAGGAACCGCACGGGCGTCGTCTCCTGCGCGCTCCGGACCTCGCGCGCCTTCGTCAGGCCCATGCGGTTCTGGAGCAGCTGGAACGAGGGTCGGCCACGATCGTCGACGGCCACGATCTCACCGTCGAACACGCCGTCCACGCCGGCCCGCTCGCCCAGTTCCTGCAGCTCGGGGTACTGGGCCGTCAGGTCGTTGTCGTTGCGGCTGCGCAGGGTCACCGACCCGTCGCGGACCGTCGCCAGCGCCCGCACCCCGTCCCACTTCATCTCGAAGGCCCAGTCCGTCGGGTCCAGCCGGGGCTCGCCCTTGGCCAGGGTCGCCTGCATCGTCCGACGTTCCGACGGCGGGGTCTCGGCGTCCGCGGCCCCGCTGATCCGTCGCTGCCCGGCGCGGTGTGCATCGCCGTGCCCGTCCGACGGCCGGTCCGCCCGTCGCGCCACCGCCGGCCCCGCAGAGCCGCCGGCGTCCGCCAGCCGTTCGGGTTGCTCCTTCGTGCGGTGGATGAGCCAGTTCTTCTCGTCCCCACCGCCACGGCCGCGGGTGTGCAACAGCGCGAGGCGGCGAGCGCCACCCGCCCGGCCGTGCAGCGTGACGATGACCTCCTGCCCCTCGCGCCACTTCTCGAGCTCGTAGGTACCGTCGTCCCAGATGGTGACCGTGCCGCCGCCGTACTCGTCCTTCGGGATCGTGCCCTCGAACGACCCGTACTCGAGCGGGTGGTCCTCGGTCTGCACGGCCAGGTGGTTCTTGCCCGGGTCGGTGGGCTCGCCCTTCGGCAGGGCCCAGCTCACCAGCACCCCGTCGTGCTCGAGCCGGAAGTCGTAGTGGTCGCGGGTGGCGTGGTGCTCCTGGATGACGAAGGTCGGTGTGCCGTCCTTCCGCACGGTGGGTGCGCCCTCGGGCACGGGCTCCGGAGTCTTCGAGGCGTCACGCTTCGCCCGGTAGGCGGCGAGGCGGTCCCGTGCGGGCTGCTCGGCGTCGTTCGCGCGCTCGGTCCGGTCGCTGTCCCAGTGACCGTGGTCGTCGCGCCCGACGGCCAGCGAGGCGGAGGCGACCGGGTGCAGGAAGTCCCCACGGGCCTCCAGGCGTTCGAGGACCTCGTCCAACGTGAGCTGCGCGAGCCCGCGTTCCTCGAGCTCCTTCCAGGTGCGGGGCGCTGCGACCGTCGGCCGCTCGCGGCCGCGCAGCGAGTACGGGGCGATGGTCGTCTTGTTGCCGTTGTTCTGCGACCAGTCGACGAAGACCTTGCCCTTCCGCTCGGCACGGCTCATCGACGACAGCACCAGGTCCGGCAGGTCCGTCTCGAGGGCCTTGGCCAGTTCGTGGGCGACGTCGGAGACCTGCGCCGTCGTCGCTTTACCGTCGAGGGCCGCGTACAGGTGGATGCCCTTGGAGCCGGAGGTCACCGGGTACGGGTCGAGTCCCATGCCGTGCAGGATCTCGCGCGCGGCCACGGCGACCTCGACGCACTCGGGCAGCCCCACACCCTCGCCCGGGTCGAGGTCGAGGACGAGCCGGTCCGGGTTCTGCTGCGCGCCGCGCGGGCCGAACCGCCACTGCGGGACGTGCAGTTCGAGCGCGGCCTGCTGCGCCATCCACACCAGAGTCGGCAGGTCGTCGACGATCGGGTACTCGTTGTCGTGCTCCGAGTGGTGGATGGTGTGGTGCCGCACCCAGTCGGGGGCCGAGTCGGGCAGGTTCTTCTCGAAGAAGACCTTGCCCTCGACACCGTTGGCCCAGCGCTTCCGGGTCACGGGGCGGTCCTTGACGTGCGGGATCATCCACGGCGCGACCCGCTCGTAGTACTCGATCACCCGACCCTTCGTGGTGCCGGTCTCGGGGTAGAGCACCTTGTCGGTGTTGGTGAGCGCGAGCCGCCGGTCCCCGACGAGGACGACGGTCTTGCGCGAGGCGGGACTCACAGCGCCACCCCGGTCGCTCCCGCCACCGTCAGGGTCGTGCCGGACGTGTACGACGACTCGGGCCCGGCCAGGTAGACGTAGGCGCTGCCGAGCTCGACGGGTTGGGCGGGACGGCCGAACGGGGTGTCCTGGCCGTACGCCGCGATCTCGTCGCCCGGGTAGCTGATCGGCTGCAGGGGCGTCCACACCGGCCCGGGCACCACCGTGTTGGCCCGGATGCCCTTGCTCGCGAGCTGCCGCGCGAGCCCGTTCGTGTAGGTGATGATCGCGGCCTTCGTCGCGGCGTAGTCGATCATGCGGTCCTGCGGCTGGTACGCGGACACCGAGCTGGTCGTGACGATCGAGCTCCCCGGCGCCATGTGCGGGACGGCAGCGCGGACGAGCCAGAACAGCGAGTACAGGTTGACCTTCATCGTGCGGTCGAAGTCCTCGGTGCTCTGCACGGTGATGTCCTCGTGCACCTGCTGGTGGCCCGCGACCAGCACGAGCGCGTCCAGGCCGCCGAGCTCGCTGACGGCGTCCTGCACCAGGACGTCGCAGAAGGCCTCGTCCGTCAGGTCGCCGGGCAGCAGCACCGTCTTGCGCCCGAGGTCACCGATGACGTCGCGGACCTGTTCGAGGTCCTCGCGTTCCTCGGGCAGGGCGTTCAGGGCGACGTCGGCGCCCTCCTTCGCCATCGCGATCGCCGCCGCACGTCCGATGCCGGAGTCCGCGCCGGTGACGAGCACCCGGTACCCGCGCATCCGCCCGGTGCCCAGGTAGCTCGTCTCGCCGTGGTCGGGGGCGGGGTCCATCGCACTCGCCAGCCCGGACCCCTGCTGGGTCTGCGCGGGGAACGGCGGACGGGGGAACTGGTCGCGCGGGTCCTGCTTGTCGAGCTGGCTCATGGGCCCATCGTGCTCGCGCCGGCCTCGCGGCGGCCCAGCGAACCGGACATCCGTGGAACGATCCCCCGGACGACGCACCTGTGGAGGAACCGTCGGCTCCGGGCACGCACGCGTGCGGGCGGGCATCATGTGCGCATGAGGTCGATCTGGAAGGGCTCCATCGCGTTCGGGCTCGTCAACGTGCCCGTCAAGGTCTACGCGGCCACCGAGACGCACGACGTGTCCCTGCACCAGGTCCACGACGAGGACAAGGGCCGCATCCGGTACAAACGTGTGTGCGAGTTCGGCCACGAGGTCGAGTACGCCGACATCCAGCGCGCCTACGACGACGGCGACAAGACCGTGGTGCTCACAGCGGACGACTTCAAACAGCTCCCCGAGGAGCAGTCGCACGAGGTCGAGGTGCTCGAGTTCGTGCCCGTCGAGCAGGTCGACCCGATGATGTTCGAGAAGACCTACTACCTCGAGCCCGACTCGCGCTCGCCGAAGGCGTACGTGTTGTTGCGCGAGACCCTGGCGAAGACCGACCGCCTGGCGATCGTGCAGTTCACCCTGCGCCAGAAGACCCGGCTCGGGGTGCTCCGGGTGCACGACGAGGTCATCCTGCTGCAGGGGCTGCTCTGGGGCGACGAGGTCCGCGCGGCCGACTTCAAGACGCTCGACACGTCGGTGAAGGTCAGCGCCAACGAGCTGAAGATGTCGTCATCGCTCGTCGAGAGCATGTCCACCGACTTCGACCCCGATCGCTACACCGACTCCTACCAGGAGGAACTGCAGCAGCTGATCGACGCCAAGCTCGAGGCGGGCGACGACATCGACACCGAGAAGACCTTCGGCGCACAGGCCGACGAGGACGACGACGACGAGGGCGGTGACGTGCTCGACCTGATGGCCGCCCTGCGTGCGTCCGTCGACAAGAAGCGGACGGGAGGCTCGGGGTCGCGTTCGTCGTCGACCTCGCGGTCGTCGTCGGGTTCCGGCTCGGGCACGTCCGGCTCGGGCTCCTCCGGCTCCGGCAGGAAGGCGCCGGCGAAGAAGGCGCCGACCAAGAAGGCCGCGGAGAGCACGGCCGAGAAGGCCCCCGCGAAGTCGGCGCCGAAGAAGGCCCCGGCCAAGAAGGCGCCGGCCAAGAAGCCCGCCGCCAAGAAGCAGGCGAGCTGACCGCTCCGGGGGGTGCCCCGTTCCTCGCCTCGGAGGACCCGTTCAGCCGGACGACGAACGCTCGTGCTCCTGGTCGACGTTCCGCTCGCTCCGGCGCAACCCGAACGGCAGGGCCGTCCACAGCGCCGCCGTCGCCACGAACACCGCGACCCCGCCGATCACACCGCCCGGACCACCGAGCACCACGTCGAAGACGAAGTAGACCGTTCCCGAGAAGAGCAGCGCACTCGCGATGAGTGCGGCGAGCAGGATGACGTTGCCGGCGCGGACCAGGTCGTGCTTCTGACGCTGCCGGAACACCAGCCGGTGCGTCGCCACGGCGGACAGCGCCACCACGGTGACGACGACCGCCAGGACGACCAGGACGAGGTAGACCGTCTCCTGCCGGTCGGACAGGTCCGTGAACCGCTGCTGGAACGGCAGCGTCAGCAGGAACCCGGCGAGGATCTGCGTCCCGGTCTGCACGATCCGGAGCTCCTGCTGGATGTCGGCCCAGTTCCGGTCCCACCGTTCCGTCGGCGTCTCGTGCCGGCCGCGTTCGGTCTCGCTCATACCGCGAACCTACCCAACGGGGCGTCGACGACTGACGAGCTGCGACACGAGCCGGTAACACCGATCGGGGACACTGGTCGGATGACTCCACAAGAGCCTGGGAGCCTGCAGTCGTCATCCGAGACCGCAGGCCCACCCGTCACCGTGTCCATCACCCGCCTGGTCGAACCGGACCGGATCCCCGAGGTCACCCGCTGGGTGCAGTCCGGGGTGAACCTGGCGAACCGCTACCCCGGCTTCCTCGGCTCCGGGTGGGTGCGTTCCCGGGCGCAGTCCCGCGAGTGGCACATGCTCTACCGGTTCGCCGACCACGACTCCCTGGCCACGTGGGAGAACTCCGACGACCGGCTGCGCTGGCTCGACCTGGGCCGTGACCTGGTGGTGGAGTCCCGCGTCGAGAAGCGCACCGGCATCGAGGGGTGGTTCGACGTCCCGCAGGACGCCCCGGCCTCGAGCGCTCCCCCACGGTGGAAGCAGTCCGTGAGCATCTGGCTCGGCTTCTTCCCGGTGAACCTCGCGTTCACGTACCTGACGGCCTGGCTCGTCCCCGCGTTCGCGCACGTCGCGATCCTGCCCCGGGTGCTCATCACGACCGTCGTGCTCACGCCGATCATGACGTTCTGGGTACTGCCGTTCGTGACGAAGCTGATCCGTCCGTGGCTGCTCGCACCGCCGAGGCAGCGCGGCTAGATCGACGGGCCGCTACGGGGTCCCGAGGACCGACAGCTGGTCGAGCCGCTCGAGGATGACGCCCTCGCGCAGTGCCCACGGGCAGATCTCGAGGCCCGGCAGGTCGAAGATGTCCAGGCACGCCTCGGCGACGAGCGCCCCGGGCACCACCTGGTGTGCGCGGCTCGCCGAGACGCCCGGCAGCGCAGCGAGTTCGTCGACCGACATCGTGAGCAGCTCCGGCAGGCGCTGCCGCAGCACTGCGCCGTCGAGGGCACGGGGCACGAGCGGTCCGGCGGCGGACGGCGCGGCTCCGCAGATCCGGGCGATCGACCGGAACGTCTTCGAGGTCGCCACGGCCCGGTCCGGGCGGCCCGAGCGGAGCAGCCGTCCGGCGTCCCGGGCGATCTCGACGCGGATCTCGTGTCGGATGCGGCGGACGTCGTCCTCGGTCGGGGTGCCGGCGGCGAAGTAGGAGCGCGCCAGGCGTGCGGCGCCGATCGGCATCGACCACGCGACGTCCGGTGCCTCGTCGGCACCACCGGCGATCTCGAGCGAGCCACCGCCGATGTCGAAGACCGCCAGGCGCCCGGCGGACCAGCCGAACCAGCGGCGCACGGCCAGGAAGGTCAGTCGTGCCTCGTCCGAGCCGGACAGGACGGCCAGCTCGACCCCGGTGGACGACTCGACGTGGGCGAGCACGGCCTCGGAGTTGCCGGCGTCGCGCACCGCCGAGGTGGCGAACGCGAGCATGTCCTCGCAGCCGCGCTCCTCGGCGACGCGGACGGCGTCGGCGACGAACGTGGTCAGTGCGTCGATCCCCTGCTGGGTCACCGCGCCCGAGGCGTCCAGGTGCTCGGCCAGCCGCAGCGGCTGCTTGAACGAGGACGCCGGCAGCGGCGCGGCGCCGCCGTGGGCGTCCACCACGAGCAGGTGGCCGGTGTTGGACCCGATGTCGAGGACTCCGACGCGCATGGGCACAACGCTAGTGGGCCGCGCAGTCAACACACGGCCGGGAGGCAGGGGTCACGCCCGCAGGAACGCCTCCAGCTCGGCGGTGGTCGGGTACGAGGCCTGAGCGCCCGGCTTGGTCGCGGCGTACGCCCCGACCCCCACCGCGAACCGAGCGGCGTCGACGAGGGTGTCCCCCGCGGCCAGACGCAGCGCCACCGCACCCATGAAGGCGTCGCCGCAACCCGTGGTGTCCACCGGCTCGACCCGCACGGCGTCGATCGACACCGGCTCGGCATCCCCGTCGTGCACGACGCAGCCGGCACCGCCGCGGGTGACGATCGACCGTGCGACGCCGTGGTCTCCGAGCGCCGCGGCCTCGTGCTCGTTCACCAGCAGCACGTCGGTCAGCTCGAGGAGCTCGGCCGGCACGGCGCCGAACGGTGACAGGTTCGTGAGCACCGTGACCCCGGCGGCGTGCGCGGCACGGGCGGCGGCGAGGACGACGTCGATCGAGACCTCGAGGCAGAGCCCCAGCACCGTGGCGCCGGCGAAGACGTCGGCCGGCACGTCGTCCGGCGTCAGCGTGCCGTTCGCCCCGGCGGAGATCACGATGGTGTTCTCGCCTGCGGCGTCGACAGTGATGACGGCGGTGCCGGTCGCGACGCCCTCCCGGATCGCGACGTGCGTCGTGTCGACCCCCGCAGCCGCGACGGAGTCGCGGAGCAGCGCACCGTTCCCGTCGTCGCCGACCGCACCGATCATGCGCACCGTGCCCCCGAGCCTCCCGGCAGCCACCGCCTGGTTGGCGGACTTGCCGCCGGGCAGGATCGCGAGGTCGGAGCCCTGCAGGGTCTCACCGGGCTGGGGGAAGCGCTCGGTGCGGACCACCAGGTCCGCGTTGAGCGACCCGACGACGACGATGCTCTCGGTCAACGGACGGTCTCCTTCTGCGGGGCGACGGACGTGGTCTCGGCGCCTTCCGGACGGGGGATGAGGAACGAGATCGCGAGCGCGACGGTCGTGATCGCGGCCCCGAGCAGCATGCCACCGGAGTACCCGGCGGTGCCCGCGGAACCGCCGACGCCGAGCGCGATCTGCAGCGCGGGCAGGACCGCGAAGCTGACCCCGGCGCCGAGGTTGAAGGCACCGGCGTTCAGGCCGGGCAGGAACCCGGGGTTCGACTCCGGCGACAGCACGATGCCCAGGCCGTTCAGGATGATGTTCGCGATGCCGGCGTAGGTGATGCCGATCAGCACGGTCGCGGTGACCAGCACGGGCAGCGAGTGCACGCCGACGAGCGCCATCAGGATGGTCGAGACGATGCTGCCGATGAGGCCGACGCGCAGGACGGCGCGGTACCCGATGGTCGGGGCGAGTCGGCCGGCGAAGGGTCCGACGATCCAGCCGACCAGCGCGTACGGGGTGAGGAACACGAGCGACGCCAGGTCGGGCTCCATCCCGAAGCCCGCGTCACCGTTCTGCGCGAGCGAGGTGACCAGGCCGTTGACGACCGCGAAGACGCCCGTCATGGTGAGGAACGTCGTCGCCAGGAGTGCCCAGGTCGCACGGCGCTTCAGGAACCGGGTCTCGACCAGGGGTTCCCGCACCCGCGACTCGACGGCCCAGAACACGGCGAAGGCGACGAGCGCGACGACGACGCCACCGACCACGAGCACGGGGTTCGCGGCGCCGAGCTTGCCGGCCTCGTTGAACGCCGTGAGCAGCGCACCGACGCTCACCACGAGGGGGACGACACCGATCCAGTCCATCCGGGTACCGGCGGAGGGCTTCGACTCGACCCCCCAGACGGCGACCAGGAGCAGGGCGAGGACGGTGACGACGGCGATGACCCAGAAGATCCCGCGGAACCCGAAGTTCGTCGCGATCCACCCGCCCGCCAGGGCGTCGACGCCCGCGATGCCGCCGTTCACCGCGGTCAGCAGCCCGAGGGCGGCGCCGTAGCGCTTCGGGTCGCTGATCTCGTTGCGCAGGACGAGCAGGCAGATCGGGACGACCGGACCGGTGACGCCCTGGATGATGCGACCGGCGAACAGCATCGGCACGTTCACCGCGAGCGCGGCGACGATGCTGCCGACGAGCATCACGGCGAGCATGCCGATCAGCACGCGCTTGCGGCCCACGATGTCGGACAGCCGCGGCAGGAACAGCGAGAACAGCGCCGCGAGGGTGAAGTACAGGGTCTGCGACAGGCCGATGGTGGCGTCGTCGGTGTTGAGCTCCCGCGCCATCGTGACGAGGGCGGGGCTGAGCATGCTCGCGTTCAGCTGGAACGCGATGCACGCGGCGAGGAGCGCGGCGGTGAGGGCGCCGATCGACTTCTTCGTCGAGGTGGTGGTCATGGGGGTTTCAGCGCTCCGGGGTCGTGGTGATGCCGGCTTCGACGGCGTCGGCGGCGGCACGTGGGGTCCAGCCGGTGTCGGCCGTCTCGCCGATGCGCTCGAGGGCGTCGACGACGAGGTCCCAGAACCGGCCGTGGTCGAGCTCCATCGCGGCGCTCGTGCGGCAGTCCTCGGGTGCGGGGGCGCGGAAGTCGGCGACGGTCATGCCCAGGGTCAGCGCGCCCTGCGTCTCGACGTGGATCGGGACCTTCACGGCGCGGACGATCGTGGGGTCGATGACGTACGCGACGGCGCAGGGGTCGTGGACCGGCGGGGCGTCGAAGCCCTGGGCGTCCTTGTAGGTCTGGCCGAAGAAGTCGAGCAGCTCGCCGACGAACGCGGCGGGGGCGGTGCCGACGCCGGCGATGCGCGCGGCGACCTCGGGGGTGGCGAGGGCCTGGTGCGTCAGGTCGAGGCCGACCATCACGACGTCCCAGCCGGCCTCGAACACGATGGCCGCGGCCTCGGGGTCGATGACGATGTTGAACTCGGCGACCGGGCTCCAGTTGCCGACGTGCACGCCGCCGCCCATGAGCACGACCTGCTTGACGCGCTCGACGATGCGGGGCTCCTTGCGGGCGGCGAGGGCGATGTTCGTCAGGCCGCCGGTCGGCACGAGGGTGACCGTGCCGGGCTCGTGGGCCATCACGGTGTCGATGATCAGGTCGACGGCGTGGCGCTCGTCGAGGTCGAACGACGGCTCGGGGAGCATCGGGCCGTCCAGGCCGCTCTCGCCGTGGATGTCCGGTGCGACCTCGATCTGGCGCAGCAGCGGGCGGGCGGCTCCGGCGGCGAACGGCACCCCGGTGATGCCGGCGATGCGGGCGACGGCCAGGGCGTTGCGGGTGACCTTCGGCAGGGTCTGGTTGCCGACGACGGTGGTCACGGCGAGCAGCTCGATGGCCGGGCTGCCGTGGGCGAGCAGGAGCGCCACGGCGTCGTCGTGGCCGGGGTCGCAGTCGAGGATGATCTTCGCGGCGGGCTGGGTCGCATCGGGCACGCTGGGCGCTCCACTTCTTCGGGGAATCGAGGTGAGTGCTCGACGTGGTGGGGATCCACGGGCCGGCAGAGCGCTGGCGTCGTGGCGCGTCAAGCGTTTGACATCGAAACACGTCAAACGCTTGACGTCAAGTTCGACCACCACGCTCGCTAGCATCGACGAGTGCCCTCCCCCGCCGCCCCGAGCCGTCGTGTGACCGCTGCGATGGTGGCCGAGCGTGCGGGCACGAGCATCGCCACGGTCTCCCTCGTCGTGAACGGCAAGGACCGCGGGCGGGTCTCCGCCCCCATCGCCGCGCGGGTCCGCGACGCCGTGGACGACCTCGGCTACGTCGTCGACCACGCCGCCAGTTCACTCGCGCGCGGCAGCGGCGACCTCGTCGTGTTCATCGCCCCCGACCTGTCGAACCCGTTCTTCGCCGAGGTCATCCGTGGCGTCCGCGACACCCTGGGCGACCGGTTCCAGCTCGTGCTCTCCGTCACCGAGCGGGGTGCACAGCCCGTCGCGGCCGACGTCCGGCGGTTCGAACGGCTCCGGCCGGCCGGCATCCTGGTCGACGCCCCGGCGGCCGACGAGCCGATGTCGGCGAGCGTCCCCGTGGTGCTGCTCGACGCCCCCGGTGGGCCCGAGGCAGTCAACTACGACCTCTCCACGGGCGTGCACGACCTCGTCGCCCACCTGCACGACCAGGGACACCGGCACGTGGGCTACCTCGACGGCACCTCACGGGCGGCGACGTTCGGCGTGCGCCGTGGACTGTTCGAGCAGGCCTGTGCGGACGCCGGCATCACGGTCTCCGAGGTCACCGCCCGCGCCGACCTGACCGTGGAGGCCGCGGCCTCGGCCACCGAGCACGTCATCGAGGCTTGGCAGGACGACGACGTCACCGCCGTCGTCGCGGCCGCGGACACCCTGGCCTACGGAGTCCTGCGGGTCGCCGGCGCGCTCGGCATCGCCGTGCCCGGCGCACTCGCGGTCGCGGGCTTCGACGACCTGCCGTCGTCGTCGGTCACCGCGCCGGCCCTGACGAGCGTGGCGCTGCCCGGTGCCGACCTCGGTCGCGCTGCGGCACTGCGACTCCTCGCGACGCTCGACGGCACGGCCGCCGAGCCCGCGGCCCTGCCGACGCGGCTCGTGCCGCGCGCGAGCACCGGCGCGTAGCGCCCCGTGCCGACGCGGCGTTTCGCGTCAGGCGACACTCCACGGGGTCCCGACGGCGAAAGGTGTCGCTGGGCCCGAAATGACGGCGCGCGGTGGCCGCAACCAGACGACGGACGGGAGGCCCGGTGCCAGCTGGCACCGGGCCTCCCGTCCGTCGGTCGGTGGCGTCTACCGGTCGGAGTCCCGCCCCGGTGTGGAACCTTCCGGTGCCGCCGCGTGCTCCGCACGGGCCGCACGCTGCGCACGCTCGAGCTCGTCGGCCTCGTCGCCGCCGACGGCCTCGCCACGGGCGACCATGCCGGCCGTGTCGGACAGCGTGATCTGCGGCAGGAACAGTGCGAGCAGGAACGCCACCGCGATGAAGGGCAGCAGGTACCAGAACACCGGTGCCAGGGAGTCGGCGTAGGCGTTCACGATGCCGTTCTGCACCGCCTCGGGCAGCTTCGCAACCGTCGCGGGGTCGATGCTCCCCGCCGACGACGCCGCATCGGTCGCCGACCCGCCTGCACCGCGGAACACGTCGGTCAGCGACGTCGTGAGCCGCGCGGTGAAGAGCGCACCGAAGACGGCGGTCCCGAGCGAGGCACCGACCTCGCGGAAGTAGTTGTTCGTCGAGGTGGCGGTACCGACCTGCTCGGCGGGCACGGCGTTCTGCGCGACGAGGACGACCACCTGCATGATCAGGCCGAGCCCCGCACCGAAGACGAACAGGTACGCGCAGATCAGCCAGATCGGGGTGTCCGCCGCCAGCTGGGTCATCGCGAGCATCGCGATGGCCACCAGGACCGTGCCGACGATCGGGAACATCCGGTAGCGCCCGGTCTTGGTGATCAGGACACCCGAGGCGATCGAGGTGCCGATCAGGCCGGCCATCATCGGCAGCATCAGCAGGCCGGAGACCGCGGCCGAGGTGCCAGAAGCCATCTGCAGGAAGGTCGGGACGAAGCCGATCGCGGCGAACATGCCGATGCCGAGCACGAGGCCGATACCGGTCGCCAGCAGGAAGGTGCGGTTGCGGAAGAACGACAGCGGGAGCACCGGGTCCTGCGCACGGGACTCGACGAACACCAGGAGCGCTGCCGAGACGACGAGACCGGCGAACCAGGCCCAGGTCTCGGGGGCGTCCCAGCCGTGGTCCTTGCTGCCGCCGAACTCCGAGAAGAACACCAGGCACGTGGTCGCGGCGGACATGAACAGCACGCCGAGGACGTCGATGCGCTTCGTCGCCTTCTTGTTCGGCAGGGTCAGCGCGAACCACGCCACGAAGAACGCCGCGATGCCGACCGGGATGTTGATGTAGAACGCCCAGTTCCAGGTGAGGTGGTCCACGAAGAAGCCACCGAGCAGCGGGCCACCGATGGCGGACAGGCCGAAGATCGCACCGAGCGGGCCGAGGTACTTGCCGCGCTGCGAGGCCGGGACGATGTCCGCGATGATCGCCTGCGACAGGATCATCAGACCGCCGCCGCCGAGCCCCTGCATGGCGCGGAACACCACGAGCTGCGTGAAGTCCGTGGCGAACGCACACCCGGCCGACGCGATGGTGAACAGCGCGATCGCGATGAGGAACAGGTTGCGGCGGCCGAGGACGTCGCCGAACTTGCCGTAGACGGGCATCACGATGGTGGAGGCGAGCAGGTACCCGGTCGTCAGCCAGGCCTGGTGCGCGACGCCGCCGAGCTCGCCGACGATGGTCGGCATCGCGGTGGAGACGATGGTCTGGTCGAGGCTGGAGAGCAGCATCCCCGCGATCAGGGCGGAGAAGATGATCCAGATGCGACGCTGCGTCAGGAGCAGCGGGCCGTCGGAGCCTGGGCGGGCACGCTTGGTGGTGCCCGGCGCGGTGGCGCTCATGTGGTGTGTTCCCGTTCGGTCGTGGTGACCGCCCTGAGCAGGCGGAGGTTCTCGGTGAGCAGCGCGTCGAACGTCGGCCCCGTGGCCTCGTCGAAGGCGTCGTCGAAGTACTCGGTCGCGGTGGCCTTCATCAAGGCGGCCGCGGCCTCGGTGACCAGGCGCGGTCGGCGGTCGGCGGGGTCGTCCCACCCGAACCGTCGCCGCAGGGCCACGGTGATCCGGGCGAGCTGCACGTCGGTCGCCGACAGGAACCGTGCGACGAGTGCCGGCTCTCGCTCGAACACCCGGCGGACCAGGGCCTCGTCGGCGCGGGCGATGCCGACCCGGTGGAACTGGTCGATCGCCAGCGCGACGATCGACCCGAGGGGATCGAGCTCGCCGGGGACGACCCCGCCCGCGGCGTAGGCGTCGATCGCCTCGACGTCGGCGTTGAGCTCGATGCCGAGCACGGCGTCGTCCTTCGACCCGAAGTGGTTGAAGAACGTGCGGCGCGACACCCCGACGGTCTCGCAGAGCTGCTCGATGGTGAAGCCGTGCAGCCCGTGTTCGACCGTCGCCCGACGTGCCTCGACGATCATGCGTCGGCGCAGCGCGCGGGTGCGTTCGGTGGTGCTCACCGAGCAAGAATTGCACTCTCCTGCTGAAAGTGCAATACGGGATGGGGCCGGGCTACAGGGCCTTCTCGAAGCAGAACGACCACGGCATGGTCGCGACGTAGGGTTCGTAGACCGCGATCTGGTCCCACCCGGTCTTGCGGTAGAGCGCGACGGCGTCGGGCTGCTTGTCGCCGGTCTGCAGGATGAGCCGCGGGGCGCCGAGTTCGCGGCCGACGCGCTCGCACTCGTCGAGCAGCGCGGTGGCCGCACCCTTGCCGCGCGCCGAGGCGAGCACGATGAGCCGCTTCAGCTCGACCTCGTCACCCAGACGCCGGACGGCGATGTGCCCGACCGGCTCACCGGACTCGTCGACGGCCAGGATCGACGTGACGACGGTCGACGGGTCGACGCTCAGCGCACGGCCCCGCTCGGCGGTGACCGCCGGGTCCTCGCCGGCGTTCGCCGACCCGTAGCGCTCGTGCATCTCGTCGTCCATGCGGGCGCGGAGCACCACGCTGCGGGGGTCGTCCCAGGACACGCGTTCGATCGTGATCACGAACGTCGATCCTGGCACGGGCGACCGACGACGCGGAAACCGACGGCGCCCGTCAGGCGCGCTGGCCGAGGGCCGCGATCGGGCCCTCGCCGGCGCGGAACGCGGCGAGCACTGCGGCCGCGTCGTCGTACACCTCGGCCGCCCCGGCACCGCGGAGCTCGTCACCGCCGATGCCGCCGGTCATCACACCGACGCACCGGACCCCCACCTTGCCGGCGGACTCGACGTCCCACATGGCGTCCCCGACCATCACGGCGTCGTCGGCGGAGACCCCGGCCTTGCCGAGCGCGACCCGGATGATGCCGGGGTCCGGCTTCGCCTGCTCGACGTCCTCGGAGCTGGTCTCGGCGGTGACCCACTCACCCGCGTCGAGCAGTTCGCGCAGGCGGGCGAGTTCGTGCTCGGGCGCACTGGTCGCCAGGACCACGGCGTGCCCCGCTTCGGCGACGGCCTGCAGGAGCTCGCGCGCACCCGGCAGCAGCCGGAGCCGCGGCGTCTGCTCGGCGTAGTAGGCGGTGTGGAACTGCTTCGCGGTGTCGCGGGTCTCCTGGGACGCGTCCGGCAGCAGCGTCTCGAGCAGCTTCGCCGAGTCCATCCCGATCGCGCGGTGGATCCGCCAGGCGTCGACGGACTCCCCCGCCGCCAGGAACGCCCGCCACCACGCGTCGATGTGCGCGTAGTTCGAGTCGGCGAGGGTGCCGTCGATGTCGAAGAGGACTGCTGTCGTGGGTGCGTCGGCCATCCCACCATGCTGCTCGGGAGGCCCGGATCGGCTCCCAGGGGCGGCCCGCGTCCGTCAGACGGTGATCGTCTCCCCCGCCGGCAGGATCAGGACGGGTACCGGCCCGAGACCGTCCGGTCCGAGGAAGCGCGCGGCGGACTGCTGGCCGAGTTCGCTCAACATCGCCTCGTGGATCTGCACGGCCCGCTCCGGCGCCACGGCTCGCACGTAGTCGACGGCATGGGCGGTGTTCGTCCACGGCCCGCTCGTCGGCAGGAGCAGGGTCGGCACCGGGACACCGGGCTCGAGGTACGCGTCGCCCGGGTGGAACACCGCGTCGTCCACCAGGTAGCCGACGTTCGCGGTGGACGGGATGTCGGGGTGGATGACCGCGTGCTGCTCGCCGAAGACCCGGACGGAGAACGGTCCGACGGTGATCGTGTCGCCGTCGCGCACCGCTGCGACCCGGCCGTGGTGTTCACCGAGCTGCTCGACGACGGTCTCCGGACCGCGGACGACGAGGTCCGGGTTCCCGGCGAGCCCCGCACGCAGGGCGTCGATGTCGAAGTGGTCGGGGTGGTCGTGCGTGACGAGGACGCCCGCGGCCCCGCGGACGAGGTCGACGGCCTCGGGCGTGAACACCCCGGGGTCGATGACGAGGGTGACGCCGTCCTGCTCGAGGACGACGGTGGCGTGGTTGTACTTCGTCAACTCCATGCGCACAACTGTACAGCGGTGTTGTACTTCTGCGGCTGCCGGGAAGGTGAAGGGTCGTTCAGTCGGCCCGGCGGGCGACCCGCTCGAACAGCTCGGGCAGGCGGCGCAGCAGCGCACGCTCCTCGGCGTCGGTCTCCTCGCGGATCGCGGCGGCCAGCCAGTCCGTGCGGGCGTCCGTGTCCCGCTGCAGTGCGGCCCGACCGGCGTCCGTGATCCGGATGACCGACGCTCGGCGGTCGGTGTCCGACGCCGTCCGGTCGACGTAGCCGAGCTCGGCCAGTTCGCCGACCGTGCGGGACTGCCCCTGGTGCTTCACCCCGCGGCGGCGCGCGAGTTCCGCGATCGTCATCGGGCCCTCGCGGTGCAGGAACCCGAGGGTGGTGGTGTGCGTGGCCGGCAGCGCGTCCGCCTCGCGTCGTGCGGCACGCACGACCCGGCCGATGGACTGTCGGAGCTCCGCAGCGAGCTCGTCGATCGGGTCCATGCCCGGAACGCTACCGCTTCACGGACGGGAGGCACGGTGCCAGCTGGCACCGTGCCTCCCGTCCGTCATCGGGTTCCGCTCAGCTGCTGCGGACGTCGTCCGCCGCACCCTGCGCGTTGTCCTTGACGTCGGACGCGGCCCCCTGCGCCTCGCCCTTGACCGTCTGCGCGGCTTCCTGCGCGGTGCCCGCGAGGTCCTGCGCGTGCCCCTTCGCCACGTCGCCGAGCTGCGAACCGGCGTCCTTCGCCTGCTCCTTGACCTCGTCGACGAGCGGTGCAGCCTTGTCCTTCAGCTCACCGGCGAGTTCTTCTTCCTTCTCGGTGGTCGGCAGGAGCGACGACACGAGCCAACCGGCGCCGAACGCGATGAGGCCGACGGCCAAGGGATTGCCCTTCGCCTTCTCGACGCCCTTCTGGGCGACGTCCTTCGCCTGGCCGGTCGCGCCCGAGGCGGAACCGGAGGCGCTCGAGCGGGCTGACTGGGCCGCGCCCATCACGGACTCGCGGACGTCCTGGAACCGGCCCTTCACCTTCTCGCTCTGGCGGTGGGCGATGGACGACGGGCTGACCTTGTCGGCGAGGGCGTCGACGTCGGAGCCGAGTTCGCCGCGGGTGCGCTCGATGTCGGCGCGGATCTCGTCTGGGGTGCTCATGGCTTCCTCCCGGTGTTGGGCTTGAGTGTCTCGGGGACTTCCTTGGCGGTCTCGACCGTCTGCGGGGCGCCCTTGATCTCCTTGATCTCCTTGCGCCCGCGGACGGCCAGGATCGCGGCGACGATCGCGTAGACGACGGCGATGATCAGGGCGGACCAGGCGTTGCCGATCAGGTAACCGAGGCCCCACCACGCGGCGATCGACAGGAACAGCAGGGCGAACACGGCGGTGAGTCCGGCGCCGCCGAACATCCCGCCCGCCTTGCCGGCCTTCTTCGCAGAGTCGGTCAGCTCGGCCTTCGCGAGGGCGACCTCCTGCCGGAACAGGCTGGAGAGGTCGCGCGACACGTCGGACAGCAGCTCACCGAGCGGTGTGGTCGCAGCGCGCTCCTCGGGAGTCGGTTCGCCCAGGGGTGTCGCGCCGGGGACGGACTGGCTCATACGCCACTCCCCGATCCGGTGGTGCCGTCGCCGGCCTCCTTCTCGTGCTTGACCTCGGTCGCGAGCGCCTTGGTCAGGCGGCCGGCCAGCAGGCCCGCGCCCGCGGCGATCGCGATGAAGGTGCCGGGGCGCTTCGCGGCGAAGGTCTTCACCTCGTCGAGCAGCGAGCCCGGGTCGCGGTTCTCGAGGAACCCGGCGGCCGAGGTCGCGCGGCCCGACAGGTCGCGGACGACCTTCGAGGCGACGCCCTGCTCGTCGTCGTTCTCGGCCATGCGCCCGAGCTGCTCGCCGAGGGAGCGGAGTCCGCCGGCAGCGCGCTGCTGCTGCTCGCCGGCCTGCTGCTTGAGGTTCTCGGACGCCTGGCCGTAGAGCTGCTTGGCGTGGTCGGTCGCCTCGGAGGCGACCTTCGACGCCTGCTCCTTGGCGGTGCCCGCGACGTTCGCGGCCTTCTCCTTGGCGTCGCCGGCGACGTCCTGCGCGGCGCCCTTCGCCGCGTCGGCCTTGCCGGAGCCGCTGCCCGAGTCACTGCCGGAGCCGCTGGCGCTGCCAGCGCCGCCGGCGGAAGCGGCGGACGGGACGGCGGGGAGCTGCTCGTCGGCCGGGACGGCGTCGAGGGGTGCGTCGAACGGCACCTCGGCGGCGCTGTCGCCGTACGGGTCGTAGGTCTGGGGCGCACCGGGGTCGGTGGGTCGCGCGGCGGGGGTGCCGCTGGCGTACGACGGCACCGTCACGCCGGGGGCGACCTCGTGCCCCTCGGAGGCTGCGGTGCGGTCGTGGATGGGCGTCCCGGAGTCGTTCCCGGGTGGGTTCGTGGTCATGGTCGGCCTTCCGGTTGTCGTCGTCCCCGGCGTGCACCGGGGGCGTTTCGCCATCGAACGTGCGCGCTGCCCTCTGGGTCAGGACCCAGGAATGCCGGGAAACGCGGTCCGGCAATCCGCACAGGCGACAGCCGGTTGGATCGACGGATGCCCCGTGTCTCGGTCGTGATTCCCGTGCGGGACGATGCCGTGCACCTGCGCCGGTGCCTCGCCGCCCTCGCGGCCCAGACCCGGCCGGCCGACGAGGTCGTCGTGGTCGACAACGGCAGCACCGACGACAGCGCGGCGATCGCCCGGGACGCCGGTGCGGTCGTGCTGACGGAGCCGGTGCGCGGGATCGCCCGGGCCTCGGCGCGCGGCTACGACCGGGCGACCGGCGACGTCGTCGTGCGGCTCGACGCCGACTCCGTCCCACCGCCGTCCTGGATCGCCGACGCCGTCCGCCTGCTCGCCGACCCCGAGGTCGTCGCGGTCACCGGTCCGGGCCGGCCCCGGGGCGGTGGCCCCGTGGTGCGCCGACTGTGGGACGCCGTGTACATGGGCCCGTACTTCGTGCTGATGCGGGGTGCGCTCGGACACCCACCGTTGTTCGGGTCCGCCATGGCGATGCGCCGGTCGACCTGGGCCGCGGTCGGCGGGCGAGCGCACCGGGACGACGCCGAGGTGCACGACGACGTCGACCTGAGTATGCAGCTCGACCCGGCCTGGCGGGTGGTGGCCGACCCCGTGCTCACGGTGCAGGTGTCCGCGCGACCGTTGTCGGGCCTCCCGTCCGTCTGGGTGCGGACGCGACGCGCCTTCCACACGTTCCGCGTGAACGGCCGGCGGGCGAACCCGGTGCGCCGGTGGGCACGACGGCTGCGGTCGCGGTCGCGGCGGTGGTGGCGCGGCCGCTGACGACGCCCTCGGTCAGCCGCTCACCGAGCGGCGGGTCGGGACCGCACGTGCGCCCGCTCGCCCTGCGGCCCGTACAGGCACAGCACCTCGGTGACCGAGTCGGTCACGTTGCCCATCCAGTGCGGTGTGTGGGTGTCGAACTCGGCGACCTCACCGGGACCCAGGTCGAGGTCGTGCTCCCCCAGCACCAGCCGGAGCCGCCCGGACAGCACGTAGAGCCACTCGTAGCCCTCGTGCGTCTTGAGCGACGGGTCCCCGCCCGGGGTGTTCGGCGGGAACAGCTGCTTGAACGAGCGCACCCCGCCGGTCCGCTTGGTCAGCGGCACGACCACGTGGCCGCCGTGCACCTCGGGCTTCATGTGCACGCGCGGGTCGCCGGTCTGCGGTGCGCCGACCAGGTCGTCGAGGGGCACCTGGTACGCCCGGGCGAGGGGCAGCAGCAGTTCCAGCGTGGGCTTCCGCTGCCCGGACTCGAGCCGCGACAGGGTGCTCACCGAGATCCCCGTCTGCTCGGACAGTGCCGCGAGTGTGACGTCGCGGTGGGCGCGCAGCGCGCGCAGTCGGGGGCCGACCCCGTCGACGACGTCGGCCGTCGTGCGCGTGGCGGCCGCATCCCGGGTGCTGTGTCCCATGCCGGCCATGTTGCCACACCGGCAAAGTTCGTTGCTGTCCGCTCATGACCGGCCGCATGATCAGCGCATGCCTGAACACTTCGACGTCATCGTCATCGGCGGCTCGGCCGCCGGCCTCTCCGCCGCCCTCATCCTCGGCCGTTCGCGGCGCTCGGTGCTCGTCGTCGACTCCGGCGAGCCGCGCAACGCTCCGGCGGCCGGTGCGCACAACTACCTCGGGCACGAGGGTGTCGCGCCCGCCGAGTTGATCCGCATCGGTCGCGACGAGGTCGCCGCCTACGGCGTCCAGGTCACGGCCGGGAGGATCGTGGCCACGTCCGCCACGACCGGTGACGGCCACGACCCGGTCGGTTTCTCGGTCACGCTGGACTCCGGCTCGGTCGTCACCGCACGCAGACTGGTCGTCGCCTCCGGCGCCGTGGACGTCCTGCCCGAGGTCCCGGGCCTGGCCGAACAGTGGGGGCGCGGGGTCGTGCACTGCCCGTTCTGCCACGGGTGGGAGATCCGCGACCAGCGGATCGGGGTGCTCGTCACGACGCCGAACGCCGCACACCACGCGCTCATGTTCCGGGCGCTGAGTGATCGGGTCACCGCGTTCCTGACGGACCCGGCACTGATGGACAACACGACCCTGGCCGGTTTGGCCGCACGCGGCATCGCAGTCGTCGAGGGACCGGTCGCCGCCGTGGTCTCCGAGGGTGACCGGCTGACCGGGGTCCGGCTCGGCGACGGTTCCTTCGTCGAGCTCGATGCCCTGGCTACGGCGAGCCGGCCCGAGGCGCGGGTGGACTTCCTGTCCGGGCTCGGCCTCGCCGCCACCGACCAGTTCATGGGCGACCACCGCTTCGCGACCGCGCTGACCGTGGACGCCGCCGGGCAGACCGCGGTGCGCGGGGTCTACGCGGCCGGCAACGTGACGGCCCCGATGGCGACGGTCATCGCGTCGGCGGCTGCCGGCACCCAGACGGGCGCTGCGGTGCACGGCGACCTGGTGCAGGCCGACCTGGCCGCGGCGCTGGCCGGGGTCGGCGCTGTTTCAGGCACTGTTTCGGGCTGAGCGACAGTTCGCGGGGCCGGTCGCGCGTGCAGTGTCGGTGAGCGCGAACTCGGCGTGGGTCAGTCGACGCGGTAGCCGGCCTGTGCAGCCAGCAGCGGCGCGAGCGTGTACAGCTGGTCGGCGCCGATCGTGGCCCCGCGGAACCCCTCGAGCCGCTCGACCCGATCGAGGTCCGCTCCACGCAGGTCCACGTGGTCGATGCGGGTGTTCGACCCCTCGGCGGCGCGGATGCTGCTGCCGTCGAACGACACCCGCAGCAGCTTCGCGTCGGCGATGTCGAGCTCGTCGATGACGCAGTCGCGGAACACCACGTCGGTGATCGTCGAGCCGCGCAGGTTCACGAACCCGAACTTCATGCCGACGAACTCGACGCCGTTCAACCCGGAGTCGTACAGTTCGGCCGAGCCGACCCGACCGCCGGAGACCCGGACCTCGCGCCACGCGCTGCTCGACGCCCGCAGGATCGGGGCGTCGAGCGAGTCGATGACCGAGTCACGGACCCGGAGCCCACGGAAGTCCGCGTCGTCGCCCCGGAACGTGTCGATGACGCACTCCTCGATCTCCAGGTCGGGAAGTCGCTCGTCGGCCAGATCGAGGACGTCGATGCGCTTGCCCTCGATGCGGTCACCCGTCAGGACGTCACCGGGAGCTGGCGCCCAGTCCTCGAGGTTCGTCGGTTCGGTCAGGGTGATGCGCGGGGCGTCGGTGCCGGTGCCGGAGGAGCGTGCCATGCCCCCAGTCTGGCGGTGACCGCCGACCCCGCGGGTCACGGCCGGGGTCGGGTGAGGACGCTGTCCAGCCGGTAGTCCTTCGCGGGGCCCCGCGCTTCCCACCGCACCGTCCAGCGGTCTTCGTCGCCGTCGAAGGCACCCGTGTAGTCGTCCGGAGCGCAGGCGTGGGCGACGCTCGTGCCCCAGACCCAGTCGTGGAAGACCCGACCGTCGGAGAAGTGCATGGTCCAGCCACCGTCGGGACCGCGCCGGAGGAGGAGAGTCCGGGACACCGGGGTGGACCGGCCGTCGAAGGTCATCACGCCGGACTCGTCCCAGCGAACCTCGTCGTCGCCGACCAGAGTCAAGGTGGTGGTCCCGGTGACGGTCCCCGCGGCCCCGGCACGGTGGTCGTGCACGGTGCGGTCGAGGTCCCACACCCCGAGCAGGTCCGTCGGCAGCAGCACCCGCCCACTCTACGTCCGGGTCAGCGAACCCCGCGGGGTGGCGGGTTCACGTCGTCCTCGTGCTGGACACTCCTGGGGATCAGGGCCCGGAGCCCCACGACGGCGGCACCGCCGACCGACGCTGCGAGGATGCCGAGCGCGATGCCGCCGGTCGAACCCTGGCCGTAGTTGGACCACGGCAGACCGGCTGCCCACTGCACCGCCGGTCCGACCACCAGCAGGGTGCCCGTCGGCGCCACCACGACGACGAACTTCCGCGCGCTGCTCCACTGGGGTCGCAACAGGGTGATCGCTCCCGTCAACGCCGCGATCGACGCCGCCCCGTAGACCCAGGACGAGCCGGACAGGCGCCAACCGTCGAACGCGAGCCAGTCCTGGACACCCTGCACGGTTCGCTCCCACGCGTGCGCCCGCTCCGTGCGCCCGGAGACGATGGGCAGCGGCCACCCGATGACGGCGAGTACCCCGGTCACCGCAGAGACGACGCCCAGGACCCGCGGCCAGAAGCGCGGTCCGACAGCGGGCTCGACGTCGAAGTCGGGGATGCTCAACCGCGCAGGGCCTCGGCCCGCGCGGCTCTGCGCTCGTCGTCGGTGATGACACCGCGGGCGTGCAGCTCGTCGAGTTCGAGGAGCCGCTGCTCCGGCGAGGTCCGCCGGGCACCGTGGGGGCGCCGACTGCGGACCACCGCGATGCACACGGCGGCGATGACCGCGACGACGACGAGCGCCATCAGCAGGGTCCAGACGAGGTCGTAGACCGGCGGGATCAGGGGGTTGTGCACTTCTTCGGAGGTGATCATCGTCCGCGCAGGGCCTCGGCTCGGGCGCTGCGGTGCTCCTCGTCGGAGATCACGCCGCGCGCGTGCAGGTCGTCGAGTTCGGCGAGGCGCTGTTCGAGCGGCTTGTCCGGTGCGAACGTACGGCTCTGCATCGCCTGGTACGCGATGTCCTCCTGCATGGTGAGGGGGTTCTGACCACGGTCGGCCATCCGCTTGCCCCGGTAGAGCGTCAGGATGACGATCGACAGGGTCGTGAGGATCGTCAGCGCCGCGACGACCCCGAACGCGATGCCGAACCAGCCGTCGAACAGGTCGGGCATCCCCGACTCCCCCGGCCCCTCGAGCTCACTGAACGCGGACCAATTGAGCACCATCGCACTCCCCCTTCTCACAACGACGAGCGAAGCGTAGCGCGAGACGGGGAACACGAGCGGGCGTTCCTTCCCAGAACGCCCGCAATGGAATGTGGAACCGGGCGTACCTGGTCAGAACTTCCGACCCGCTACGCCCGGAACCACCCGGTACGCCCGAAACCACCCGGTACGCCCGAAAGCACCCTGTACGCCCGGAACCACCCGGTACGCCCGAAAGCACCCGGTACACCCGGGACGACCAGGCAGCGCCCCCCGCCCCCGGCCAGCCCGAGCCCGCTCAACCGCGGAGCGGCCCCGACCCCGGAACGTTCGCACCGTCCGCGAACCCGGCCACGAGTGCACGCAACGCTTCTTCGGAGGTGTGTCGGGCCTCCCATCCGAGCACCGACCGGGCACGGTCGGTCCGCATGATCGGCACGCCGGCGGCGATGTCGATCCACCCGGCGTCCGTCGGCTGCAACCGCAGCCGCCACGTCACCGTCACGATCCCGCGCAGCAACCGCAGCGGGATCCGCACGGCACCGAGCATGCCGAAGGCCCGGGCCAGTCTCGGCGGGTTGAGCACGGGCGAGGCCGCGATGTTGAACGCCCCCGCTGCCCGTCGGTCGACCGCGCGCCAGTAGGCGTCGGCGACGTCGTCGGCGTGCACGGCCTGGAACACGAACGGGTACGGCAGCGGCAGCACGAGCCAGCGGATCCACCGCACGATCGACATGGGCACGAGGTGTCCGAGGAACAGCCCCCGGATCTCGGCGGCGGCGTCCCGCTGGAAGATCAGCCCCGGACGCAGCCGCGTGAGGGTCACGGAGGGGTGGTCGGCCTCGAACGCGTCCATCGCCGCTTCGTTGGCTGCCTTGTGGATCGAGTACGTCGCCGTCGGGATCCCGTCGGCGGGCCAGCTCTCGTCCACGGGGGTGTGCTTGCCGTCGACGTCCACCCCGCGGTACGCGCCGACCGAGGACGCCACGACGACCTGGGGCACCTCGGCGCGCGCGACGGCTGCCAGGACGTTCGCCGTCCCGGTCACGTTCGTGCGGTGCTGCGCCGGGATGTCGTGCGTCGGTTGGAGGGCCCACGCCAGGTGGACGACGGCATCGGCGCCCTGGAACACGGCCGTGAGCTGGTCCACGGCGTCCGCGGCCCCGACGTCGACGGCGTGCCAGACGGCAGCGGCGTACGGCTCGGCGCGCAGGTCCGGCAGCCGCCGGGCGACGCCGACGATCCGGACGCCAGCGGCGTCACCGTCGCCGTCGGCGCGCACGGCTGCGAGCCGACGGAGCACCGCCGTCCCGACGTTGCCGGTCGCGCCGACGACGACGATCCGCATCAGGCCGCGGCCATCGCGGGGTCGAGCACGACCTTGACGCAGTCGTCCTGCTTCTTCTGGAAGACCTCGTACATGTGCGGGGCCTCCTCGAGCGAGACGCGGTGGGTGGTCAGGTCGAGCGTGCCGAGCGGGTCCGACGGGTCGGAGACGAGCGGCATGATGTCGTCGATCCAGCGCTTCACGTTGCACTGGCCCTCGCGGATGGTGATCTGCTTGTCGAACAGCGTCATCATCGGCATCGGGTCGGCCATGCCGCCGTAGACACCGCTCAGCGAGACGGTGCCACCGCGGCGGACCAGGTCGATCGCCGCGTGCACGGCGGCCAGCCGGTCGACGCCGGCGGTCTCGATCGCCTTCTGCGCGAGCTTGTCGGGCAGCAGGCCGGCGGCGCGCTGTGCGAAGCCCGCCATCGGGTTGCCGTGGGCCTCCATGCCGACGGCGTCGACGACCCCGTCCGGGCCGCGGCCGTCGGTCAGGTCGACGAGCTCGGGCACCAGGTCCTTCGTCAGGTCGAACACCTCGGCGCCGTGCTTCGCCCCCAGGTCACGGCGGACCTGCTCGGGGTCGACGGCGAGCACGCGGTAGCCGAGGTGCTTGCCGATGCGGGCGGCGAACTGGCCGACCGGGCCGAGGCCGAGCACGGCGAGCGTGCCGCCCTCGGGGACCTGGGCGTACTGCACGGCCTGCCACGCGGTCGGCAGGATGTCGCTCAGGAACAGCCAGCGGTCGTCGGGGGTGCCGTCGTCCGGCACGACGATGGGGCCGTAGTCGGCGTGCGGCACACGCAGGTACTCGGCCTGGCCACCGGGGACCTGGCCGTACATCTTCGTGTAGCCGAACAGCGACGCACCGGTGCCGTACTCGGTGACCTGGGTGGTCTCGCACTGCGACTGCAGGCCGTGCTGGCACATCCAGCAGTGGCCGCAGGAGATGTTGAAGGGGATGACGACGCGGTCACCGACCTTCAGGTTCGTGACGCCGGACCCGACCTCTTCCACGATGCCCATCGGCTCGTGGCCGAGGACGTCGCCGCGGTCGATGTACGGGCCGAGCACGCGGTACAGGTGCAGGTCGGACCCGCAGATCGCCGTGGAGGTGATCCGCACGATCGCGTCGGTCGGCTCCTGGATGGTCGGGTCGGGGACGGTCTCGACGGACACCTTCTCGGTGCCCTGCCAGGTCAGTGCGCGCACGTCGCGTTCCTCTCGTGGTCGCTTCGAGCCGGCCTGGAGGCACGACTCGCGTTCCCCTCCTCGGTACGCGCCCGCCCCGTGGACGCTCCCAGCCCCGCGTCCCCCTCGCGCACGTCGGCGCGGGCGGGCGGCGGTGCGCTCGACGTCAGCCGAGGACGGCTGCGAGGACCCGCTCGTGCTCGTCGCGGTCACCAGGTCCGGCACTGCCCGCGAGCATGATGAGTGCCTTCCACAGCGCCCATCCCCGTGCGCGCGCCCACGTGTCGTCGTCCAGGTCGACCGACTGCCGGAACACCCGTCGCGCCGGGCCGTCCAGCATCGTCCACGCGAGCACGAGGTCGCACGCCGGGTCCCCCACGCCGCACGTGCCGAAGTCGATCACCGCGCACAGCCGCCCGGTGTCGTCGACCAGCAGGTTGCCCGGGGCGACGTCACCGTGGAACCAGACGGCCGGCGCGTCCCACCGGCTGGCGAGGGCCTCGGCCCAGACCGCTTCGCACGCGCCGCGGTCGACGACGGAGCGGCCGGCCCTGCCGCTGCCGAGCGTGTCGAGCGCCGCCCGCACCTCGGCGTCGTACACGGACGGGTGCTCCCCGCGGTGGAACGAGTGCGCACCGGCGGTGGGGCCGCCCGTCGCCGGGACGCTCCGGAGCTGCCGGAGCACGGCACCGACCTCGGCCGCGAAGCGCTCGTGGTCGAGGTCGTCGACCTGCACGGCCGGCACCCCGTCGAGCCACCGCCGCACCGACCACGGGAACGGGTACCCCTGGCCCGGTTCCCCGAGCGCCACGGGTTCCGGCACGGCGACGTCGAGCCGCCGGGCGAGGTACGGCAGGACGTCCTGCTCCTTCTCGACCGCGGGCACGTAGCCGGCCGCGCTCGGAAGTCGCACCGACAGGGCGTCTCCGAGCCGGTAGGTGCGGTTGTCCCAGCCCTGGTGGTCGACCTCGCGCACGGGCAGGTCGGCCCAGTCGGGGAACTGCTCCGCGACGAGTCGTTCGACGAGTCCGGCGTCGATCCGGGGCACCTCGGTGTGCATGCCCGCAGCATAGGCGTCGGACCCGACACGGCGGTGGGGCCGGTACACGACGGCGGCCTCCGGCGGGGCGGACCCGCACCGGGCCTCCCGGCCGTCGCCTCAGGCGGGTTCTGCCAGGGCGAGCAACGCGTCCCGCGCGACCGCGAGCGCCGTCAGCCCCGCAGCCGGTCGCGCTCCCCCGGCGGCAGGTGCTCGGTGGCCGTCCGGCGGGCGGCCGGGCTGAGGAACCGGCCGCTCTGCTCGAGGAACGCCACGAGCGCCGCCTCGGACGCTCGCTTCCCCGTCTCGCGCAGGACCAGCCCGAGTGCCGACTGCACCGTCTCGCTGCGCTCCCGCACCAGGCGCCCGGCGATCCCGAGTGGCAGCTCGGCGTCGCCCTGCTTCACGAACGCCAGGGTCGCCACGACCGCGATGCGGCGGACCATCGCGACGTCGGACTTCGCGAGCGCGAACAGCGGGCCGGTCGAAGCGCCCACCAACGGGGCGCCGACGAGTTCCTCGGCGGCCAGGTCGACGAGCACCGGGTCCTCGAACCGCTCGGCCTTCGCCGCGGACAGGTACTCGTCGGTGAGCTCCGGATCCGGGTGCGCCCGCATCGCCTGCACGAGCAGCAGGACGGCGACGAGCTTCGCGCCGTCGTCCTCGCTCCAGAGCAGCGCCGAACGCTCCCCCTCGTCGAGGTCGTGGAACTGTCGGGCGACCCGTCGGGCCGCGGCGACGTCGCCGGTGGTGCGGGCGAACGCCGCCAGCACGGCTTCCGCGTCGCGCCCTGCCGGCAGGCCCGTCACGCGACCTCCCCGTCGCTCGCGTCGTTCTGTGGTGCCCTCCGACGCCCGCGGCTGAGCACGATGACCGCGACGACCACCAGGAACGCCGCGAACAGCCAGGTGCCGGCCTGCGGGTCGACCAGGCGCGCCAGCAGGGCACCACCCGGCGAGCAGACGGCGGCGGTGATGCCGACCGTCAGCCCGACCCGCAGGTCGGCCGCGCGACGCCGCAGGTTCGCGACCGTCCCGGACACCGACGTCGGCACCATCGTGAGGAGCGACGTGCCCTTCGCCAGCAGGTCGCCGGCGCCGAGCACGACCTCGAGTCCCGGCACGATGACGACCCCGCCACCGACGCCGACGAGCCCGGACAGCACCCCCGACAACAGCCCGAGCAACAGCAGGACGATCGCCTCGACGACCCCGAAGTGCACCTCGCCGCCGCGGGTCGGCACCGTGGTGAACAGCGAGACGAGCACGACGGCGATGAACCCGACGAAGATCCACGGCAGCACGCGGAGCGGCAGGGCACGGAGCAGCCGGGCACCGATCGGCGCGCCGATGACGCTGCCGACCGCCAGGGTCAGGGCCGCGAGCCAGTGCACCTCGCCCTGCACGGCGTAGGTGACCGCACCGACGACGGCCGCGGGGGCGATCGCCACGAGCGAGGTGGCCGAGGCCCGACGCTGGTCCATCTGCGCGAAGGCCATGAGCGCCGGCACCACGACGACCCCGCCGCCGACGCCGAACAGCCCGGACAGGACCCCAGCCAGGACCCCGATCGCCACCAACACGAGCACCGTTCCGCCGCGTTTCCTCATCACCGCAAGGCTAGACGCGCTCGACGCCGCTCCCTCGCACGGTGCGGGGTCGCCCGCGCTCGGAGTGCAGGAACGGTCGGCTTCCCGAGGGCGATCCGACCATTCCTGCTCACGAAGCGAACGTCAGCTCGCGAAGCGCTGCGTGGCCTCGCGGATGGTCTCGGCGTGCGGACGGACACGGTGCTCCGGCGTGGCGTCAGGAGCAGTAGTCGGCCACCGGCTCGCTCGTGCCGGCCACGAAGACGGTCACCACGCGGTCGCTCCCCTCGCCGAACTGGAAGACGATGTACCGCTCGCCGGACCGAGCTGCCCAGAACGTGTCACGGGTACCACCCGCCGCGTCCGTCCGTGTCTGGACCAGGTCCGGGTAGGCGCTCCTGACCTCGGCGAGGGTGCTGCCCAGACCGACCCCCTCGAGCGTCTTCGGGCCGACCTGCTGTCCTGGTGCGGCATCTTGCCCCTGCTGGATGACGACCGTACCGACCGTGCCGCCGGCGACGACCTCGACGACGCGCTCGCCGCCGGGTCCGTCCCAGATCCGGGAGTTCGTGTTCGGGCAACCGAACGGGTAGATCACGGTCCCCGTGTCGTCGATCAGGGGCGGCGCAGGCGAGAACGCCGCCCGCAGTGCGGCGTCGTCGGACCCGGCGGGGCTGCCGAGCGTCGCCGGCCCGACGGCATCCACAGAGATCGTCCACGTCGACCAGTCCGTCGCCGAGTACGGCGGGGCGGTCGGCGTGGGCGTGGGCGTGGGCGTCGGTTCACCGACGACCGGCGCCGACGACGGCGTGACGGTCTGGCTCGGCTGGCTGGTGGCGCTCGGCGTGGGCTCGGGCTCGGTGGACGACGTCGGGATGAGCCCGAGCGCGACGCCACCACCCGCCGTACCCACGGCGAGCAGGGCGATGACGGTGATGACGATGCCGGTGCGACGTCCACGGCGCTTCCGCGGTTCGGCCCGCTCGAGCACGTTCTGCTTCATCGAGACGAGCATGCGCTGCAGGTCGTCTCCGATCGGGGGCTCGGAGTTCATCGCTGCACCTCCTTCGTCGCTCGGGACCCACGCCGTGGCGTGGGTCCTTGCGGGCGGAGTCCGAGGTGCTGTGCGGCTTCCGACCACGTCCGCCCCTCGACGAGACAGAGCTCGACGAGTCGTCGGTCGGTCTCGGGCAGGGCGAGCAGGTCGTCCTCGACCCAGCGCAACGGCGAAGCGCCGCCGCTGTCGACGGCACCACTCGTCCGGGCGTGTGACCGGCAGACGGCCAGGAGCCACGGCAGTAGCAGACCGGTGGGCAGGTACAGGCCGTCGGCGTGCTGCCAGAGCGACAGGAACGACTCCTGCACGACGCGTTCGACGTCGGTCGGCGTCGCGGAGACCGCCCACGCGTAGCGCGTCAGCACCGGGGCGAACCGGTCGAACGCGGTCGCCAGTGCGGTACGGTCCCCGGCGACCATCTGGCGCACGAGGCGTGAGTCGTCGATCGTCACAACACTCCCTTCACTTCAGGAGTGTCGCGAGATCGGCCATCCTGACAGCCGAAGCGCCCGGTTCGGCCGCATCACCGGAAGTGCAACACCGAGAGCGGGTCGATGAGCGAGCCGGCCTGGCGCACCTCGACGTGCACGTGGGGCCCGGTGGACTGCCCGGTGTTGCCGGACTTGCCCACCTCGTTGCCCTTCGACACGATCTGCCCCTTCTTCACTCCGATCTTGCTGAGGTGCGCGGTGAGGACGGTGGTGTTGCCGTACGTGACGACGACGTAGTTGCCGTAGGACGCGTGGTTCGCGACGGTGGTGGTGACCGTCCCGGTACCCGAGGCGTACACGGGCGTACCGATCCCCACGGACGAGTCGGTGCCCTGGTGGTAGCGCGGGACGTGTCCGACGCCACGGTCGTCACCGTACCGGCCGGAGATCTTGGTGCTGGCGACCGGCCACAGCAGCCCGGTCACGGGCCGGGTCGACCACGCCCGGGTGTCGGACTTGCCGTAGAGCACGACGTTGCCGTCGACCTGCACGAGGAGCCGTCCGCCGCCGGCACGGCTCGTGGCGCTCGACCAGAGCCACTTGTTCGCGGCCGAGTAGACGGCGAAGTTGCCGTCGGCCTGCACCGAGGCGTAGGCCCCGACGTTCCCGGCGGTCTTCGTCGCCCAGACCTGCTTGCCGTTGACGACCTGCGCGAGCACGCCGTCGGCGCGCATGGTGAGGGTCCGGGCGTTCGTGGAGTCGGACCGCAGGACCGTCCCCGGCAGGATGAGGTTCCCCGCGGCGACGCTGTCCTGGTACGTGGGGAACTCGACGACGCTCTTGTTGGCGGTGTTGATCATGCGCATCGTGCCGTCCGGCCGGACCCCGAAGTTCCGGCCGACGTGCCCGGCGCCGCCCCACAGCGCGATCCGCACGTTGTTGTGCACGATGGCGAGCGTGCCGTTCGCCCGGATCTGCGCGAAGGCCCCGGACTTGCCGGACGTGTTCGACGCCCAGAGCACCTTGCGACCGATGCCGTACTCGACGAGGTTGCCGTCGCCCTGCATGACGAGCTGGAACTGCCCGTTGTTCGAGGTCACCGAGTCGCCCGGCCAGAGCGTCTTGCCCGCGGCGACGGTGCCCGTGTAGACGATCGGGGCGGCGGCGGCCGGGGTGGCGGTGCTCACGAGCCCCGTCGCGACGGCGGCGAGCGCGACGAGCGCTGCGACGACCCGAGCGCGGACTGGGCGGAGGCGAGCCGAAGACGACGAAGTGCGGCGCATGAGTTCCCTGAGCTGGGACCGCAGGGAGGCGGTCCGGGTGGCGGACGCGCCCCTGCGCGACCGTTCGGCGGCACGTCGGTTACGCGCCGCCGAACGATGGTCACCTTTTCCGGGGGGAGAAACAACCCCCTTGACGCGGTGGGGCAACCCCAGTTCCGGGGGTACGCGACGGGGCACGAGCAGGAGGGCGGCAGGCTGCGGCAGCTGTCATCCGGTGCCGGGACGCCCGGAGCGCGCAAGATGGTGTCATGCCGACGCTCAACCCCGCCTTCGTCCCGCCCGCAGCGCAGACCACCCGTCCGGACCTGCAGGGGACGTTCGGGATGGCGGCCTCGACGCACTGGATCGCGACGGCGACCGCCCAGTCGGTGCTCGAGCGCGGCGGCAACGCCTTCGACGCGGCCGTTGCCGGGGCCTTCGTCCTGCAGGTCGTGGAGCCCCACCTGAACGGCCCCGGCGGTGACCTGACAGCGGTCTTCGCGACGGCCGCGAACCCCGTGCCGACGGTGCTGGTCGGTCAGGGCCCCGCGCCCGAGGGCGCGACCCCGGAGCACTACCGCGCCGAGGGCCTCGACCTGGTCCCCGGCTCCGGCGCGCTGGCCGCCACCGTCCCCGGCGCGGTGGACGCCTGGCTGCTCCTGCTCCGAGACCACGGCACCTGGGAACTGGCCGACGTCCTCGCCCCCGCGGTCGGGTACGCCCGCGACGGCCACCCGGTCGCACCCGCGGTGATCCGGACGATCACCGCCGTGCGCGAGCTGTTCGAGCAGCACTGGCCCACCTCCGCCACCCAGTGGCTGCCGGGAGGCACGGTGCCGGTCCCGGGGGACCTGGTGCGCAACGAGGCACTCGCTGCGGTGCTCGACCGGCTGGTCGAGGCCGGTGCCGGTGCCGGCAGCCGGACCGGCCGCATCGATGCGGCCCGGTCCGAGTGGGCGGAGGGGTTCGTCGCCGAGGCGATCGACCGGTTCGTCCGCGAACCGCACCGGCACGCCTCGGGCACCGACCACGCCGGTGTCATCCGGGCGTCCGACCTGGCGGCGTTCCGCGCGACGTACGAACCCGCGACGACCGCCGAGTTCCGCGGTTGCACGATCGCCAAGACCGGGCCGTGGGGCCAGGGGCCGGCGCTGCTCCAGACCCTGCGGCTGCTGGAACCGCTCGACGACGCCCTGCTCGACCCGTCGACCGAGCTCGGTGCGCACACGATCGTCGAGGCGCAGAAGCTCGCCCTCGCCGACCGTGAGGCGTTCTACGGCGACGGCGAGGTCCCGATGGACGTCCTGCTCTCCGACGCCTACGCCGACGAGCGCCGTGCGCTGATCGGCGAGCGGGCCTCGGCGGAGCTCCGACCCGGCACGATCGCCGGGGTCGAGCACACGCTGCCGCCGGTCCGGACCTCGTACGACTCCGCCGGTTCGGTCGGGGTGGGCGAACCGACCGTGCAGGTCGCCCGCGACACCGAAGCCGACACCGAGGTCCCGCCGGCCGCTCCGCTCGAGGACCGCGGTGAGCCGTTCGTGACCGCCGACGGCGAGACCCGCGGCGACACGTGCCACATCGACGTCGTGGACCGCTGGGGCAACATCGTCAGCGCGACCCCTTCCGGCGGATGGCTGCAGTCGTCGCCGACGATCCCCGAGCTCGGGTTCTGTCTCGGCACCCGCCTGCAGATGACGTGGCTCGAACCGGGCACGGCCTCGACCCTGCGCCCCGGCGAGCGCCCCCGCACCACGCTGACCCCGACCCTGGTGCTCCGCGACGGTCAGCCGGTCGCCGCGCTCGGTTCCCCCGGTGGTGACCAGCAGGACCAGTGGCAGCTGCTGTTCCTGCTGCGCTGGATCGTGGGCGGGTACTCGCCGCAGCAGGCCATCGACGCACCCGCGCTGCACACCACGTCGTTCCCGGGGTCGTTCTGGCCGCGCACGTGGGAGCCCGCGGGCCTGGTCGTCGAGGACCGCCTGGGAGACGAGGTCATCGCGGCACTCGCGGCCCGCGGACACGTCGTGACCCGCGGCGGTGACTGGAGCCTGGGCCGACTGTCGTGCGTCACCCGCGACCCGGACACCGGGATCCTCGGTGCCGCCGCGAACCCGCGGGGCGCGCAGGGTTACGCCGCGGGACGCTGACCGCGCGCGTTCCTTCCCAGAACGCCCGCGCTACAAAGTGGAATCGGGCGTACCTGGTCAGAACTCCCGACCAGGTACGCCCGATTCGACCAGGTACTCCCGCGCCTCAGAGCGTCGGGACGACCACCGCGCGACCCGAGAGCTCCCCGGCCTCGAGCTTCCGGTACGCCTCCAGTGCGTCGGACAGCGCGTACCGCTCGACGTCGGGGACGATCTGCCCGGCGCGGTACATCGCGACGACCTCGTGCAGGTCCTCGATCGTGCCCCAGTAGGTGTTCGTGATGGTCGACTCGTACGGCGTCGCGAAGAAGTTCCACTCGGTGGTGCCACCGGCGATCCCGACGACGGTGAACCGCCCGCCGACCGCCATCGATGCCTGCGCGACCTTGATCGTGGGGGTGGCACCGACGAAGTCGAAGGCCGCGTCGACGCCGCGTCCGCCGGTGATCTCGCGGATGCGCTCGGCCTGGTCCGGGCCGCCGGGGACGGTGATCGCGCCGCGGGCGGCAGCGCGGTCCATCGCGTCCTGCTTCATGTCGGTCGCGATGACCGTGGCACCGGTGAGCGCCGTCAGGATCTGCACGGCGATCTGCCCGAGGCCACCGAGCCCGACGACGAGCGCGAAGCGACCGCCCCCGGCCAGGTTCGGCAGGGAGTTCTTGATCGCGTGGTACGGCGTGAGCGCGGCGTCGCTGAGCGGTGCGGCGGCGATCGGGTCGGCGTCACCGAGCGGCACGAGGTTCCGCGCCGGGACGCTGACGTACTCCGCCATGCCGCCGTCACGGCCGAGGCCGATGCCCATGTACGGGTTCGTCGCGGCGTTCTCGCAGTAGGTGTCCTGCCCCTTCGAGCAGTACGAGCAGTGCCCGCAGCCGACCGGCCCGTACACCAGGTAGGCATCACCCTCGGCGAAGCCGGTGACCCCGTCGCCGACGGCCTCGACCCAGCCGGAGTTCTCGTGGCCGAGCACGAACGCGGGGGCCTGGGCTCCCGGCTGCCCCTGCTGGAACTCGCGGTACACGGCGACGTCGGAGTGGCAGGCACCGGCGCCGGCGACCTTGAGCAGGACCTCACCCGGCCCGGGTGCGGGCTTCGGGACCTCGGTCAGGGACGGGAAGGTCTGGTACTGCTCGAACACGACGGCGCGCATGGGTTCTCCTTGTTGTGGACGACGGGTCTACGGGGATCCGTCGGGCGTCAGGAGGGGTGCGGCGTCGCGGCGGATCGAACGATCCGGTTCCGCTATCGTACACCTGTTGTTTTGCGCAACGCATGTCGCTCGGCTCGCGTCCGGCCGAACCCTGCGTCTTCCCCGTGAGCCCGTTGCGAGAACGGTCGTTCTCCGATTGACTCGGGAACAGCGGTCCCGTTCGGGGCCGCTCCCCCACACGAAAGGAGCGGGCATGCCCACTCGCACCGCACGCACCGCCTGGAACGGCGGCCTCGAGGACGGTTCCGGCCAGGTCGAACTCTCGAGCTCGAAGGTCGGCACGTACGACGTCTCGTTCCCGAAGCGCACCGCCGAGGACGCCGGCGGCACCACGAGCCCCGAGGAGCTCATCGCCGCCGCCCACTCGGCCTGCTACGCCATGCAGTTCTCCGCGGTCCTCGGCGAGGCCGGCGGCACGGTCGAGGCCCTCGACGTCAAGGCCGACGTCTCGCTCGGTCCGGACCCGGCCGGCGGCTTCCGTCTCACCGGCATCGTCCTGACCGTCAGCGGCGAGGTCTCCGGCATCGACGAGGCGGCCTTCCTCAAGGCCGCCGAGGACGCCAAGGCGACCTGCCCCGTCAGCAAGGCGCTGACCGGGGTCGAGATCACGCTGCACGCGACCTTCGAGCAGTAGGCGCGGAACGCAGGAACCGTCACCACCTGACGGACTGGAGGCCCGTGGCGGGGTCGCCACGGGCCTCCAGTCCGTCGCCCACCTACGCTGGGTGCCGTGCCCCGATTCCTCGCCACCCCGACCCTCGTCGCCCTCTGGCTCGGCCTGCTGGCCGTCGTCGTCGGGATCGTGTTCGCGCTGACGGCTCCGCCGTCGTCGTCCGGCTGGTTCGCGTACGCGCCCCTGTCCGACTACGCGTTCGTCGCGGGCGTCCGCCCCTGGCAGCTGACCGCCGGACCGGTCCTCGTGCTGGTGGGCGCGGTCGTCGCGGCCTTCGCCCTCGGTCGTCTGAGCACGCGCCGCCGGAGCTGATCCGGACGCGTCCAGGGGACGCCCGGACTCGGCCGCCGTCGACGGACACCATGGCGTGATGGCCGAGCAGCACCCCCCGGGCGCGCACAAGCCGGGCCGCCCGCCCCGGCCACGCCGCCGCAGTCTCGCGCAGCACGACCTGCGCGACGCACGAGCCCGCCTGCGCGGGACGATCTACGAGCACGTCGAGCCCGACGCCAAGAGGCGCGACCAGTACACGGCGACCCAGATCGTCGACTTCTGCCTCGACCTGGCCGAGGTCATGCTCGCCTCCGGTGCCGACACCCGTAGCGTCGAGACGGCCGTCGTCGCGGTCTCGACGAAGTGGAACCTCGCGCCGCTCGACCTCGACTTCTCCGGCAGCTCGGTGACGATCCAGTACGCCCCGGCCGACGTCCCGCCGCTCGTCAAGGTCCGCACCGTGCGGTCGGACGGCTCCGACCTCGACAAACTCGCCCGCGCGAACCAGATCGTCGACGACCTGATCCACGACGACCGCGACATGACCTCGGCGGTGAACGCCCTGGTCGCCGTGCTGCGACTCCCACCGCGCTGGCCGATGTGGCTGTCCGACGTCGGCCTGTCGATCCTCGGCATCTCGATCGCCGTGCAGGCCGGAGGCGGCTGGCGGGCCGGCCTCGGGGCGTTCGTGCTGATGCTCGGGATCATCGTCTCCGGGCGCTGGCTCACCGACCGGGGCTACCCGCAGTTCTTCGTGTCCGGGGCGCAGGGCGCGGTGGCGTCGGCGATCGGCACGCTGGCCATCTGGGCCGGGGTGCTGAACGCGAACGGTGCGGCCACGATGGTCGCGGCGCTCGTGGTGCTCCTGCTGCCGCACCCGTCCCTGGTGACCTGGGCACAGGACGCCATCTCGGGGTTCCGGGCGATGGCCGTGGCCCGGGCGTTCTACATCGGGCTGGTCATCGCGGCGATCGTGGTCGGGGTGCCGGCCGGGATCGCGATGACGCACTGGCTGCAGATCGAGGTCGACCCGTCCGGCATCGTGACGCAGACCCTGCCGCTCTGGGCGTCGCTGTCACTGACCGTGGTGTCGGCCGGCGCCAACTGCTTCGTGCAGCAGGCCAGCGCCCGGGTGATCCCGGTCGCCGTGGTGTTCTCCGTCGCCGCCGGTGCGTCACTGTGGGCGCTGCGGCAGGCCGGGCTGCCGCTCCTCGGGGCGACGTTCCTGGCGGCGGTGCTGCTCGGGGTGCTCTCGACCTACGCGGCCGTCCGGATGCGCACGGCCGTCGCGGCGATCGCGGTGCCGGCCTTCTGCGGGGCACTGCTGCCCGGTGTCGCCGTCTCGAACGCCCTGCTGAACTTCATGTCCGGGTCGTCGAGCGCCGCGCTCGACTTCGTGGCGGCGGTGTCCGTGGCACTGGGGATCGGTGCGGGCCTGGTGCTCGGCGGGCTCTTCGCGACACCGGGTGCCCGTCGAGCGCTCCGCCGGACGCGTCGGGTCGTCGTGCACTCGGTCCACAACGACACCACGGCGCTGCGGGTCATCCGTGACACCGGGTACGACCCCGGCGACGGCTCGGTGCCGCGCGGATCGCGCTCCGGCGGCGCTTCGTGAGCAGGGCTTGCGCTTCGTGAGCTGCGCTTCGTGAGCAGAAGAGGTCGGGTGCGGCGCACGCACCCGACCGCTCCTGCTCACCGAGTGGGTGTGCCGCGCTCAGCCGGCGTCGGACACCGCGCTCGACACCGCGGTCGGGGCGTCGTACTCGCCGTCCGGGATCGCGCGGAGCGCCTCGAGGACGTCGTCGGGGGCGCCCTCCTGCTCGGCCGTCGAGACCACGTCGTCCTTGGACGCCGGGTAGTCGATGCCGCTCAGGTACTTCTGGACCTGGATGGGGTTCGGTGCTGCCATGTCGGTTCCTTCCGTCAGGTTGCGACTCCCGGAGTACCCGCGGGGCGCTGCACGACGGCGCAAGGAACGCGCTCCGCGGACGAACCGCCGGTCAGATCTCCCAGCTGCCCGAGTCGTCGTCGTCCCACATCGCCAGACGGCGGGCGGCCTGCGGCTCGTACCGCTCCATCCAGCCACGCTCGAGCCGGGCGACCGCGCGGTCGAACGCCGCCACCAGGTCGAGCTCGGCGCGCAGCAGGGCCTGCAGCTGCAGCCCCTCGTACAGGGCGATGAGCTGCTCGGCGCCGCGGCGGGGGTCCATCGTGTGCGGGGCACGGCCGATCGCGACGTCGTGCTCCAGGCCGCGCTTGATCTGCGCGAAGAAGAGCTGGTACCGCGACCGCAGGTAGGTCGCCATCGGGTGCGCCGGGTTGCCCGCGACGGACAGCAGGGCGACGAGCAGGCGCATCAGGGCCGGGTCCTCGGCGTTCGAGGCGACGATGGCACGGAGCAGGTCCACGGTCGAGCCATCGCCGACCTCGTGCGTGACCTCGTCCATCCGGGCGCCGTTCCAGCGGTCCAGCGCGGCGAGGACCAGGCCGTCCCACGACGGGAAGTGCTGCTCCAGCTCGGCGACGCTGATGCCCATCCGCTCGGCGACCTGCACGGGCCGGGCTTCGTGGAAGGGGACGTCCCGGAGCAGGTCGACGGTGGCACCCACGATCGTGATCCGCAGGTGCAGCGTGGCCGCCGCGGCCGCCGCGGCCTGCGTGTCGGCGCTGGTGTGTTCGAGCATCGTGCCCTCCGTCGTCCCCGGACGTCCTGTCCGTGTCACCCCTGGTCCGGGGCACCTCCATCCAAACGCAGAACGGGGGACACCAGAATCCCCGGTACGGGTGTCGGCACAAGGGGGGACAGACCACGACGTCGAGCCCGTTCGCGGCCGTCCGTGCGACCATGCCGACATGACCCCGAACGACCCCACTGCCCAGGGACTCGCGACCATGGCCTCGACCGGCTTCGAGTTCGGCGGCGACCCCGATCAGGTGGCGCACGACGTCCGGGCCATGTGGGAACAGCTCGGACGTCCCGCCGGTGCGTTCGAGGCGGCGGCGCGAGCCATCGCCGTGCTGCCCCAGCGCCCCGAGGTGCCGATCGCCGACCAGGCCCGCCGTCGCGCGTTCGAGCAGGCGATCGGCATCAACCCCGTCGAGGTCGAGCTGGCCGCCGCGATGTCCGCGCGCGAGCTCCTCGAGCGGATGGCTCGCTCCGTCAGCTGCTGAGCCGGCGCCCGCACGAAGAGAACCAGGTTCCGGACACCGCACCGCGCCACTGCACGGTGCTGTGTCCAGAACCTGGTTCCGCCGGACTCCCGCCGGACTCCCGCCGGACTCCCGCCGCGGTCGCTACGGCGTCGGCATCCCGCCGTCGACGTGCAGCGTCTCGCCCACGACGTACGACGACTCCCCGCTCGCCAGGAACACGTAGGCCGGCGCGAGCTCGGCCGGCTGCCCCCAGCGGCCCAGGTAGGTCTGCTCGCCCGCGCTCGGCAGCGCCTCCGGCGGCTGGCCACCGGCCGGCTGCAGCGGCGTCCAGATCGGCCCCGGGGCGACCGCGTTGACACGGATCCCCTTCGGCGCGAGCTGCGCCGCCAGGCCCTTCGCCATGTTGTTCACGGTCGCCTTCGTGGCCGCGTAGTGCACCAGGTGCGGCGACGGGGCGTACGCCTGGATCGACGTCGTGTTGATGATCGTGGAGCCGGGCTGCAGGTGCGGCACGGCGGCCTTCGTGATGCGGAACGTCGCGTAGGCGTTCGTCTTGAAGGTCTCGTCGAACTCCTCGTCGGAGATCTTGGTGATGTCGTCGACGTTCTGCTGCTTGCCGGCGTTGTTCACCAGGATGTCGAGGCCACCGAGCTGCTCGACCGCGTCGGCGACGAGCTGCTCGCAGACCTCGAGCGAGGTGATGTCACCCGGCAGCGCGACGGCCTTGCGCCCGGCGGCCTCGATGAGCCCGACGATGCGGTCGGCGTCCTCCTGCTCCTCGGGCAGGTACGAGATCGCGACGTCCGCACCCTCGCGGGCGTAGGCGATGGCCACGGCGGCACCGATGCCGGAGTCGCCACCGGTGACGAGCGCCTTGCGGCCGGTCAGACGACCCGAGCCGCGGTAGGTGTCCTCACCGTGGTCGGCGGGGACGTTCTGCGCCATCTCCGCGTCGGTGCCGGCACCCTCGAGGTACTGCTCGTCGGGCTTCTTGTCGGCGTACATCTTCGTGGGGTCCTGCATCACGTACTGGTCAGGCCCGGTCTGGTCGTTCTGCTGGTCCGTCATGCCGCCGACGGTACGCAGGGGGTCGCTGCGGGCCGTCCAGGAGGCTGTCCCCCGCCGCGCGGAGCGGCCTGCGCCCGCCTGCCGCACCGCTCCAGGGCCGGCAGGTGCGTGATGCTCGTTTGTCACGGTCCGGTGACGGGCAGGCTCCGATTCGGTAACACCTGTCGTTCTGTCCCGGTGGAGGCCCTACCGTCGAACGGTGACTCCTCGGACCCTGCTGGCGCTCGGCGCCGCCGTGCTGGCCTTCTCGGCCGGTGCGCTCGCGTTCGACGGCACGCCAGGGGTGGGCGCGGACGCAGCCGTGGCGGCGGAGACATCCCACGATGCCGCACCGGTCCGGGTGTCGGACGCGAAGCTCCGACGGGTCGACTCGATCGAGCTCGACGCCGAGGCCCTCGTGCTCCGGAACGGCGGCAAGACGGTCCTCGAGTCGTCGATGCGCGACTCCCGGCTCACCGTGACCGTGCTCGACCGCTTGCTCGGCACGCCGTCGCGGACACAGACGGCCGAGGGCGACGGTGGCGCGTGCTTCCCCGCCGGCACGACCTACACCTGGGGTGGCGCCATCCGCGTGGCCGCCCTGCGCTCCGACGCCCGAGCGGGCAACGCCGTCGAGGTCCGGATCCTGCGTGACTCGGTGCGGAGCCGCTCGGGTGCCCGGATCGAGCTGACCGGCCCTGACGGCATCCAGGTGGGCGACGACCTGGACGAGCAGATCGCCGACGCGCCCCGGTCGCACCGGGTGTCCTACGGCTCCGACGACTCCCGCGCCTGGCAGCTCCTGCTGCAGGAGGGCTGGGACGAGGCTCCCGCGACGGACGACGATGCCCAGGACGCCACAGACGTCGGCACGAACGGGGTGTCCGCGCTGACGAACGAGACGACGGTCACGGTGCTCGGTTCCCCGATGCCCGTCCACGCACGCCGGAGCTGCTGACGCGGGTCAGATGCGCAGGGTCGCCACCACCGGGAAGTGGTCGCTGGCGAACCAGGTCTCCGGGCCGTCGTGGTCGATCACGACGCGGTCCACGCCGCTGACACCGCGGGTGAGCACCCAGTCGATCCGTTCCCCGGAGTCGACCGGCGGCTGCCAGTCGTTGAACGTCGCGGTCCGGTCGGACGGATCCCCCGCGGTCAGCCAGGCATCGGCGAACCCGGCCTCCGAGAACACCCTCGACGCGGTGCCGCTCCCCGCGGGCTCGTTGCAGTCGCCCGCGAAGACGACCGGACCGGTCTCCCCGGCGAGCCGTTCCGCGATCAGGGCGGCGCTCCGACCCCGGACCTCGTCACCGTGGGGTCCGGGCTCGTGGTCGAGGTGGGTGGTGAGCAGGGTGAACGCGGGTCCCTCGGTGTCGAGGAACCGGGCGTGGTTCGCGATCCGCGGGTACAGGCTGCCCCAGGTGTTCGAGACCGGCTCGTCCGGGGTGTCCGACAGCCAGAACGATCCCTCGTCCGACGGGCGGAACCGGTCGCGGCGGTAGAAGACGGCCGCGTGTTCCCCGGCGTCGCCGCCCTCGCGCCCCTGCCCGACGTCGGCGTGGTCCGGCAGCCCGGCGCGCAGGTCGTCCATCTGGTGCGCGAACGCCTCCTGCACGCAGAGCAGGTCGGGGTCGTGCCGGCGGATCACCTCGAGCACGATCGGCAGGCGGGCCGGCCAGTCGTGCGCGGGGTCCGGGTTCTTGATGTTGTAGGTCATCAGGACGATCGGGCGTGCGGCGCTGGTCACTCCACGAACCTACCGACGCCTCGCCTGGCCGGTTCCCATCAGTTGATGCAGGTGCCCTCGGTGCCGTAGTTGTGCACGTCGGTCGACTTCGGCGACGGTTCCTTCGCGGGCTGCTCCGCCGGCTTCGAGCCCGAGCCCGAGCCGCTGTCCGCCGGCGTCGAGGGCGCGGCGCTCGGCTCGGTCGCGACCGGCTTCGCGGTCTTGCCGTCGGTGCCGAGCACCAGCGTGACGCCGGTGACCGCGTTGGTCCGGACGGCGACGGCGCCCGGCACGACGGCCGCGACGGCCTTCGCCTGCGACTCCTGGCCGGCCGGGTACTGCACCTGCGTGACCTTCGTGGTGGACGAGGACCCGGCCGGTGCGACCTGGAACCCGCGAGCCGTCAGGACCTGCCCCGCGGCGGTGGCCGCACCCTGCGCACCACTGCCGTTCAGCACGGTGACGGACGTGTTCGCCGGTTGCGCCGGACCGGCGGCGGTGTAGGCCTCGGGCTCGCCGACCAGGCCCTGCACGAAGGCCGGCAGCCCGACGGTGTCCACCTCGACGATGGAGAGCGCCGATCCGTTGACGTAGATCGTCGGGGTCCCGAGGGTCGGGATGGTGGCCGACTGGATGTTCGCGGGCCGGAGGTTCCGCATCTGCGAGGCGAGGTCGATCAGGTTGGTGTCGGTCTGGATCGATCCCCCGACGGCCTTGAGGATGTTGCCCATCTTCACCGGGTTGAGCAGCGTGCCCGCCGAGGTGACCTTCCGTGCCTCCTGGGACAGGAAGTACTGCTGACGGATGTTGCGGTCCAGGTCGCCATTCGGCAGGCCGTGGCGCTGTCGCACGAAGGACAGCGCCTCCTTCGCGTCCAGCGAGGACTTGCCCGCTGGCAGGTTCACCCCGGAGAACGGGTCGTTGGTGGCCTGGTTGAGGCACACCTCCACCGGCCCGAGTTCCTTCACGACCTGGTAGAAGCCGAGCAGCGAGACCCGGACGTAGTGGTCGATCTGCAGCCCGCTCAGGTTCTCGATGGTCTTGATGAGCATCTTCGCACCGCCGGTGTCCCCACCGCCGTTGAGCGTGCCGTAGTAGAACGCGCTGTTGAGCTTGCCCTTGCCGACGTCCGGGATGTCGACGTACGAGTCGCGGGGGAACGAGATCATCGTCGCCTGGCTGCCGTCGGCGTTGATGTGCAGCACGATCATCGTGTCGGTGTTCGTCGCGCCGCCGTCGTCCTCGGTGCTGAGCTCGGCGAGCTGCTCCGGGGTGGCGTTGTCCGGTCGGTGGTCGTCGCCGACGAGCAGGATGTTCTGCGCCTTGCCGTCGACGTCGTTCTTCTCGTCCTTGTCGCCGGTGATCGCGTTGACGATCGTGACGCCGTCGGACAGCTGGTTGTACGCGTACGCCGCGTACCCGCCGCTCAGCAGGAGGACCATGGTGAGCACCCCCGCCACCGCCGGGAACACGACGCCAGCGCGTCGCTTCTGGCGCCCGTGGCGCGGCGTCGCGGCACCGCGGCGCGCGGGCTCGGTCGTCTGCTCGGGTTCGTTGCTCACCGGGAAACCATAACCGGCGCGCGCACGACGGACATGGGATGCGCCTGGCAGGTCACCCCATGCCCGCTGTCGCGTCCCTCACCGGACGGCGAGGCCCTGCTTGTTCGTCTCACGGGCCCGCAGCACGGTGATCCCCGTGATCGCCGCAGCCGCCATGACGTAGAAGGCGGGCGCGAACGTGTTGCCCGTGGCACTGATGAGCCACGTGGCGAAGTACGGCGTGATGCCGCCGAAGAGCGCGACGCTGATGTTGTAGGCGATGCCCATCGACCCGTAACGGATCGCGGTCGGGAAGAGTTCGGCCATCGCCGCGCTGACGGCACCGTCGAACGCCGCCATGAACAGGCCGAGCAGCACCATCGCGCCCGCGGCCGCCCAGAAGTTGCCGGCGTCCATGAGCATCAGCGTCGGGTAGGTCAGCACCAGGAAGCCGGTGCAGCCGGCGAGCATGACGGGCTTCCGGCCGATCCGGTCCGACAGCAGACCGAAGAACGGCACGAGTCCCGCGATCACGAGGAAGCCGATCACGACGACCCCGTACGACACCAGCGGCGAGTACCCGAGGTCGGCCTGCAGGTACGACGGCATGAAGGTCTGCAGGATCCAGTGGCCGACCGCCTTGAGGACGACGAAGCCGATGCAGAACAGCAGGGCCTTCCACCCGGTGCGGAGCGAGCGACGCAACGGGTTCGCCGCGACCTCGCCCTTCGCCTTGAGTGCCCGGAACTCGGGGGTGTCCTCGAGCCGGCTCCGGAGGTACAGGCCGACCAGTCCGAGCGGGACCGCGATGAGGAACAGGACGCGCCACCCCCACGTCTCGAGCGCGTCGTCGCCCGCGAGCGCGGTGAACAGGAACACCAGCCCGCCACCGACGATGAAGGCCGCGAACCCGAAGACGTCGATGAAGCTCGTCACGAAGCCCCGTCGGTTCGAGGGCGCGAACTCGGCCAGGAGCGTCGTCGCGCCGGCACCTTCGCCACCGGCGGCGAAGCCCTGCACGAGCCGGACCAGCACGAGCAGGATCGGTGCGAGCAGGCCGACGCTCTGGTAGGTCGGCAGGATGCCCATCACGGCCGTCGCTCCGCTCGTGATGAGGATGACCGTCGCGAGCGTGGTCTTCCGGCCGACCCGGTCGCCGAGCGAGCCCCAGAACAGACCACCGAGCGGGCGCATCACGAAGCCGGCACCGAACACGGCGAACGCGGAGAGCAACGCCACCTGGGGGTCGCCCTGCTTGAAGAAGTACAGCGAGATGACCGTGGCCAGGGTGCCGTAGAGGCCGAAGTCGAACCACTCGACGAAGTGGCCGACGCCCGCGGCGACGATCACCTTCCGCATGCCCTGTCGGCGCGCGTCGTCGCCCAGTGCTGCCTGGGCGTCCGGGGGGCCGGCGGCGTCCGCGCTCGTGCGCGTTCGGGTTCCGTCGCTCATGGGGTGACCTCACACTTCGTTGTCGAGAGTTCGTTGACGATAGCACTTGCTGGGCACACTTTGCCACACAGTGGGAAGGAAGCGCCAGAGAGTGATACCGTCACCGCCATGCAGTCCCGTGAACAGCACCACGACGTCGTGGTCGTCGGAGGCGGTCTCGCCGGCGTGTGCGCCGCGGTCGCCGCCGCACGCCTCGGCTCCAGCGTCGCCCTCGTCACCAACCGCCCCGTCCTCGGTGGGAACTCCTCGAGCGAGATCCGGGTGTGGGTGGTCGGGGCGACCGCGCACGGAACCCATCGGTTCGCCCGCGAGACCGGGATCATGGGTGAGCTCTTCCTCGAGAACCAGTACCGGAACCCGCAGGGCAACGCGATCTACTGGGACCAGGTCGTGCTCGACCTCGTGCGCGCCGAACCGAACGTGCACCTGCACCTCAACACCGACGTCCGGATCGTCACGACCGCCGACGACGACGGCGCCACCCGGATCACCTCCGTCACGGGGTGGACGATGGGGTCCGAGATCGAGACGACCTTCACCGCGCCGGTGTTCCTGGACTGCACGGGCGACGGCCTCGTCGGCGCACTCGCCGGGGCGTCGTTCCGGACCGGCCGCGAGGGACGCGCCGAACACGGTGAGGCGTGGGCGCCGGAACAGCCCGACGACGAACTGCTCGGCAGCTCGATCTTCTTCTCGACGCACGACACCGGTCGGCCCGAGAAGTTCGTGCCACCGTCGATCGCCGTCGACCTGACGACGACACCGATCCTGGCCAACCGGGCCATCAAGACCGGGGACAACGGCTGCAACTACTGGTGGATCGAGTGGGGCGGTGCGCTCGACACCGTCGCCGAGAACGAGCGGATCCGCGATGAGCTCTGGGGCGTCGTCTACGGGATCTGGGACCACATCAAGAACTCCGGCGCCTTCGACGCCGAGACCCTCACGCTCGACTGGGTGGGTGCGATCCCCGGCAAACGGGAGTACCGCCGGTTCATCGGCGACCACACGCTCACCCAGCAGGACCTGCTGTCGCAGCGGACCTTCCCCGACGCGGTGGCGTTCGGCGGCTGGTCGATCGACCTGCACCCCGTCGAGGGCGTGTACGCCGAGACCGCAGGCGCGCAGCAGCGGTACACGGACGGCACCTACGACATCCCCTTCCGTTCCCTCTACTCCGCGGACGTCGCGAACCTGCTCTTCGCCGGCCGGAACATCTCCGCGTCACACGTGGCGTTCGGCTCCACGCGGGTGATGGCCACGTGCGCCACCCAGGGCCAGGCCGCCGGCACCGCCGCACACCTCGTCGCCCGGCACGGCACGACGCCCCGCACGCTCGGCGCCGACCACGTCGAGATGCTCCAGCAGACACTGCTCCGCGAGGACGCCCCGCTCATCGGGGTCCGGGCCGTCGACGGTGCCGACCTGGCCCGCCGGGCGACGATCACCGCGAGCAGTGAACTCACCTCGATCGACACCACCCCGTGGGCGACCGCCGACACCTTCGCACTCGATCGCGACGTCGCGATCGTCCTGCCGGCCGACCCGGCGCTCGGCTCCTTCGCGCTCCGGACCGTCGCCGACGACGACGGCACCGCGGCCGAGCTCACGATCGAGCTCTGGACGACCGGCAAGCCGCAGAACTACGCCCCGATCGAGCACGTCGCCACCCACACCGCTGCGGTGGCTGCCGGATCCGGGGAGGCGGTGGTGGACCTCGCGTTCCGACCCGGAGAGCCGTGCAACGCGGTCGTCGTCGTCCGTCGTGCCCCCGGCGTCCGTCTGGTCCTGACCGACGGGCACCCGTACGGGGTGCTGGCCCTCCGTGCCCGCACGGCCGACGACGAGCAGTTCGACGACCACATCCCCGAGGAGTCCGACCAGCCCGTGACCGACTGGGAAGCGCGCGCCCTGCGCGGACGGTCCTTCGCGTTCACCGCAGCCGGCGCATCGGACGCGTGGCGGGCCTCCAGGGTGGTCGACGGGTACCAGCGTCCCTTCGGCGGCCCGCACCTGTGGTCGTCCGAGGCCGGCGACGGCCGAGCCGCCCTGACACTCGACTGGACGGAGCCGATCGACGTGCGCCAGGTGCGGATCGTGTGGAACGACGACGTCGACGCCGACCTCATCAACCTGCACCACCACCGCACCCACTGGGACGCCGTCCCGACGCTCGCCCGTGACTACCGCATCGAGGTGTCCGTCGACGGCTCGTGGCGGCAGCTCGAGACCGTCACGGACAACCGGCACCGGCATCGCGTCCACGACCTCGCCCCGGTGCGGACCGACTCGCTCCGCGTCGTCGTGACCGCCACGAACGGGTCGCCGTTCGTCACGGCGAGCGCCGTGAAGGTCTACTGACCCACCTGCAGCACCCACAACGATCAAGGGAGATCGCCATGCGCCTGCGCGCACACACCATCGCGACGGTCGTCGCGCTGTCACTCGCCGCCGTCGGCACGTCCGGGCCGGGAGGCGCGGCTGCGGTCGCGGACACCGCCGCCAGTCCGTCAGCGGTCACCGCCGGCACCGCCACGATCCAGCCCAACCCGGGGAACCCCACCTCGCCCACCGCGACCGCGCACACCGTCTCGGCGAACGGGACGGCCGTGCCGGTCAGGGCCGAGTCGGTCAGCGGCACCTCGCACGACGTCGCGATGTTCGCCAAGGGGGCCGGTACGGCGACCGTCAGCGTCACCATGCCCGGCCTCGCCGCGTCGGCCACACCGGTCGTCACACCACGGACGCTGTCGATCGCGACGACCCGCTCCGGTTCCACGATCACGTTCACGATCCGCGACGCACACCCGCTCGTGATCGAGACGCCCGGCGTTCGCGCACTGTTCCTCTTCGTCACACCGGCCGAGACGACCGTGCCGTCCGCCGCTGACCCCTCGGTCCGGTACTTCGGCCCGGGCGAGCACGACGCCGGAGTCATCCGCCCGACGTCCGGGCAGACGATCTACCTGGCTCCCGGTGCACTGGTGCACGGTCGCATCGACGGTGACGGCGTCACCGGCGTGCGGGTGCTCGGCCGTGGGATCCTCGACGCCGGCGACGACACCTCGCGCACCGCGAAGACGATGGCGATCCGGTTCCGCGACAGCTCCGACGTCACGGTCTCCGGCATCGGCGTCCGGAACGCACAGTGGTGGCAGACGCTGTACATCCGGTCGTCGGGCATCCACGTGTCGTGGACGAACCTGATGGGCACGCTCATCAACAACGACGGCATCGACACCGACGGCGTGCAGGACATGGCGGTCGAGCACAACTTCGTGATGAGCGGCGACGACGGCTTCGGCTGGCACGCCCTCGACGCCGCCACGAACGGCGAGCCGGAGACCCGCGGGCTGCACGCCCTCGACACCACCTTCTGGAACGTCACCGGCGGCAACCCCGTCCGGTTCGGCTCCTCGATGGAGACGTCGCTGTTCACCGACATCTCGATCACGCAGTCGTACGTGCTCCGCGCCAAGGAGGTCGCCCTGAAGTTCGACGTGCAGGACTGGGCGACGGTCTCCGACGTCACGGTCGACGGCTTCCACGTGGAGTCGCAGCCGGTCGGGAAGCGAGCGATCGTGCTGCAGGTCCTCAAGGGGCAGTACTCGAACGACACCGGCTACCGCGACGAACGCGGTCGGATCACGGGCATCACGATCCGCCACTTCACCGACGTCACGGCGGACTCCGTGACGCTGTCGGGCTGGGACGCCGCCCACGGGATCTCGGGCGTCGCGTTCCAGGACGTCGTGCTCGGCGGGGTGCCGCTGACAGCTGCGCAGGTGCGCTCGAACGCGTTCGTCAGCGGCGTCACGGTGTCCTGATCGCCGTCGCAGACCAGAATGAGGGGATGACGACCACCCCTCCGAACCAGAGCGTCGAGCGCGCCGCGGCGGTCCTCGGCGCGCTCGGTGCTGCTGACGGGCCGATGCGTGCCTCCGACATCGCGCGGGCGATCGGCCTCGGGACATCGACGACGGGTCGGCTCCTCGCGACGCTCGAGTCGCTCGAGTACGTGCGCCGCGATCCCGATTCGCAGGGGTACTCGGTCGGTCGCGCCGTGCTCGAACTCGCCAGCCAGGGGCTCAACCACAACCCGGTGCACCGGGAGAGCCGGGCCGCGGCGCAGGAACTCGCGCACCGGATCGGCCTCACCGCGAACGTCGGGGTGCGCGACGCCGCCTCGTGCATCTACCTCTGCCACTTCGAGGGGTCACTGGCCCCGAAGTCGCACACCATGATCGGCATGCGACAGCCGCTGCACGCGTCGGCACTCGGCAAGGCCCTCATGCTCGACCTGTCACAGGTGGACCGGGAGCGGCTCCTCGGTGCGGACCTGGCGCGGTACACCGACCACACCATCACGTCGCACGACGCCCTGACGGCCGACCTGGCCGTCTCGGCGAAGCGCGGCTGGACCGAGGAGAACCAGGAACTCGCGCTCGGCCGGTTCTGCATCGCAGCGCCGATCAGGAACGCCTCGGGGGACACCGCGGCCGCGCTCTCGATCTCCGGACGCCTCACGCAGCTCCGCGACCGTGACCTCGGATCCCTGGCCGAGGACCTCATCGAGGTCGCCGACCGCATCAGCGTCGGTCTCGGGATGATCAGCGCCGTCGCGCACTGACGGCTCGCCTGGTCGCGTGGTGACGCGGTGACGGCCTGGAGGCGTGTGGCGGGGCGGCCACGCGCCTCCAGGCCGTCGCCTGGTCGCGTCCGGAAGGCTAGTCGCGCGACGGGAGCAGGTGGATCGCCTCCATGGCGAGCTCGGCGGCGATGGGGTCCTTCGCGACGACGGCGTCCTTGAGCTTGGTCAGCTCGGGCAGGATCACCTCGGCCGGCAGGAGCTCGGCGAGCTCCGGCACGCGGAGCTTGAAGGAGAGCCCGTCCGTCGTCGAGTTGCAGAGCTGCACGAGCGACGGGTTGCCGCACGCGTCGGCCCACATCGAGTAGATGCCGGCGCCGTCGCGGGCGACCTGGTCCTGCTCGTCGGCGCCCACCCGCGCGTGCACGTCGTCGAGCATCTTCACGATCTTCTTGCGCTGCGCGTCGGTGAACCGGGGCACCGCGAGCCGCACGACGCCACCGTAGATCACGCCGAGGGTGCGGTACGCGTCGAGGAGTTCGTCCTTCGTCGGCGCCGCGACCCGGGTGTAGCGGTTCGGCGCCATCTCGATGAGTCCGGCCCGGGCGAGTTCGGCGAGGGCCTCGCGGATCGGCGTCCGGGAGACCCCGAGCCAGGCGATCAGGTCGTCGTCGTTGAGCCGTTCCCCGGGCTCGAGCGTGCCGTCCATGATGGCGTCGCGGATCTTGTCCTGCACCGTGTCACGGAGGAGCTTGCGCTCGGCAGCGGGCTGCGTCGAGGGAACTGGCATGGGTCCAGCGTGTCACATGTCAGGGTTCGTGCGCGAGAGGCGCGACGGCCACCAGGCCCGGTGCCCGAGGTCGTAGGCCAGCGCCGGCACGAGCAGCGAGCGGACCACGATCGTGTCGAGCAGGACGCCGAACGCGACGACGAACGCGATCTGCACGAGGAACAGGATCGGGATCACGCCGAGGGCGGCGAACGTGGCGGCGAGCACGACGCCCGCCGACGTGATCACCCCGCCGGTCACCCCGAGTCCGCGCAGGACGCCCTCGCGTGGACCGTGCCGCAGTGCTTCCTCGCGCACTCGTGTCATGAGGAAGATGTTGTAGTCGACGCCGAGGGCCACCAGGAACACGAACGAGTACAGCGGCACGCTCGGGTCCGCGCCCGGGAAGTGGAACACGTGGTCGAAGACGAGCGCTCCGACACCGAGGGCCGCCGCGAAGGACACGATCACGCTGCCGATCAGGACGAGCGGCGCGACGACGCTGCGGAGCAGGAGCATCAGGATCAGCAGGATGACGACGAGCACCACGGGGATGATGAGCGTGCGGTCGCGGATCCCGGTGTCGTTCGTGTCGACCGCCGTCGCGGTGACGCCTCCGACGATCGCTCCCGGGTCGACCCGTTCGACGGCGGTGCGGAGGTCGCGGACGGTCTGCTCGGCGGCGTCCGAGTCGGCGGCGTCGGACAGCGTCGCCTCGAGCAGGACGTCACCGCGGGAGACGGTCGGCGTGCCGCTGCCGGCGGCGTCCCCGGTCACCGGGACGGTACCGGCGGGACTGTCCTTCGCTGCGGCGACCACACCGTCGACCCCGTCCACCGCGGTGATCGCGTCGACGAGCTGGTCGAGGTCGCGCTCCGCACCGATGACCTGCGCCGGGCTGCCGGAACCGCCCGGGAAGTGGTCGGCCAGCACGTCCTGACCGTCACGGGCCTCGGACGACCCGATGATCAGGTCGCTCTGCGGCACCCCGTCCGCCTTGAGTCCGAACAGGCCGGCGCCCATCGCGAGCAGGCCGACCGTGCAGACGATCCACACCACCCGGGACCGCCGAGCGACGAGCCGGCCGACGCGCGCCCAGATGCCGCGGGCGTCCGGACCGGTGAGCTCGGGGTGGGCGCTGCCGAACGCCGGACGCAGCGGCCAGAACGCCGCGCGGCGGAACGCGAGCAGCAGCGCGGGCAGGAGCGTCAGGGCAGCGAGCAGGCTGAACGCGATGCCGATGGCCGCGACGGGGCCGAGCGCCTTGTTCGAGTTGAGGTCGGAGAGCAGCAGGCAGAGCACCCCGACGATCACCGTGCCGCCCGAGGCCAGGATCGGCTCGAGGCTCCCCCGCAGGGCGGCCTTCGTCGCGTCCCAACCGGTGCGGTGGTCGCGCAGCGCCTCCCGGAAGCGCGAGGTGTACAGGAGCGCGTAGTCCGTCGCCGCGCCGATCACCAGGATCGACAGGATGCCCTGCACCTGCCCGTTGACCGTCACGATGTCGGCCTCGGCGAGCCACCAGACCACGAGGATCGAGGCGCACAGGGCGAAGGTGGCGGTCCCGAGCACGAGGACGGGCAGCAGGGGTGATCGGTAGACGATGATCAGGATCACGAACACCGCGGCGAGCGCCACCCCGAGCAGCAGTCCGTCGATGCCGGCGAAGGCCTCGGTCAGGTCCGCGGTGAACCCTGCGGGACCGGTGACGTAGCCGCTCACACCGGACGGGAGCGCATCGTCGACGTCGGCCCGGATGGCCTCGACCGCGTCCCCGGTCTCGGCGTCCTGCGTGAGCGTGGCGACGATCTCGACCGCGTCGCCGTCCTCGCTCGGGATCACCGGGCTGACGGCCTCGACGTCGGCGCGGTCGGACAGCGTCGTGACCAACGCCTTCGCGTCGGCGAGGTCCGTCGACGTCAGGCCACCCTCACGCTCGAGGACGATGATCGCGGGAGCCCCCGACTCGTCGCGGAACTCCGAGGACCGTTCCTGCACCTTGGTGGCGTCGGCCGAGGCCGGTAGGAACGAGGTCTGGTCGTTGGTGGAGACCTCGGAGATCTTGCCGAAGAACGGACCGCCGACGGAGGCGATGCCGAGCCAGACCACGATGACGAGCGCGGGGAGGACGATGCGGAGGAAGCGGGACACGTCGGTGAGCGTACACCGATCATCAGCATGCTGATTACTTGACGGTCGAGCGCACCTGCCGACCGTAGAATCACGACATGCAGGACATGACCGAGCAGTGGCCCCTCGGACGCCTGCTGTCCGCGGCCGCACGGTCCGTCGAACGGGACTGGGACGAACGCCTCCGCGCCATCGGGCTCTCGCACGCCGCGGTCGTCGCGATCGACATCCTCATCCGGACCGGACCGACCGGCGCCGACACCATCGCCCGCACGGCCCGGGTCCAGCCGCAGACGATGTCCCGCACCCTCGAGCGGATGGAGCGGGACGGTCTCGTCGAGCGGACCCCGCACCCCGCCGACCGTCGGCGCCGCGTGGTCAGCGTGACGCCCGCCGGCCGGTCCGCGTGGGAGACCGCGCGGCACATCGAGCGCGAGGTCCTGCCGGAGGACCCGGCACTCCGGACGGCACTTGGCGAGCTGCTCGCCAAGCCACAGCCCGAGTGAAACACTGTTCGTGAAATACCACATGCGGTAAGATCCCGTGGTCGGTCCGTGCCGACCTGACCACAGGAGCCCCGCATGTCCGAACGCCGAGCCGCCCGGGCGGCCGCAGCACACACTCTCCGCGCACCCGGTCGCAGCACGCGGCGACGGCGACCGTTCCTGGTCGCCCTGATCGCGACGCTCGGCTCGCTCGTCGGTGTCGCCCTGGTCATCGCCGTCGTGGCGAGCGTGTTCGTCGGCGGACTCGCGCGGAGCTTCGATGCCGGTCGCGACACCATCGCCGACCCGTTCCCGAGCGGTGCGCGACCGAGCACGTCCGGCGGTGAGAACATCCTGCTCATCGGGTCCGACACTCGCGCGCAGGGCGGCCCCGAGGGTGCGCGGCCCGAGCTCGGCGGGCGCTCCGACACCCTGATGCTGGCGCACGTCCCCGCCGACCGACAGCACGTGTACCTCATGTCGATCATGCGCGACTCCTGGGTCGAGGTCCCCGGACACGGGCGCGCGAAGATCAACGCGGCCTACTCCTGGGGTGGGGTCGCCCTCACCACGGAGACCGTCGAACAGCTCCTGGACATCCGGATCGACCACGTGGCGGAGATCGACTTCGCCGGGTTCGAGGACATGACCGATGCCCTCGGCGGCGTCACGGTCGAATCCCCCCGGGCGTTCTCAGCACGCGGCCACGACTTCACGGCCGGGGCGAACCGGCTCGACGGGGCCGCAGCACTCGCCTTCGTCCGGGAGCGCTACGCCTTCGTCGACGCCGACCACACCCGCGTCCGCAACCAGCAGGCGTTCATGCGCGGCGTCGTGAACGGGCTGCTGTCCCGCGGCACCGTCACGAACCCCGGTCGCATCCAGGACTTCGTCGCGGCGACGAGTGCGCACCTGTCGGTCGACGCAGGGTTCTCGTTCGCACGGATGGCGGAACTCGGGTGGTCGCTCCGAGCGGTCCGGGCAGACGACCTCGTGACCTTCACCGTGCCGACCGCGGGCTCAGGGACGGCACCGGACGGGCAGTCGATCGTGAACCTGAACGAGCTCGCCGTCGGCTCCCTGTCCCAGGCGCTCCGGTCCGACGACGTCGCCGGCTGGCTCGCCGACAACCCGCAGTAGTCCAGTACCGCGAGGCCGCACGCACGACGACGCCCCACGACTCGAGATCGTGGGGCGTCGTCGTGTCCGGTCTGCGGAGAGATCAGGCGGGGAGCTGGAGCTCCTGGCCGGCGTAGATCAGGTTCGCGTCGTCGATGGTCGACGTGTTCGCGGCCCAGAGCTGCTTCCAACCGCCGTCGACCCCGAGCTTCGTCGCGATCGTGTCGAGCGTGTCGCCCGAGGCGATCGTGTACGTCTTGCCGCTCGTCTCGACCGGGGCCGGCTTGCTCGGCGTCGTCGCTGCCGGGGCGGGCGTCGACTCGGTCGTGCTCGGCTGCGGGGCGGCCTGCTCGGCAGGAGCCGGTGCCGGAGCGGCAGGCTGCGGGGCAGCCTGCTCTGCGGGCGCCGGAGCCGGTGCGGGGGCCGGGGCGGCCGCGGCGGGGGCTGCACCGCTGGTGCCGCTCAGCCCGAGCTGGGCGGAGCAGGCGGGCCATGCACCCCAGCCCTGCGAGGCGAGGACACGCTCGGCGACGGCGATCTGGGCCTCGCGGCTGGCGGAGGCGGGGTTGCCCGCGCCACCGTTCGCCTGCCAGGTACCGAGGTTGAACTGCAGGCCGCCGTAGTAGCCGTTGCCGGTGTTGATGGCCCAGTTGCCGCCGGACTCGCACTGCGCGAGCTGGTCCCAGGTCGAACCGGACGCTGCGTTCGCGGGGGCTGCCGCGAGGCCGACACCGGTCGCTGCGATGCCGGCGAACGCCAGGCCACCGACGATGGTGCGGGTACGGGAAAGCTTCTTCATGTGATTGCTCCACCGGGGTCACGAGCCGCATCTGCTGCGGAATCCACTGCCCACCCCGACCGATCGCGGTCGATTGTGGGGGTGCGCCACCGGGGGCAGTGGTCATCGGGCCGGCGGCACCTCGGTCGGCAACCATAGGAAACTCTTGACCGTTATCAAACCGAGACAAACGGTTCTACCCGTAGATGCTATGTACCCCTACCCCGAACCTGAACGGGCACATCCCCATGGGCATGGTGATCGAGCCGTACCCGGGTACGTGTCCTTGGCAATTCCCTGGCAATGCCGATCGGCGCTCGGGATCAACCCCGTGTGAGCAGGGTCACGGCCTCGAGGTGACCGGTCTGCGGGAACATGTCGAGCACCCTGGCCCGACGCAGCCGGAACGACGGCATGCGCGCCAGGTCCTTCGCCAGGGTCACGGGGTTGCAGCTCGAGTACACGACGTGCTGCACGTCCGACTCCTCGAGCCAGGTCGACAGCCGCTCGCCGATCCCGCGACGCGGCGGGTTCACGACGACGAGCTCGGGCACCGCGTCCGGACGGGCGCGGAGTGCGTGCTCGGTCGCGTCGTCGGCGGCGAACCGGAGGCCCTCGAGGCCGGCCTCACGAGCGGACTGCCGCGCGGAGCGGATCGCCTCGGCACTCGTCTCGATGCCGGTCACCACGCGACCGGGGCGGGCTGCGTGCAGCGCGAACCCGCCGACGCCGCAGTACAGGTCCCACATCGACGCGGGATCGAGCTCGTCGATCCAGGCCGTCGCCTGCGCGTACAACTCGGTCGCGACGCCGGTGTTCGTCTGGAAGAAGCTCTGTGGCCGCAGGTGCATCGTGATCCCGCCGAGCCGCATCGGCAGCGTCTCCTGCTCGGTCAGCACGATCTCGCGGTCGCCTTCCGTGACGGCCTTGTGCTCGGGCAGCAGGTTGACGGTCACCACGACCGCGTTCGGCAGTGCGGCGCGCAGGGCGTCGAGGTGCTGCCGGAGCCGTGGCAGCTGTCCCTCGGAGCGCAGCACGAACCGGATCATCAGCTCGCCGTCGGGCGACTCGGTGACCAGGACGTACTTCAGCTCGCCCCGGCGCGCGGCGACGTCGTACGGGATCAGCCCCGCGGTCGAGACGAACTCGGCCAGCACGGGCAACGCGTGCCGGATGCCGGGCGTGCAGATCCCGCAGTGCCGCAGGTCCACGCCGCGCTGCCGGTGGTCGAGGATCCCGACGGTGGGGTGCTGGACGGATCCGCCCACGACCATCTTCGCCTTGTTCCGGTACCCCGACTCCGGACTGGTGATCGCGGGCGACCAGGAGACCGCTCCGGGACCCCCGGCAGCTTCGACCGCGTCGTGCAGGAGCTCGCGCGTCCGGAGTTCCTTGTCGAGGACCTGGTCGGCGTAGGGCTGACCCATGAGCGTGCACGACCGGCACACCCCGCGGTCGAAGTAGTCGCACTGCATGGCCGAGTCAGGATACGGCAGCGTCCCGCGTCGTCGTGGCGATCCGGTACACCGACGTCGTCGCGGTCAGGAACAGCGTCGTGCCGTCGTCGCCGCCGAAGCACAGGTTCGACGTGACCTCCGGCACGGCGACCGCTCCGATCCGGGCTCCCTCGGGGTCGAACACGACGACGCCGCGGTGGGAGGACGACCAGACGTTGCCGTGCACGTCGACCCGGATGCCGTCCGGCGCTCCCTCTCCGGGCTCGAGCCGCGCGAACACCCGGCCGTTCTTCAGCAGGTCGCCACGGCGGTCGTAGGCACGGATCACCGGCTCGTCGCCCGACGAGCTCGCGATGTACAGCACCCGCTCGTCCGGGGCGAACGCCAGGCCGTTCGGCTCGTCCAGGTCGGTCGCCACGGGTCGCAGGTCCCCGCCCTCCGGTCCGCACCGGAACACCCAGTGGTCGCCGTACTCGCGCACGCCCGGGTGCCCCTCACGCGGCTGGGTGATGCCGTAGGCGGGGTCGGTGAACCAGACGCCGCCGTCCCGCGCGACCACGACGTCGTTCGGGGAGTTGAAGCGGCCCCGGTCCCACACGTCGACGATCGGCGTGACGACTCCGTCGCGGTCACGCTCGACCCGACGCAGGCCGTGCGAGCACTGCACGACGCTGCCGTCCCGATCGAGCGTGCGGCCGTTGGTGAACTCGACACCGTCCGCGTACACCGAGGTCTCCCCCGAGTCGGCGTGCCACTGCAGGATCCGGTCGCCAGGGATGTCGGACCACCGCAGCGTGCGCGTCGACGGGATCCAGCAGGGCCCCTCGGCCCAGGTGCTGCCGGTGGCGATGCGCTCGAGCGCATCGCGGTCCGGCACGAGGTCGTCGAGCAGCACGGGTTCTCCTTCGAACGGGGTGCCCACCCTACTTTCGTCAGGCCGCGGCCGCCGCCTCGCTGCGTCGTCGCAGGGCCTTCTCGATCGCGGAGATCGCGAGGCCGAGCAGGATCGACGCCACGACCGCGAGGGTCGTGACGAGGAAGGGCTGCTCGCGGCTCCAACGCCCGGTGGCCGAGGCGATGCCGACGCAGTACGCCGCCCAGACGACGTCGGCGAGCACGCAGCTGAGCAGGAACCGCCGGAGGTCGAGCCCGCTGTCCGCGCCGACCAGGTTCGTCGTCAACCGACCCATCGGGATGAAGCGTCCGAGCACCGCGATGCGCCCGGGAGCTGCACGGTAGCGGCCGTCGATGGCGTCCCGGGCCGCGCGGACCTTCGGACGCGAGAACCACGACCTCGAGCCGAGGTCGACCGAACGCGCCAGGTGGTAGAGCCCGAGGTCGCCGAGGACCATGCCGATCGACGCCGCGACGACGAGGAAGAGGACCGGCAGGAGACCGCCGTCACCGCCCACCAGGAGGGTGCCGATCGCGACGACGAGTGCCTGACTGGGCAGGAAGACCGCGACACTGCCCACGGCGAGCACGAGGCCGACCACGAAGAACGCCCACGGGGTCCCGACGAGCTGGACGACCAGGTCCTGTGCTGCGTCCACGACTCACCCTCCACGGGCACCGGAGGGGCACACCGGGGTCCATCCTCGCAGGTCCGGGGCGCTCCACTCACGTGCGGTCGACGATCGCCCGCATCGTCGAGGCTGCTTCGTCCGGACGACCGTCGAGGACGGCATCGGCGAGAGCGAGGTGGAGGCCGACGTCGTGCCGGTCCGGGCGGACGCTCCCGCGTTCGCGCAGCACCTGGCCGACGACCTGGTGCAGTCGTCGGTACAGCGCGTTGCCGGACAGGTCGAGCACGAGCGCGTGGAACCGCACGTCCGCGATCACGAAGTCGAGGCGGTCGTCGCGGGTCGCGGCGGCGGCGAGTTCGTCGGCGGTGGTGCGGAGGGCCTCCCGTCGGTCCGCGAACTCGTCGAGCGCTGCCCGCCGGGCTGCTGCGGCAGCAGCGGCGGGTTCGACCGCCGCACGCAGCTCACGGAGCTCGGCCGCCACGCGGTCACCGTCCGGGCCCCGCAGCCGCCACCGCACCACGCGCGGATCCAGGACGTCCCACTCCCGCATGCCGAGGACGGTCACGCCGACCCGCTGCCGCGCGGCGAGCAGGCCGAGGGCGACGAGGACTCGGACGGCCTCGCGGACGATGCTGCGACTGGCACCCGTCCAGGCCACCAGGTCGTCGATGCTCCGGCGGCTGCCCACGGCGACGGCACCGGAGACGACGGCGGCACCGACCTGGTCGAGGACCCGTTCGAAGGTGCTCGTCACCGCTGCGAGACAGGCGACAGCACGAGCTCGTCGATGCGCACGTGCGCCGGCGCCCCGAGCACGAACGCGACCGTCCGCCCCACGTCCTCCGGCTGGAGCATGCGCTGCCGGGCGGCCGCATCGGGGACCTCCGGCCGCTGGTCGAGGAAGTCCGTCGCCACGTCACCAGGACACAGGTGCGTGGCACGGACGCCGTGCTCGGCCTCCTGCTGGTTGAGCGTGCGGACGACCGAGGCGAGCGCGGACTTGCTCGCCGAGTACGCGACACCCGCTCCCGGCTGGAAGGACCACCCGGCGTACGACGACACCACGACGACCACGCCGCCGGCCACGCGGAGTGCCGGCAGCGAAGCGTCCACCAGCGTGACGACGGCGGTGAGGTTCGTGTCCACGATCGCGCGGAAGTCGGTGAGCGACTGGTCGTCCCACCGGCGTCGCGGGGCGTTGAGTCCGGCCGCCAGCACGAGCCCGTCGAGCCGGCCGTGCCGCTCGAGCACGGCGTCTCGCGCGGCGGTGACGGCGTCGGGGTCGTTCGCGTCGAGGGGCAGGACGTGCGCGGTTCCCCCCGCGCCGCGGACGGTGCGCGCGACCTGCTCGAGCCGGTCGGCACGACGTCCGCTGAGCACCACGGTCCAGCCGTCCCGCACCGCCGCCTCGGCACTCGCGGCTCCCATGCCGCTGCCTCCACCAGTGACCCAGAGCACACGCTGATCCGTCATGCTCGAATAGTATGCCTATTGAAGGCACCGACGACGGGAGCAACGATGCACCTCGACCTGACCGACCGAGTGGTCGTCGTGACCGGCGCAGCGCGCGGGATCGGCCGCACACTCGCCGACCGCTTCGTCAGCGAGGGGTGCCGCGTCGTCGCGCTCGACCTGGCCTTCGAGCCGGACTTCCCGCTCGACCACGTCGTGTGCAACGTCGCCGACCCGCAGTCGGTGCACGACGCCGTGGACGAGGTCGTCGGGCGGCACGGCACGATCGACGTGCTGGTCAACAACGCCGGCATCAACGTCACGGGCACCGTCGCCGAACTGGAGTGGGACGCCTGGCGACGCTGCATGGACGTCAACCTCGGCGGCACGTTCCTGATGAGCCAGGCCGTCGCTCCGGTGATGCAGGCGGCCGGACGCGGTCGGATCATCAACGCCGCCTCGTTCGCGGCGATCGTGCCCAGCGTCGGGAGCGCGGCCTACGCGGCGTCGAAGGCCGCCGTCGTCTCGTTCACCCGCGTCCTGGCGTCGGAGCTCGGCCCGTGGGGGATCACCGTGAACGCCTACGCACCGGGCATGGTGCCGACGGCGATGAACGGCTTCGCGACGATGCCGACCGAGGCGCAGGACCGCCTGCTCGACACGCTGTCGCTCCGCCGGTGGGAGACGCCGGACGACGTCGCCGACCTGCTCGTCTTCGTGGCGAGCGACGCTTCCGGGTACATCACCGGCACCCTGCTCGACGTCTCCGGCGGCAAGCTCGCGACGCAGATCCCGGCTCGCGCGCACGGCCGGACCTGAGCGGACTGCTGTCCGGCCGCACAGGTTCTCCACATGGGTCGCTTCGTAAGCTGTGAGAGCCCAGTGAGCCGGACTGCAGCCCGACCCCGAGGAGGTGCCCGATGGTCCTCGTCCTCGTCGCGTTCGCGATCGTCGCCCTGATCGTCCCCGCCCTGACCCCCGTCCTCGGCCGCCGCGTCTTCTACGTCGCGGCCCTCGCCCCCGCCGCGGCGGCGGTGCTGACGATCGCCCAGACCGACGCCGCCCTGCACGGCAGCGTCGTCGAACGGCACCGGTGGGTCCCCCAGCTCGACCTCGACGTCACGCTGCGGATGGACGCCCTGTCGTGGGTGCTCGCACTGGTCGTGTCGATCGTCGGCGCGTTGGTGCTGGTCTACTGCGCCTCGTACTTCGAGCGGGACGAACCCGGGCTCGGTCGGTTCGCCGGGGTCCTGACCGCCTTCGCCGGCTCGATGTACGGACTCGTGATCGCCGACGACGTCATCGTGCTGTTCGTCCTGTGGGAGGCCACGACGGTCTTCTCCTACCTGCTCATCGGGCACGACGCCGCGAAGCGTGCCAGTCGCGCCGCCGCCATGCAGGCCCTGGTCGTCACCACCGCCGGTGGTCTGGCGATGCTCGCGGGCCTCGTGATGCTCTCGGTCACGGCGGGCACGACCTCGCTGTCCGCGATCGTCGCCGATCCCCCGAGCGGCACGGTCGTCTCGGTGTCGGTGGTCCTGGTGCTGCTCGGAGCGCTCACGAAGTCGGCGATCGTGCCCTTCCACTTCTGGCTCCCCGCCGCGATGGCCGCACCGACCCCGGTCAGCGCGTACCTGCACGCCGCGGCGATGGTGAAGGCCGGCATCTACCTGGTGGCCCGGCTCGCGCCCGCGTTCGCGCTGCTCGACGGCTGGCGCGAGACGATCACACTGCTCGGCGTCGCCGGGATGCTCGTCGGCGGGTACCGGGCACTGCGGCAGACCGACCTCAAGCTCCTGCTCGCCTACGGCACCGTGGCCCAGCTCGGGTTCCTCGTGCTCGCCGCCGGCTGGGGTGCCCCCGCGGTCGCCCTCGGTGGGGTCGCACTCCTCGTGGCCCACGCCGCCTTCAAGTCGACGCTCTTCCTCGTGGTCGGCGCGATCGACCACATCACCGGCACGCGTGACCTCGGCCGGCTCAGCGGACTCGGGCGCGCCCGCCCGTGGCTGGCGGTCGTCGCGGTGCTCGCGCTGGTGTCGATGGCGGGGATCCCGCCGACGATCGGGTTCGTCGCGAAGGAAGCCGTGCTGACCGGGTTCACCGAGTCCCTGCACGGCCCCGACGCCGGCTGGGCCTGGTTCGCCCTGATCGGCGTGACGGTCGGTTCGGTGCTGACCGTGGCCTACTCGCTGCGGTTCCTGTGGGGCGCCTTCGCCCGCAAGCCCGGTGTCGCGACCACCGAGCCGCACGCCCTGCACGGCCTCGCCGTCGTGCCCTCGGTGCTCGCGCTGGCCGGGCTCGCACTCGGCCTGCTCACCCCGGTGGTCGCGCACGGCATCGAGCCCGCGGCGACGACCGCAGCGCTCGGCGGCGAGGAGGTCCCGCACCTCGCGCTCTGGCACGGCCTCGAGCCCGCGCTCGGTCTGTCCGCGATCACCCTCGTGGGGGGCCTCGCACTGTTCGCCCTGCGGCGTCCGGTCGAGGCGCTCCAGCACCGGCTCGCCGGGTTCCCGAGTGCCGCGGGCACCTACCGGCACGGCATGCGACTGCTCGACCGCGGAGCGACCGGACTCACCGCGAGCCTGCAACGCGGCTCGCTCCCCTACTACCTGACGGTGATCCTGTCGGTCTTCGTCGCCGGGGCGCTCGCCAACCTGGTGCTCGGCGGGCCGTGGGAGTTCCACGTCCGGTTCGCCGACACGTGGGGCCAGATCCCGGTGATGATCGTGATGTCGATCGCCGGCATCGCGGTGCTCACGGCGAAGACCCGGTTCGCCGCCGCGGTCCTGGTCGGCGTCACCGGCTACGGCCTCTCGGTGCTGTTCGTCCTGCACGGCGCCGTCGACCTCGCCCTGACGCAGCTCGTGGTCGAGACGGTCACCCTGATCGCCTTCGTCCTGGTCCTCCGACGGCTGCCCCCGCGCATCGCCACGACCAACCCGTCGCGGTTCCGGGTCGTGCGGGCACTCTTCGCCGGTCTGGCGGGGCTGACCCTGGCGATCGTCGTCGTCGTGGCCGCCTCCGCCCGCACGGCACGCCCCCTCTGGCCCGACCTGCCCGCGCTGACGAGCTCGTTCGGGCACGGTCTGAACGTCGTGAACGTCGCCCTCGTCGACCTGCGCGGCTGGGACACCCTCGGTGAGCTCACCGTCGTGGTCGCCGCAGCCACCGGCGTCGCCAGCCTGATCTTCGTGAACTCGCGCGAGGACACCCTGCCCCGGTTGCGGGACCTGCCGGAGACCCTGACCGCGAACGGCGAGCGCACCGACGGTGAGCCACGCGCCTGGCTACCGACGAGCGCCGCGATCCCGACCGGCCGCTCGGCCCTGCTCGACGTGGTCGTCCGACTGCTGTTCCACGGCCTGATCGTGCTGTCGCTCTACCTGCTGTTCGCGGGCCACAACTCGGCAGGTGGCGGGTTCGCCGGAGGCCTGGTCGCCGGCATCGCCCTCGCGGCCCGCTACCTGGCCGGCGGTCCCGCCGAACTCGGCGCCGCGGCCCCGGTGCGCGCCGGTCGCCTGCTCGGCCTGGGTGTCGCGACGGCCGCCATCACGGCGATCGTGCCGCTGTTCTTCGGTCGCGAAGCCCTGTACTCCGAGTTCTTCGAGGCAACCGTCCCGATCCTCGGACACGTCGAGTTCGTCACCGCGACGTTCTTCGACATCGGCGTGTACCTGGTCGTCGTCGGCCTGGTGCTCGACGTCCTCCGCAGCCTCGGCGCCGAGGTCGACCGGCAGCGCCTCGAGGACGCCTCGACCCCGACCCGCGACACCACCGAGGAGTCCGTCAGCGACACCCTCGATGCCCCCACCCCGGAAGGGAGCGCCACATGACCGTCACCCTCGTCCTCGTGATCGCCATGGCGGTGCTGTTCTCGTGCGGCGTCTACCTGCTGCTCGAACGCTCCCTGACCCGGATGCTCCTCGGCTTCCTGCTGCTCGGCAACTCCCTCAACCTGTTGCTGCTGGTGATGTCCGGCGCCGCGGGCGACCCGCCGATCGGCACGAGCGCCGAGAACATCACCGACCCGCTCCCCCAGGCGTTCGCCCTGACCGCGATCGTGATCACCTTCGCCGTGAGCGCGTTCCTGCTGGCCCTGATCCACCGGTCGTGGCAGCTGTCCCGCGCCGACGAGGTCGAGGTCGACGAGGCCGACGCCGCCATCGGCCGTGACCGCGACGAGCCGGCCGACGAGGACCCGGAGACCACCACCGACGCAGAACAGGAGGCGACCCGATGACCTGGCTCGTCCCGCTCCTCGTCCTCGTCCCGCTGCTCGGTGCCGCGGTCGCGCTCGGACTCCTCCGCCACCAGAAGCTCCAGCGTGCGATCACCGTCGTGGTGCTCGTCGTGGCGCTGGCCGTGGCCGCCACGCTCATGGTCCTGGTCGACCGGCACGGCACGATCGTGGTGCAGGTCGGCGGCTGGGACGCCCCGTACGGCATCTCGCTCGTCGTCGACCGGCTGAGCGCCCTGCTGCTCACCGTCAGTGCGAGCGTCCTGCTGCTCGTCCTGCTGTTCTCGATCGGGCAGGGCCTGGCCGCCGACGACGAGGACGCCCCGGTCACGATCTTCTACCCGACGTACCTGGTGCTGGCCGCCGGCGTGCTCGACTCGTTCATCGCGGGTGACCTGTTCAACCTGTACGTGGCGTTCGAGATGCTGCTGGTGGCGAGCTACGTGCTCATCACCCTGGGCGGCAGCGAGCAGCGCGTCCGGGCCGGCACGACGTACATCGTCACGAGCCTGATCGCGTCGGCGATCTTCCTCGCCGCCATCGGTCTGGTCTACGGCGCCACCGGCACGGTGAACATCGCCCAGATCAGCGAGCGCGTCGCCGACCTGCCGGAGCACGTCCAGCTGCTCCTGCACACGATGCTGCTGATCGGGTTCGGCATCAAGGCGGCCGTGTTCCCGCTGGCGTTCTGGCTGCCGGACTCGTACCCGACGGCCCCGGCGCCGGTCACCGCGGTCTTCGCGGGCCTGCTGACCAAGGTCGGCATCTACGCGATCATCCGGCTCGAGACGGTGATCTTCCCGCGACCACAGCTCAACGAGGTGCTGCTCGTCGTCGCCGCACTGACGATGGTGGTCGGGGTGCTCGGCGCGGTGTCGCAGACCGACGTGAAACGGCTGCTGTCCTTCACGCTGATCAGCCACATCGGCTTCATGGTGATGGGCGTCGGCCTCGGCACCGTCGCGGGCACGGCGGCCGCGGTGTTCTACACGGTGCACCACATCGTCGTGCAGACCACGCTGTTCCTGGTGTCCGGCCTGATGGAGCGTGTCGGCGGGACGACCTCGACCCGGTCGCTCGGCGGACTACTGAAGGCCGCACCGCTGCTGGCCGCCCTGTACCTGATCCCCGCGTTCAACCTGGGCGGGATCCCGCCGTTCTCCGGCTTCATCGGCAAGCTCGGTCTGTTCCGCGCCGCCGCCGAGGACGGTTCCCCGATGGCGTACGTCACCATCGGCGCCGGCGTCGTCACCTCGCTGCTCACCCTGTACGCGCTCATGCGGGTCTGGGACGCCGCCTTCTGGCGGCCGAAGCCGGCGGCCGAGGCCGCCGCCCCGCACGCGACGAGCGCCGAACCGCACGCCCACCTGCGGTCGCCGGAACCGGCTCCGCTCACCGTCTCCGAGGAGACGGGCGAGGCGTACCACCCGGGAGGCTCGGTGGCGGTCACCGACGCACCGCACGCGACCCGTGCCTCCAGTCCGACCACCGGCGCGACCGAGGCGATCGGCGAGGCTCCCGAGAAGGTGCGCCTGCCGCGCATGCTCGTCGGCGTGACCACCGTCGCGGTGCTCGGGTCCGTCGCCCTGACCGTCGTCGCCGGCCCGCTCTACGGCTACGCGACCCGCGCAGCGGAGTCGCTGGAGTCGCCCGACCGCTACGTGCAGGCCGTGCTCGGAGGTGAACGATGACCGACGTCCGCCGCATCTCCAACGCCAGGCGGATCGCGCTGGCGTGGCGCTACGACGTGCCCCTCGTCGCGGGGCTCACCGTGCTCTGGGCGCTGCTCTGGGGGTCGTGGACCCCGCTGACGCTGCTGTGCGGCATCGTCGTGGCGCTCCTCGTCACCCAGGCGCTGCCGCTCCCGCCGGTCCCGCTGTCCGCACGGTTCTCGATCGTGCACGTGCTGCGGTTCCTGGTCGTGTGGTCCGGGCTCGTCGTCGTGGCGTCTTTCCGGGTCGCGTGGGTCGCGTTCCGTCCCCGCGGTGTGCGGCGCAGCTCGATCACGCTCGTGCAGCTGCACTCCACGTCCGAGATGACCTTCACGCTGGCCACCCTCGCGATCTCGCTCGTGCCCGGCTCGTACGTCGCCGACGTGGACCTGCGGCGCCGTCGCCTGCTGATCCATGTGCTCGACACCGAGCGCCTGGATCAGGTCGAGGACGAACGCCGCGTCGCACTCCGGATCGAGGCCATGGTCATCCGCGCACTGGGGTCGAAGCAGGACGTCTCCGAGCTGTCCGAGCCGCTGCCGGAGGTGACCCGGTGAGCCCCGCCGTCGTCGTGACGGGGATCGCGATCGTGCTCGTCCTCGCCCTGCTGGGTGCCACCCTGGCCCTGGCGGTCTACCGGATCGTGCGCGGGCCGACCATCCTCGACCGCATGATCGGCTCCGACATGGTGCTGACCACCGTGCTCGTGGTGATCGCCGCCGCGATGGTCATCCGCCAGGACCTGACCGGCATCCCCGTGCTCGTGGTGATCTCGGCGACGAGTGTGTTCGCCACGGTCGCCGTGGCCCGGGCCGTCACCCCCTCGGCGGATCCGTCCGACGAGGGACTGACCGTCACCACCCCCGAGCGTGCCGAGGAGGACCAGCCGTGATCGAGATCATCGAGTCGTTCGTGGACGACGCCGGCATCCGCGCCTGGATCGCCATCGGGCTGCTGCTCGTCGGGTCGCTGCTGTCGCTCGGTGCGGGGGTCGGCATCGTCCGGTTCCCGGACCCGCTCGTCCGTCTGCACGCGATGGCGAAGCCGCAGGTGCTCGGGCTCGCGCTCGCGCTGGCCGCCATCGTCGTCGCGGTGTGGACGTGGACGGCGTTCTGGGTCGTGCTGCCGATCATGGTGTTCCAGCTGTTCCTGGTGCCGGTGTCGACGCACATGATCGCCCGCGCCGGGCTGCGCGCCGACGACTACCGGCACGAGGACCTGCTCGTCGACGACACCGAGTCCTGAGCGTTCGCGAGCCTCGTCCATTCCCTTGACGGACCGGAGGCCCGTGGCGGCGTCGCCACGGGCCTCCCGTCCGTCAGGCGCTCACGTTCGCGGTCAGGCGGTCGCGACCCGACGCGGGAGCTGCAGGTTGAGGACGGCGGCGACCACGACGATCGCGGCGGAGACCGCCGGCAGCAGCATCGCTGCGGCGGTGCCGTGGTGCTCGGCGACGTCACCGGTGATGGCGGAGGCGATCGACTGGCCGACGATGACGGCGGACCCGAGGATCGTCATGGTGGTGGCGGACCGGCCGACGGGTGACCGGTCCGAACCGAGGCTGTACTGGGCGACCAGGGTGGGTCCGATCCCGATGCCCATGACCGCGAGGACGACGCCCGCGGCGACGACGGAGTCGGCGCCGGCGAACGCGACCGCACCGGCGAGGAGCACGACGCCGAAGACGAGCCAGCGCCAGCCGAGGCCGAAGGCCCGGGGGAACGCCGCGGACCCGAGTGCCAACCCGGCGGAACCGATGCCCATCAGGCCGTAGAGCAGGCCGGCCTGCGAGGCCTCGCCGTGGGTCTCCATGAACGCCGTCAGCGAGGTGAGGGTCGAGCCGAAGAACAGGCCGATGCCGAGGATGCCGACGACCACGACGACGAGCCGCGGGCGCAGCAGCTGCCGTGCGGGTGCCTGCGTCGACTCCGCGTGCTGGCCGACCACGAGCTTGCCGGTCGGGTGCAGCGCGAACGCCGTGACGAACACGAACGTCAGGACCGAGGCGCCGGCGACGGCCACCCACGGGGCGATCGCGCTGGCGAGGATGCCGACCAGGAACGGGCCGATGATGAACACGGTCTCGTCGGCGGCGGACTCGTAGGCCATGGTGCCGCTGAGGGTCTTCTCGCGCCGCGCCGGGGCCATTCGCTGCCGGATGATCGCGACGAGCCGCGTGCGGGACATCGGGGCGACCTGCGGGGCCGAGGCGCCGATGCAGAACGCGACGGCGAGCACGGCGAGGTCGGGCGCGGTGCCGCTGACGACGAACGGGAAGAACCCGAGCAGCGCCGCGTTCACCAGGCCGACGGGGACGAGCACCGCCCGCTGGCCGAAGCGGTCCGCCGCGGCGCCGACCATCGGGCCGAAGATCGCGGATCCGATGCCGACGGCGGCGGAGTTGATGCCGCCGAGGGCGACGGAGTCACGGGCGGCGACGACGAAGGTCAGGACGCCGACCACCATCATCGCGAACGGGAGCCGGGCGATGAACGCCACGGGGAAGTACCAGCGCCCGGCGAGCGAGACGAGCGAGCGGTCCGGAGCGGGCGGGGCGTCGCTGGTGGGCGGAGTGTCGCCGGTGGAACGGGTCTGGAGCATTGGGGTGTGCCTTCTCGGCCCGCCCGGTTCGGTGGCGGCGGACCCATCGGGTGCCGCCGTTGTCCGCCGGGGAGCCGGCGGCCGGTAGATACACACTGCGTGTTGTCGAACGCTGTCGATGGTACCAATCGGCCGCCGCGCACCGGAGGAGTTCGCTCCGGGCGCCGTCCCGCCGGTCACGACACCCCGTTGGCCGTCCGCGGTGCGGTCGCAGACCGTCGCCTGCGGCACCGCCAGCCGACACTTCATGACCGGTCGGCACGCGGCCCGCGACGTGTCGCGACCGGTCGACGGACGGGAGGCGCGTGACGGGGCGCCCCGCGCCTCCCGGCCGCCGCGCCACGCGCCCAGGGCCCCCGCACCGGTCACGACACCCCGTCGGCCGTCCGCGGTGCGGTCGCGGACCGTCGCCTGCGGTGCCGCCAGCCGACACTTCGTGACCGGTCGGCACGCGGCCCACGACGTGTCGCGACCGGTCGACGGACGGGAGGCGCGTGACGGGGCGCCCCGCGCCTCCCGGCCGCCGCGCCACGCGCCCAGGACCCCCGCACCGGTCACGACACCCCGTCGGTCGTCCGCGGTGCGGTCGCAGACCGTCGCCTGCGGCGCCGCCAGCCGACACTTCGTGACCGGTCGGCACACGACCCGCGACGTGTCGTGACCGGGCCGCCGCGCCCCGTGGCGCTCGGGTCAGGAGACCTCGCCCGCGCGGGCTCCCGCCCACAGGTCGACGTCCGTGATGCCGACGGAGTGCTCGTCGATGACACGGAGCTCCTCGTCGGTGAACGAGGTGTTCGACAGCGCGGCGACGTTGTCCTCGAGCTGCGACACCCGCGAGGCACCGATCACGAGTGAGGTCACCCGCTCGTCGCGGAGCGCCCAGGCGAGGGCGAGCTGCGCGAGGGACTGTCCGCGCGCGGCCGCGACGTCGTTCAGGGCACGGAGGTGCTCGACGACCTCGGGCGTGATGCTCGACGCGTCGAGGGACTTGCCCGCTGCCGCCCGGGAGTCCTCGGGCACACCGTTCAGGTACTTGCCGGTCAGGAGCCCCTGTGCCAGCGCGGTGAAGCCGATGACGCCGAAGCCGAGCTCGCCGGCGGCGTCGAGCAGCCCCTCGGTCTCGATCCAGCGGTTGAGCATCGAGTACGAGGGCTGGTGGATGAGGAGCGGCGTACCGAGGTCGCGGAGGATCTCGGCTGCCTGACGGCTGCGCTCGGCGTCGTACGACGAGATCCCGACGTACAGCGCCTTGCCCTGCTGGACCGCGGTGTGCAGGGCGCCCATCGTCTCCTCGAGCGGGGTCGAGGCGTCGAGACGGTGCGAGTAGAAGACGTCGACGTAGTCCAGGCCCGTGCGCTGCAGCGACTGGTCGAGCGAGGCGAGCACGTACTTGCGCGAGCCACCGCCCTGCCCGTACGGCCCCGGCCACATGTCCCAGCCGGCCTTCGTCGAGATGACCATCTCGTCGCGGTAGGGCCGGAAGTCCTCACGCATCAGGCGGCCGAAGTTCACCTCGGCGGCTCCGTACGGCGGGCCGTAGTTGTTCGCGAGGTCGTGGTGGGTGATCCCGAGGTCGAACGCCCGGCGGCTGATGGCACGCTGGTTCTCGAAGGGCATGTCGTCCCCGAAGTTGTGCCAGTACCCCAGGGAGAGCAGCGGCAGGTCGAGGCCCGAGCGGCCGGTCCGGCGGTACGTCATCGAGTCGTAGCGGTCGTCACTGGCGATGTAGGTCATGGGACGAGCCTGGCACTCGATCGGGCCCCGGCCTCGCATGCTTCGCTTCGCGGACCCATGATGGGTGCACGAGACCACGAGGAGACGACGATGGCACGGACGACGAAGACCGAGACCACCTTCACCGACGAGGAGCGTGCGGCGATGCAGGAGCACGCCGCGGAGGTCAAGCGCGCCCGCGGCACGAGGGGCACCAAGGCCGAGAAGGCAGCGGCCGACGCGGCTGCGGTCGAGGCGAAGATCGCCGAGATGTCCCAGTCGGACCGGGGGCTGGCGGAGCGCATCCACCGCATCGCGCTCGAGGTCGCGCCCGAGCTCGCGCCGAAGCTCTGGTACGGCATGCCCGCCTACGCACGGGACGGCAAGGCGGTGTTCTTCTTCCAGGACGCCGCGAAGTTCAAGGCCCGCTACGCGACGCTCGGGTTCCAGGACTCGGCCGCGCTCGACGACGGCACGTTCTGGCCGACGTCGTGGGCGATCAGCCCCGAGTTCTCCGAGGCCGACGAGGCACGGGTGGCCGACCTGATCCGTCGCGCGGTCGGCTGACGGTGCTCGGGCTGGGCGCCGCTCCGGTCTTCGCCCTGCTGTTCCTGGTGCTGTACGTCCTGGGGCGGCGACGTGACCCGCGGATGCTCCGCAACGGGGTGTTCCTGACGGCGGCCGTGCTGTTCGGGCTCGCGACGGTCGTGGCCGTGCTGACCAGGGTGGTCCCCGGGTTCAGCCTGCTCGTCGCCGTGGTGCTGCTGCTCGTGCCGCTGGCCGTCGTGGTGCTCGGGGTCGCCCTGGTCGCGAACGGCCTGCAGATGCTCCGGGCCGAGGGGCGCAGCGTCGGCAACCTGCTGTCGCTCGCTGCCGGGGTGGCGGTGTTCGTGCTGCCGGCGGTCGCCATCGCCCTGCTCGTCTCGGGCAGCGGCGAGGGCTTCACACTGTGGGACGGCACGAAGATCGCGATCGCCGTGCTGATGGTGTTCGTCTGCGGGTACTTCGCGCTGTCGCTGGTCGCGTTCGCCCTGTACTCCGTGGTCTACGGGCGGACGCGGCACGGCATCGTCCCCGACACGATCGTGGCCCTCGGCTCCGGGCTCGTGCACGGGGAGGTCCCGCCCCTGCTGCAGAGCCGGCTCGACCGGGCGCTCGGCGTCTACCGGGCCGAACGGGCGGCCGGACGCCGCCCGCTCCTCGTGCCGTCCGGCGGACAGGGCGACGACGAACCCCGCCCCGAGGGCACCGCGATGGCCGAGTACCTGGTGGCGCACGGTGCCGACCCGGACGACGTCGTCGCGGAAACCGCGTCGCGCAACACCCGTGAGAACCTCCGGTTCTCGCGGGACGTGCAGACGGCCGCCGGCCGGGACGGCCAGATGGTCGTGGTCACGAACAACTACCACGTGCTGCGGGCCGCGACCCTGGCCCGTCGCCTCGACCTGCCCGCCCAGGTCGTCGGTGCTCGCACGGCGGCCTACTACGTGCCGAGTGCGTTCCTGCGGGAGTTCGCCGCGGTGATCGTCGAGCACCGCTGGCTCAACGTGGTCGCCTGCACGCCGTTCGTGCTGTTCACCGGGTTCCTGCTCTGGGAGTCGTTCCAGCAGTAGAATCTCCACCATGGTCGAGATCTCGGCGCCGCGGCCGACCGACCTGCTGCCCATCGGCGAGATCGTCCGCCGCACGGGGGTCGCCGCCTCGGCCCTGCACTTTTACGAGCGCAAGGGCCTGATCCACCCGGAGCGCACTGACGGCGGCACGCGGATGTACCCGCGGCACGTCGAACGGCGGATCGCGATCATCCAGGTGGCCAAACGCCTCGGCATCCCGCTCAGCGAGGTCGCCGAGCAGTTCGAGGCGCTGCCCGCCGACCGCATGCCCTCGCTGCGCGACTGGAACCGGTTGAACGAACGGTGGCGCGCACGGCTGCGGGCCCGCCAGCTCGAGCTCGAGCGCCTGCAGCAGGAGATGACGCAGTGCATCGGCTGCGGGTGCGTCTCGCTCGGGGCCTGCTCGGTGGTGAACCCGGGCGATGCCCTGGGCGACGAGGGGCACGGAGCGCGTCGCCTGCTGCCGATCCAGGACGAGGCGGCCGACGATGCCGACACCGCTGCCGACGACGCAGCTGCTGCCGCCGACGCCGCCGCGGACGCCGTCGCCTAGCCCGCGCGGAGCCCGTCGTCGATCCGCTGCAGCAGCTCCAGCGCCTCGACCGCACCCCGTTCGTCGCCGCCGAGGGCCGTGCGGAGCTTGCCGGACCAGTGCCGGTGGAGCCGGTCGACGCTCTCCTGGGCCAGGGCGGTCGAGTGCAGCTGCACGGTCCGGGCGTCCGCCGGGTCCTGGCGCCGCTCGACCATGCCCTTCGACACGAGCGACCGGAGTGCGACGCTGAGGTTGCTGCGCTGCAGGGCGGTCGCCTCGGCGGTGGCACTGGGCGAGGTGCCGGGATTGCGGTTGATCCAGCGCATCACGAGCGCTTCGGTGCCGGTCAGCGGCACGATGTCGAGGGTCTCGGAGCCGTGTGGATCGATGTCACGCGCGATCCGGAGCAGGACGTCCGCGAACTCGGCGAGGACGTGGTCGGACACGGCGGAGTGCATGACCGTACTGTACCGATCTCCGGCGATGAGTTATGCTTTCATAACCATGACCACGGACACCGGAACCATCCGCGCGACGATCGCGACACCCACGACCAAGCAGCAGGGCATCACGACCGCGCTGCTCCTGGTGCTCGGCCTGCTCAGTGCCGTCGCCCCCTTCGCCACCGACCTGTACCTGCCGGCGTTCCCGCAGATGACCACCGAGCTCGGGGCGAGCGCGACCGCCGTCCAACTCACCCTCACCGCGTTCCTGGTGGGCGTGACCGCGGGCCAGCTCGTGTTCGGTCCGCTGTCCGACCGGTTCGGCCGCGTGCCGCCGCTCATCGCCGGTGCCGCGGTGTGCGTGCTCGCCAGCATCGCCGCGGTGCTCGCGCCGAACATCGGCGTGCTCATCGCGGCCCGCCTGCTGCAGGGCCTCGGCGGCGCGGCCGGCATGGTGATCAGCCGTGCGGTCATCTCCGACCTGGCGACCGGCAAGTCCGCAGCCCGCGCGTTCTCGCTCATGATGATCGTCGGCGGGGTCGCCCCGGTCGTCGCACCGCTGCTCGGCGGCCTGCTCACCGGCCCGATCGGCTGGCGCGGCCTGCTCTCGATCGTGCTCGGCCTGTCGGTCGTCATGCTCATCGCGGTCCTCGCCGTGATCCGCGAGACCCACCTGAAGGAACACCGCGACGCCCTGCGTGCGGAACGCCGTGGCTCCGGCTCGGCCCTGCGTGCCCTGCGCTCCCGCACGTTCCTCGGCTACACCGCGGTGTTCGGCTTCGCGTTCGCCGTGATGATGGCCTACATCTCCGCGTCGCCGTTCCTGTACCAGGACATGATCGGCTTCGGCACGGTCGGCTACGGCCTGGCCTTCGGGCTGAACGCCCTGGCGCTCATGGGCGTCAGCATCCTGTCCGCCAAGCTCACCGCGACCCGTTCGGTGACGGGCGTGCTGTCGCTCGGCATCGTGCTGGTGCTCGCGTCGACCGTGGCGTTCGCGCTGCTCGTCGTCTCCGGGGCGCCGGTCATCTGGCTCGCCGTGCCGCTGTTCACCGCGGTCGGTTCGCTCGGCCTGGTGCTCGGCAACGCCACGGCACTCGCTCTCGGTGCCGTGCCGTCGGCCGCTGGCAGCGCCTCGGCCGTGCTCGGTGCCCTGCAGTTCGGGCTCGCGGCGCTCGTGTCCCCGCTCGTCAGCATCGGCGGCTCGGACACCGCGGCGCCGCTGGCGATCGTGATGCTCGCCGCGGCCGTGGTGGCCGTCGTGGCGCTGCTCGCCGCGCGGGGCCGGACCAGCACGCTCCGCTGACCCGGAACGGCACCACCCGCTGGCCCACCCGGACCAGCCCACCCCGGACCCCCGGCGTCAGCCCCGCCCCGGCCGCAGGAACGGCACCCGCGGCATGAGCCAGTCGACCCACACCACCCGGACCCCCGGCGCCACGGCCAGTGCCCACAGGATCGAGGCGGCAGCGTCGGTCGGGTAGTGGACCGCGTCGATCGACACCGCGAAGAACACGACCACGATGGCCACGACCCCGAGCGTCAGCGCGAGCCGGTGCCACCGGGTCTCGCGGAGCAGCCAGATCAGGGCGATGACGAACGCCGTGATGTAGACGGTGTGCCCGCTCGGGTACCCGGGGTCGGGCTGCACGGGGAACGGGTGCGGCAGCACGGCGACGTCGGGCCGGGCGCGGTGCACGATCTCCTTCACGATCGCGGACGGCACCCACGTGATCGCGATGGTGCCGCCGAACGCCAGGGCGGGTCGCAGGTCTCGCGTGCGCCACCAGACCACGGCGACGACGACGACCGTGATCCCGATCGCCGGTGCCGGACTGATCACGTGGTAGACCGCCGTGCTGAACGCCCCGACGAACCCGGTGTGCAGCGCGTTGAGGGCCTTCGACAGCCCGAGGTCCACCGTGCCGAGGGTGAACCCGACGATGGTGATGACGACGACCGCGATGACGGCGATCGCCACCGAGACGAGCGGGTACGGCGAGCGCTCCAGGATCCCATACGTGGCTGGCTCCCGTCGGCGGGGACGGAGGAGCGGCGCGTCGTCGGTCATCCGGTCATCGTCGCAGCCCAAGCTCGACAGGCAGGGGCGAGCGGGCCTCACGATGATCCGAAAGCGTTCAGCGCAGCGGTCGCGAGTAGACAGGGCACATGCCAACCGTTGCCGAGAACATCGTCGCCACCCTCCGGGCCAACGACATCCACCGGGTCTACGGTCTGCCCGGGGACTCCCTGAACGGCTTCACCGACGCCCTGCGCAAGGACGGCACGATCCGGTGGGAGCACGTCCGTCACGAGGAGGCAGCCGCGTTCGCCGCCTCTGCCGAGGCCGCCCTGACCGGTGACCTGACCGTCTGCGCCGGCAGCTGCGGGCCCGGCAACCTGCACCTGGTCAACGGCCTGTACGACGCGAACCGTTCGCGGGTGCCCGTGCTGGCGATCGCGGCGCACATCCCCACGGCGGAGATCGGCTCCGGCTACTTCCAGGAGACCCACCCGCAGGAGCTGTTCCGTGAGTGCTCCGTCTACGTCGAGTACGTCGCCGACCCGGTGCAGATGCCCCGCCTGCTCGAGATCGCGATGCGCGAGGCGATCGAGAAGCGCGGCGTCGCGGTCCTCGTGATCCCGGGCGACGTCCTGCTCGCCGAGGCGAAGGACGACCGCGCCACTCGCATCGAGCGGGCCACCCCGCGCATCGTGCCGAGCGAGGCCGAGCTGCAGCGCACCGCCGACCTGCTGAACGGTGCCGACCGGATCACGATCCTGGCCGGAGCCGGCGTCGCGGACGCCCACGACGAGGTCGTCGCCCTGGCCGAGCGACTGCAGGCCCCGATCGTGCACGCGCTGCGCGGCAAGGAGCACATCGAGTACGACAACCCGTACGACGTCGGCATGACGGGGCTGCTCGGCTTCGCGTCCGGGTACCGCGCGATGGAGGACGCCGACGTCGTGCTCATGCTCGGCACGGACTTCCCGTACCAGCAGTTCTTCCCGGCCGAGGCGAAGCACGTGCAGGTCGACATCCGAGGCTCGCAGCTCGGCCGGCGGCACCCCGTCGACATCGGGCTGGTCGGCACCGTCAAGGACACCGCCCTCGCGCTCCTCCCGCTGCTGACCGGCTCGCACCCGACGAAGCACCTGGAGGACTCGCTCGGGCGCTACCGGAAGACCCGCGAGAAGCTCGACGACCTGGCCGTGCCCGCCGGCAGGAAGAAGCCGCTGCACCCGCAGTACGTCACCCGGGTGCTGGACCGGCTCGCCGCCGAGGACGCCGTCTTCATCCCCGACGTCGGCTCCCCCGTCGTCTGGGCCTCGCGCTACCTCACCATGAACGGCAAGCGCCGACTGATCGGCTCGTTCGTGCACGGCACGATGGCGAACGCCGTCCCGCAGGCGATCGGTGCGCAGACGGCGTACCCGGACCGGCAGGTGATCGCTCTTGCCGGTGACGGCGGGCTGACGATGCTCCTCGGTGAGCTCATCACGATCGTGCAGAACAAGCTCCCGGTGAAGATCGTCGTGTTCGACAACTCGTCGCTCAACTTCGTCGAGCTCGAGATGAAGGCCGCCGGCTTCGTGAACTACGGCACCGAGCTGCAGAACCCGGACTTCGCCGCCGTCGCCGAGGCGATCGGCATCAAGGGGTTCCACGTCGACGTGTCCGACGACTTCGAGGACGCGATGGCCGCCGCGCTCGCGCACGACGGCCCCGCGCTCGTGTCGGTCCGCGCGAACCGCCAGGAACTGTCCATGCCCCCGGCGGTCACCCTGGAGCAGGCGAAGGGCTTCACGCTCTACGCCATCCGCACGGTGCTGTCGGGCCGCGGCGACGAGCTGCTGGACCTCGCGTCCACCAACGCGCGCCAGCTGCTGTAGACGCGACCGGACGACGGCCAGGAGGCCCGTGGCGGCGCCGCCACGGGCCTCCTGGCCGTCACGGCGTCACCACCCGAGCGGCTGGCCGTCCTCCAGGAACACACCGGTCGGGCCCTCCGGGCCCGCGTTCGCGGCGGCCGCGATCGTCGCGGCGCTGACCTCGACAGGGCGACCGTGCGGGTTCGGCATGCCACCGAACTCGGTGGCCGTGTAGCCGGGCTCGATCGCGACGAAGTGCACCTCGGGCACGACGCGGGCGTACTGCACCGTCAGCATCGAGACGGCCGCCTTGGACGCGCCGTAGACCACGGCCGGCACGGTGAACGCCGGCTTCGACGGGTCGTGGGTGGCGGTGAAGGATCCGAGCGCGCTCGACAGGTTCACCACGATCGGGTTCGCGGAGCGACGCAGGAGCGGCAGCGCGGCCTCGGTCGCGCGGATGGTGCCGACGGCGTTCGTGTCGAAGACGGCGAGTGCCTCGGGGCCGCTCTGTCCCCAGACGGCGATGCCGGCGTTGTTGACCAGGACGTCGAGGCCGCCGTTCGCGTCGACGTGGGCGAAGGCCGCGGCGACCGAGTCGTCGTCGCGGACGTCGAGCTGGACGGAGCGGGCGCCGACCTCGGTGGCGACGGCGGCGCCCTGGTCGGCGTCGCGGGCGCCGATCCAGACGGTGTGGCCCGCCTCGACGAGCTGGCGGGCGGTTTCCTTGCCGAGGCCGCGGGTGGCCCCGGTGATGAGTGTCGTTGTCATGGGTCCAGCGTCACGCTCGGCGCCGACCTCAGGGAGTCGCCCGGTTGTCGTAGGACCGTCAGGGCCAGGACTCGACCGCTCGACGCGCGCAGACTGGGGACATGGCGGACACGGACTTCGGGCACACCCTGCGGCGGCTGCGCGACCACGTCTCCCCCGACGCTGCCGGCATGGTCGTCGGGCCGCGTCGACGCGCAGCCGGGCTGCGGCGCGAGGAACTGGCGCAGCTCGCGGGGATCTCGGCCGACTACCTGACCCGGCTCGAGCAGGGGCGGGCGACCTCACCGTCCGCCCAGGTGGTCGAGGCGCTCGCGCGGGCGCTGCGGGTCGCCGATGCCGACCGCGAGCTGCTCTACCGGCTCGCCGGGCACGCGGTCCCCGGAGCCGATGTGGTTCCGTCGCGGATCCCACCGAGCGTGCAGCGACTGCTCGACCGACTGGCGGACACCCCCGTCGCGGTGCTCGACGCCGCGGGGAACCTGCTCGTCGCCAACGCCCCGTACGACGCGCTGATGGGGCCGATCGGGGCACTCCGCGGGAACGACCGGAACACGGCGTGGCGGCACCTGGTCGGATCCGGCAGCCGAGCCGTGCACACGCCCGAGGAGCAGGCGGCGTTCGAGGCGAACCTGGTGGCGGGGCTCCGGATGACCGCGGCCCGCTACCCGCTCGACCGCCAGCTGCAGCAGCTCGTGCGGGACCTGCGGGCGGCGAGTCCGCGGTTCGTCGAGCTGTGGGACTCGGGCGCGACCGCGCTCGGCGAGACCGCCCGCCGGAAGGTGATCGACCACCCGGACGTCGGGCTGATCACGCTCGACTGCGACACCCTGGTCGTCGGGCCGGAGGACCTGCGGATCCTGGCGTACACGGCCGTGCCCGGGTCGGTGGACGCGGAGCGGCTGGCGCTGGCGATCGTGGTGGGGACGCAGTCGTTGGTGGAGTGAGGCGAAGTCACTGTGGTTGTGCGGTGCGGGTCCGCAGTGACCCCGCCGGCTTCAGTCGGCGACAGCCGCGACGGCTTCGATCTCGACCAGTTGGTCGTCGTACCCGAGGACCGTGACCCCGAGCAGAGTGCTCGGCACGTCGTGAGTGCCGAAGGCATCGCGGACCACCTGCCAGGCGGTGACGAGATCAGCCTGCCGCGAGGACGCCACGAGCACCCGGGTGCTCACGACGTCCTCGATGGAGGCACCTGCCGCACGCAGCGCCTCCTGCATGGTCTCGATGCACCTGGCGGCCTGGCCCGCGTGGTCCCCGACCGCGACGGTCGACCCGTCCGGGGCGAGCGGGCAGGCCCCGGCGAGGAACACGAGCCGCGTCCCAGCCGGCACGGTGGACGCGTACGCGTACTGCGCCACGTCGCTCAGGACGTCGGACCGGATGAGACGGACAGCGCTGGCCATCGCCCCATCCTGCCCGCGATCGCTGAGCAGCCAGGCCGAGAGAGACCAGCACCTGGTGCTCTGCACGGCCCCGGCCGGTTCACCCGACGCGGATGCCCTGGCGCTCCTCGGGCTGCTCGGCGTCCTCGACGTCGAACACGACGCCCCGGGCACTCGCTGCACCGATGAACTCGGCCACCGGCCGGTGCTCCGGGTGCGGCAAGTACTCGGCGAGCGCGGCACGATCGCGGAACCGGACGACGAGCATCCAGTGGAACCCGCCCTCCAGTCCCTCCGTGCTCACGCTCGTGCCGGACTGCACCGACTCGACCCCCTCGATCCGTGGCAGGTGCTCGCGCGACAGGGCCGATGCCTCGGACGACCGGTCCTCCCCGTCCCACTCGACCAGCACGGTGTGCGTCACTCCGGACACGTGGTCCCCTTCCTCGAACGCAAGAACACGAAACCCAGAACCTCAGAACGCCGGCGTCCCACCGGCGATCGTGATCGTCGACCCGGACTGGTAGCTCGACTCCGGGCTGACCAGGTGCACGTAGGCGGCGCCGAGCTCGGCGGGCTGCCCGGGGCGGCCGAACGGCGAGCTCTCGCCGAAGTGCGACACCGTCTCGGCGTCGTCGGAACCCGGCTGCAACGGCGTCCACACCGGCCCCGGCGCGACGGAGTTCACACGGATGCCCTTCGGCGCGAGCTGCTGCGCGACGGCCTCGGTGAAGAGCTTGATCGCGCCCTTCGACACGGCGTAGTCGATCTTGTCCGGCGAGGGCGTCGACGCCTGGATCGAACCGGTCGTCACGATGGTCGACCCGGGCTCGAGGTGCGGCACCGCGGCCTTGGTCAGCCAGAACAGCGAGTAGATGTTGGTCTTGAAGGTGGAGTCGAACATCGACGTGTCGAGCGTCAGGATGTCCTCGTTGCTCTCCATGCGACCCGCCACCATGACCAGGGTGTCGAGGCCGCCGAACTCGTCGACGCCCTTCTGCACCAGATCCGTGCAGTACTGCTCGTCGGAGATGTCCCCGGGGAACAGCACGGCCCGACGGCCTTCTGACTCGAGCAGGTCGCGGACCTGTTCCGCGTCCTCCTGCTCGTCCGGCAGGTACGAGAGCACCAGGTCCGCTCCTTCGCGCGACAGCGCGATGGCGGCGGCACGGCCGATGCCGGAGTCGGCACCGGTGACGATGCCGCGGTACCCCTTCAGGCGTCCGAGCCCGACGTAGCTCTCCTCGCCGTGGTCGGGCTTCGGGTCCATCTTCCACGCGGCGCCCGGCAGCGACTGCTCCTGCTTCGGGTACGGCGGTGCCGGGTAGAGGGTGTTCGGATCGCGCTTCTCGTACTGGCTCATGGCCCCACTGTCGTCGCAGCGCCCGCACGGGCGCTCAGCTGGTGGGTGACGGACGCTGAGCAGGCGACCGGGTCCTGGAAGACGGGTGGGGACGGACCGGAGGCGCGGTGCGGGCCCGCACCGCGCCTCCGGTCCGTCAGGTGGCTCAGACGCCGGCCGTGGTCCGGATCCAGGACGAGGCCTGCGACAGCAGGGCGTAGTTCGAGCCGGCCCTGGTGTTCGCACCCGGGTCGGCGCTGTCGCCGGTGGAGCAGACGGCGACGACCTTGCCGTTGACGAGCAGCGGGCCGCCCGAGTCGCCGTGGTTCGAGGCGCCGGTCACCCCGGTGAGGTGCTGGGCACGACCGTTGAAGGCGTCGGTGCTCGCGCCGGTGAGCGAGACGGTGGCCTGGTAGAGGCCGTCGGACTGTGTCGCGTTCGCGCGCAGGCCGTAGCCCTGGATGGTGCCGGTGCCGCTCGACTTGGCCGTCACGGTGAGGTCGAGGGGTGCGTAGGTGGACAGCGAGTAGGCGGTCCGCAGGTGCACGAGCGCGATGTCACCCGCCGGCGATGCGCTGACCCGGTCGACGGCGACGGCCGCGCCGCGGTTGACGGTGGAGTTGGAGTGGTACACGTTCATCGCACCGATGCCGTCGATGCAGTGCCGGGCGGTGAGGATCCACGAGGCGTTGAGCTGCTCGCCGGTGCAGTTGCTGACGTAGCCTGCGGGGATGCTCCCGCCCGAGGCTTCGAGCTGCACCGCCCACGAGGTGGTGGGGGCCTTCTCGCCGCCGACGACCTTCGTGCTGACGGGCAGCGCGGACGCGGGCGAAGCGGCGAACACGCCGGCGGTGATGACGGCGACCGCGGCGAACGCGGCTGCGATGGACTTCTTCATGACGACTCCTCTGTCGGTGAAGCACCTGCCAGTTGCTCTGTGCAACTGATGCGTCATCCTGACCCCCTGTCCGGGGGTCGCACCAGTCCGCACTTCGACGGACGCGCCTGCTTGCGGACTCGAGAGCCGTGATCCGGTACGCGAACTGGCTGAGCCGTGCGCCATCGGTCTGGTCGTAGCGTCGAAGCATGACGACCAGTGACGCGATCAACCTGCCGGATCGGTTGACTCCGGCCCTGGACACCGACCTCGAGGTGCTCGACGCCATGGACCGTGTCATCGCGGCGTGCGTGGAGGGGACCTCGGCGACGGAGGCGGGGATCGTGCTGGCCGACCGGTACGGCGTACTGCAGGTCATCGCCTCGACGAGCGAGCGCAGCAGCGAGGCCGAGGAAGCGCAGCTCGGCACGAACGAGGGCTCGTGTCTCGACTGCTACCGGACCGGGAAGACGATCGACGTGCCCGACGTGTCCACGCACGAGTCGGAGTGGCCGACGTTCGCGGCGACGATGCGCGAACGGGGGCTGCAGGGCACGTTCGCCGAGCCGATCCGTCTGCGGGACCGGACCATCGGCTCCCTGTGCGTCTTCGCCGACCACACCCGCGGGCACAACGACCAGGACGTCGTGCTGCTCCAGCTGCTCGCCGACGCGGCTTCGGCTGCCCTGGTCCGACAGCGCGACCGCGGGGTGTCGACCACGATCGAGGAACAGGTCGAGGACGCGCTCGAGGCCCGGGTGCTCCTCGAACAGGCCAAGGGCGCACTCGCGTACCGACGGGGCATCCGGATGGACGAGGCGTTCCAGATCCTGCGACGTACTGCTGCCGGTGCGGGCCGCGGGATCCGGGCCATGGCGGAGGACGTCGTGCACCGGGGTGCCGACCTCGGCAGCACCGGCTAGACCGGTTCCGTCCGGAGGACCAGCCCGTGGTGCTGCGTGGTGAGCGACACCGCGACCACCTCGCCGAACGCATCACCGTCGAGCTGCACACGCTCCGGGGTGTCGACGGTCAGCCGCAGCGTCCGTGCCCGGGTGTACCGGAGCGCACGGGAGGTCGGCAGCACCCGGGCCAGGAGCCGCCCGAACCGGGTGCGCGCGAAGAACCGGTTGAGCGTCAGGGCGTACCCGACCTTGGTCCACCCGAACCACCCGGCCGGCCGGAACGCCACGGCGTCGAGGATCCCGTCGTCCGGGCGGGCAGCGGGGAGCAGCAGGATGCCCGCGGTCAGGGTGCCGCAGTTCCCGACGATGATCGTGTGCGCGCTCATGCTGCGGAGCGGGCCGTCGTCGATCCCGTAGTGCACCGGGATCCGCCGGTTGCCGATCACGGACCGGGCGATGGGATCCGAGTAGGCCACCCACCCCAACCGCTTCTTCACCCACGCGTTCGTGTCCGCGGCCATGCTCGCATCGAGCCCGATGCCGGTCATCACCAGGAACGCGTGCGACGTCGTGGTGCCCGACGGGTCGGTCAGGTCGGCCAGCCCGACGTCGATCGGGCGGTCCGTCCCGCCGAAGCCCGCACGGACGGAGCGCACCAGGTCGCCGAGGGGCAGCCCGAGGTTCCGTGCGAACAGGTTGCCGGTGCCGCTGGGGACGAGCGCGACCGGCGTCCCGGTGCCGCGGAGTTCCTCGGCGACGACCCGGAGCGTGCCGTCCCCGCCGGCGACGAGGACGACGCTCGGGCGGGCGTCGCGCGCGGCCCGTGCGGCAGCCCGTCCGTCGTCGTCGGCCCTCGTGACGAACCAGAGCGACTCGGCCCATCCGTGGACGCGCTCCTCGGCGGCGAGCACCGCTCGGAGGCGCGCCTGGTCGATCTTGGTCGGGTTCACGACCACCGCTGCCCGCAGCTGGTGGGCGTCGTTCGGGAGGTTCGGCACGGGGCAGGGCGGGGCGGGGCTCAGTGGATCCGGAGTTCGGTCACCATGGGGCAGACGAAGGGGTCGCGGGCGGCGAGGCCGACGCGGTTGAGGTAGCGGACGACGATGCCGTAGGAGCGCAGCAGCGTCGTCTCGGTGTAGGGCACGTCGAGGGTGTCGCAGTGGTCACGGACGAGCAGGCGGGCCTGCTTCAGCGCCGGACGCGGCATCGACGGGAACAGGTGGTGCTCGACCTGGTAGTTCAGCCCGCCCATCAGGAACGACACCCACCAGCCGCCACGGATGTTGCGCGAGGTGCGCACCTGACGGGAGAAGAAGTCGACCTTCGCGTCGTGCGCGATGGTCGGCATGCCCTTGTGGTTCGGGGCGAACGAGGCACCCATCATCACGCCGAACACGGCCAGCTGCACCCCGAGGAACGCACACGCCATCCCGAACGGCAGGAACCAGAACACGACCGTCAGGTAGATGGCGAAACGCGCCACGAGCAGGATGCCCTCGAGGACCCGACCCCGGGTGTCGCTGCGGCCACCGGTGCCCCGGAGGACCGACACGACGGCAGCCCGGTGCAGGTTGATCCCCTCGAGCGTGAGCAACGGGAAGAACAACCAGCCCTGGTACTGCACGAACACCCGGAGCGGCCTGTTCGTCACGGCGGCGGCGTCCTCCGGCAGGAACCGGATCGCGTCCGGCGCGATGTCCGGGTCCTTGCCGACGGTGTTCGGGTTGCCGTGGTGGCGCGTGTGCTTGTTCATCCACCACGAGTAGCTGAGGCCCACCAGGAACGTGCCGAGCCAGCGGCCCGCGCGGTCGTTCCACTTCTGGGACTCGAACACCTGACGGTGCGCGGCCTCGTGCGACAGGAACGCGAACTGCGTGAACAGCACGCCCAGCGCACCGGCCACGATGAGCTGGAACCACGAGTCACCGAGGAACGCGAACACGACCCAGCACGCGGCCGTGGCCAGGACGAGCGCGGAGAACAGCGCCCAGTAGAAGCCCCGACGGCGCTCGAGCAGCCCGGCTTCCTTCACCTGCGCCAGCAGCGCGGAGTAGGACGAGGTGCCGCCGGTCCGCGGTCCGACCGGAGAGCCGGTCTTCCGGTAGCCGCTGGCGAGGGGTTTCGAGCTGGTCTCCCGCTGCGGGCTGGTACCGGCGTGCTGCGTCGTCATGGATTCCCTGGTCGTCATCGGAATGGCGGAACGTTCCGGCGGCCGGGGTCTGGGGCAGCTGCTCCAACGCTAGAGCCGCCGCGCTCCCGGGTGCAAGCCACAGGTCCGCGTGTCCGCTGCTCGGTTACGGTTGTCCCGCCTGCTCGACGGAAGGACCGCTCCACATGACCGAGGTACGCGAAGCACGACTGGTCGAGACGTTCGTGACCCTCACCGACAGCCTGGTGGCGGACTACGACGTGGTCGACGTCCTGCAGACGCTGGTCGACCGGGCAGTGGAGTTGTTCGACGCCGCCGCGGGCGCGATCCACCTGCTCGACCAGCAGGACGAGCTGCGCGTCGTCGCGTCGACGAGCGAGCGCAGCAGCTTCATCGGTCTGCTCCAGCTCAACGCCGGTGAGGGGCCCTGCATCACCGCCGTGACCACCGGCCGGCTGGTGACCTCGGAGAACGCCGACGACCTGCGGCAGCACTGGCCCCGGTTTGCCGAGGCATCGAGGGCTCGCGGCTACGCGGGCGTCCACGCCATCCCGCTCCGGCTGCGGGACACCACCGTCGGGTCGCTGAACCTGTTCCGCGAGACGGAGGGAGCGCTGAACGGTGCCGACGCCCGAGCCGCGCAGGCCCTCGCCGACGTCGCGACCATCAGCCTGTTGCAGCAACGGACCCTCGAGCACGCGACACTCACCGCGGAGCAGCTCCAGCGTGCGCTCGACAGCCGGGTCGCCATCGAACAGGCCAAGGGGTACCTCGCACGTGCGGCCGGGGTCGACGTCGAGGAGGCCTTCGGCATGATCCGTCGCTACGCCCGCACACACCAGCGCTCCCTGAGCCAGGTCGCCGCAGCCGTGGCACGCGACGACGTCCCGCTCGCCGACCTCATCGGGGCCGGAGTGTCCTGAGGGTTCCCTCGGGACGGTCCTCACCGGTGCGACGCGCGGGTGCCGGTCGGGTAGCGGCCCCGGCCCGGGATCGTGTGCCGGATGCCCCCGGCCGGGTCCGGCACGTCGCCGCCGTACCGTGGGATCACGTGCAGGTGGGCGTGGAACACCGTCTGCCCGGCTGCCGCGCCGTCGTTGAACCCGACGTTGTACCCGTCAGGTCGGTACCGGTCGTCGAGCACCAGCTTGAGTGCGCGGACGAGCCGCGTCATCGCGGCGACTTCGTCCGCGGTGGCGTCGAACCACGACACCACGTGGCGCTTCGGGACGACCAGGCTGTGCCCGGTCGAGACCGGGTTCGCGTCCAGCAACGCCACGACCAGGTCGTCCTCGACGAGCCGGGAGGCCCGTGGCACGTTGTCGAAGACGCATCCGGTGAGCGCGTCGTCACGGTCTCGGGCGTCGGGTTCGGGGATCAGCGCGTGCTCCAGAACGAGATGGTCCGGCTCTCGTCCCGCACGACCGCGGTGTGCGACGACGCCCGGTCGGCGACCGGGCGGTTGCCCTCGCCGCCGTACCAGTAGGAGACGTACCGGTTCTGGCTGGGTGACCATCCGACCACCTCGACCTTGTACCGGCCGGGGCTCAGGACCACGCCGAAGATGCCGCCGCGCCCCGGCGACCAGTAGACCAGGCGGGTGTCGAAGGTGCTGCCGATCGACTCGCCGTACACGTGCACCGTGGCCCCGGTGAAGTCGGTGTCGAGCTGCGGGTTCACGATGGCGGACAGGGTGACCCCGACGGTCGAGCTCGCGCCGACGTCGTCCAGCACGGTCTCGGCCCGGCCGCCCGCCTGGTTCGCGACGCGGACGTAGGAGCGCGGCGCGGTGGAGCCGGGGTCGCGGTGGAACCCCCACGACTGACCGCGCAGCGCCGGCCACGAGTCGAGGGACTCGTCGTGCGCGTTGACCTGCACGCTGTAGTCGTCGCTCGGCAGGCCGTGCACCCAGTAGTGCCCGTCTCGGGCGGTGACGGTGCGACGCACCGTTCCGGTGTTCCAGCCGCGCACGACGACGGCCGCGCCGGACAGGTCGGCGCCGTACGGGTTGTGTGCGGTCCCACCGATCGATGCGCCGCGTCGCACGACCAGGACGACGGTCTCGTGCGCTCCGGGGCCGACCGTGATGCCGGTGCGCTCGGCGGGGAGCACGTCGTCGAAGCCGTACGAGCCCTCGCGCTCGCCGTGCAGGCTCCACGTGCCGGACGGGACGGCGTCGAACGTCAGCCGCCCGCGTGCGTCGCTCGAGGCAGAGGCCGTGGTCGCGCCCTCCGGGGTCCGCAGGTCGACCACCACCCCCGACATCGGCAGCGGGCGCTTCTCCGGGTGGGTGAGCATCACGGTGAGCGCGCCGTCGTCCGGTGCTGCCAGGGCCGCGGTCGTCGGTGCGAGGATCACCCCGACCAGCGTCAACACGGTCGTGATGCCGACCACCGTGCGTCGTCGAGTCGTCATGGCGTACCCCTGCTCCCCTTGCGAGGCCGCCCCTGACCCCGTTGCAGTGGAGCGTAGACGTGTCGAGGCGCCTGCGCACCGTCGCCGGATGTGCACTGCTCGCGGGGTGCTGGCAACGGCGAAGGACCCCGCGACCGGGGTCACGGGGTCCTTCGGGGTTCGTCAGATGCGGCCGACGGTGCGACGGCGACGACGCAGCAGGACCATGAGGGTTGCACCCGCGGCGAGCAGCGCGGCGGCGATGCTCAGCGGGACGGTCGGGTCCGAGCCGGTGAACGCGAGCTCACCGGTGGGCTGGTCGGTTCCGCCGCCACCACCGCCGGTGCCTGCGGTCGCGGGGCCGCTCGGGGTGTCGGTGGGCGCCACTGCGGGTGCCGTCGGGGTGGGCGTCGCGGTCGGCACCGGAGCCGGGGCGCGGACGGTGATCGTGACGACGCTGGTGTCGTCCGGGCTGGTGCCGTTCGACGCGGTGATCGTCACGGTCGAGGTGCCCGGGGTGGTCGGGGTGCCGGAGATGACGCCGGTGGTGCTGTCGATCGTCAGGCCGTCGGGCAGGCCCGTGGCTGTGAAGGTCGGGTTCGGGGTGCCGGTCGCGGTGACCGTGGACGAGTAGGGCACGTCCACGGTGCCGTCGGACGGGGTGCCCGAGGTGATGGTCGGCGACTCGGACGGGGTGCCCGGCGCGGGGCAGCCGTTCGATGCCGTGATCGTGTTCGTGTCGAGGGTGACCGCGCCGGTGCGGGCCAACAGTCGGCCCTGCACGGTCGCGCCGGTGGTGGCGGTCACGGACTGCTGCGCCAGGACGGTGCCCTGGAACCGGGCGCCGGTGCCGACGGTGGCGGAGCTGCCGACCTGCCAGAACACGTTGCACGAGCTGGCACCGCCGGTGATCACGATCTGGCTGGCGGACCCGATGGTCAGGGTCGACGCGGCCTGGAACACCCACACGGAGTCCGCGCTGCCGGCCAGGGTCAGCGCACCGTTGTTCGCCAGGGCGAGGGCGCCGCCGGAGTACACGCCGGGTGAGAGCGAGAGGCCGTTCAGCTCGGTCAGACCGGTCTGGGTCGGGGAGAGCGACGCGGCGACGTTGTACGCGGTGGTGGTGTCGCGCTGGGCCTGTGCGGCTGCGGCGTCGGTCTGGTGCGTGGTGCCGTTGACGACACCGTCGGGTGCGCCGCCGAAGCCGGTGATGGACGTGCCCGGCGACAAGCCGAGGTCGCCGTTGATCACGGAGGGGCCGGTGTTCGTGACCGCGCTCGCCCCGAGGACGCCGTAGGTCGAGGCCGTTCCGAGGTTGACGGGGCCGTCGATGACCGTGGCGGCCGATGCCCCACCACCGGTACCGAGGGTGATCAACACGGCGGCGGCGGCCGCCGACACGACCAGGAGGGAACTGCGTCTGAGATGGCGAGCGTGCATGGTCCGGCCTCTTCCTGCAAGGAGAGGCGGGGTGACGTCGGCGACGAGCGCGCATTCTCAGTGGCTCGAAGTATGGCCCTCCGCACAGCGATCACCTAGGAATGTCTGGACATTCGCTCAAAGCCTGGCAGTTGGCCTGGCTGTCTAGGCGATCCCGGCCTGTTGGCGCATGCTCACCACAGGTTGACCGGTCGCTCTCACCAGCGGACGGGTAGGGAGTTCGGGTCTCCCGTCAGCCGGTGTGGCACCGGTCCCGGGTAGGACCGGTCGCCCGCCCCCGGCCACACGGCGAAGGGCCCCGCGATGGAGATCGCGGGGCCCTTGCTGGTGCCTGGTGCTACTTGATGACGACCGTGATGGTCGGGCTGGTGCTCGTGGCGATCTCGGAGGTGCCGAGGAAAACGGCGTGCAGCTTGTGCGTGCCCTTCTTCAGCTTGAGCGCCGAGGTGTTCGTGCCGTGCGACACCTTGACGTCGGCGAGGCGCTTCGAGCCCTCGTAGATCCGCACGGTGCCGTCGACACGGAAGCCGGTGGCGCCGACCTGCACGCTCGCCTTCCCGCCGCTGTACTTCAGGACGGCACGGGACGGGGCCTTCGACACGGTCACCGTCGTCGCCTTGGCCGTCGTCGAGTCCGTGCCCGAGTAGGTCGTGTCGGCGTTCGCGAACGAGGCCGTCACCGAGTGCTTGCCGATGGCGAGGGCGCTCGGCAGCGTGGTGCTGGCCGTGCCGTTCTTCACCGGAGCTGTGCCGAGCACCGTCTTGCCGTCACGGAAGGTCACGGTGCCCTGCTGGGCACCGACCCCGCCGCCGATGGTCGCGGTGACCGTGACGGGCGTCTTGGTGCGGTACGTCTGCGTCGCAGCCGACACCGAGAGCGTGGTGGTCGTCGTCGGCAGCGTGGCGTGCAGGTTGAACTTGTCGACCGTCGAACCGATCGCGGCCGGGTCGGCGGTGGCCGTCGGCTGGAGCGTCACGCCGCAGCTGTCGACCTTGCCGTGCTGCACCGCCGAGTTGAGCGTGGTGCAGTCGCTGGCACGGATGTTCTCGACGGCGAGCTTGTCGTCGGTGACCGAGACCTTCACGAAGGTGCGGACGTGCTCCTGGTTCTCGACCGAGTTGGCGAAGTGGCGCTGACCCGTCGGGTCGAGCGGGTCCGCGCCGTAGCCGCCCTGGGTGGCGTCCGGGGTGGTGAGGTCGTAGTACTTCGAGCCCGAGGCCGAGTTCGCCGTCATGTAGATGACGCCGCCGGGGCCGGAGAAGACGTCGGGAGCAGCGGGCTGCTCGTTGACGTTGGCCTTCTTGCCGTTCTTGATCGCGTAGCTGCGCGAGTAGGAGTGGTCGTGGCCCTGCAGGACGAGGTCGACGCCCATGTCCGAGAACGAACGCGTGAAGTCGAACCGGCGCTGCTGGTTGTCACGGTCGTTCGCGTGGTCGGCGGGCGAGTAGATCGAGTGGTGGTAGACCAGCGTGGTCCACTTCGCGTCGTCGCCGTGACGGGTGATGACGTCGCGCACGTAGTTCACGTGGGCAGCGTCCGAACCGGCCGCGTAGGCGTTCGAGTTGATGTCGATGAACAGGACGCCCTTGTACATGTACCAGTAGTCGCCACCCGAGTTCGCGGTCGTGTTGCCGCCCGGGTAGAAGTCCGGCACCTTCAGGGAGTTCGGCACCTGGTTGTGCTGCTCGTAGGCCTTGCCGCCCACGTCGTGGTTGCCGATGGTCGAGGCCCACGGGTAGCGCTTCAGCACGTCGCTGCTGTCGGCGAAGGCGCCCCACTCGTACTCGTTGTTGGCGTGCTCGACCTGGTCGCCACCGGAGACCAGGAGCTCGGCGTCCGGCTCGGTCGACGTGGCGTACTTCAGCGTGTCCGCCCAGCCCGCGCCGTCGTCGTCGGTGAAGCCCGACGATCCGATCTGCGGGTCGCCGAAGAACAGGAAGTCGAAGTCGCCGGAGAAGCTCTTCGTGGTGAAGGTGTACGACGCGGACCAGGCCGAACCGTCCGCCGCACCGACGTGGTACGTGTACGAGGTGTTCGGCTCGAGGGCCGAGATGGTCGCGTGGGCGTTGATGTAGCCCGACTCGGCGGCGATGCCGGGGATGCTCTTGGTGTTCGAGTCGGTCGCGCTCGTGTCGGCTGCAGTGTTCGCGGCCTTCGACGCGGCGATCGTCTGCTTGGCGTCGGTGAAGCCACCGTCCGTCATGGACGCGGTCTTCTGGATCTCGAGCGACTGCGCGACGTTGGTGGGGAAGTACCACGAGGCGATGCGCTGGCTCTCGGTCGCGCCGACGCCGAGCAGGATGTGGATCGGGCCACCGGTCGAGATGTTGGTGGTGGGGGTGTTCGTCGCAGCGGTGGCGGCGTTCGTCCCGACCATCGAGGCACCGGCGATGAGCGCCGCCCCGAGGACGGCTCCGCAGACGCGGAGGGTGGTGGTTCTGCGCCGGGTAGTGGCGCCGGACAGGAGACTCATGTGGGTCCGTTTCTCAGACGTGGGATGGTGCAGCACGGAAGACTCTGCATGCACTGCAAAACGTCTTGGTGAACGCTGAGTGACGGTTCGTCGCTGTTCAGGAACGAGCTCGACCTGTCGACGTTCCCTTGCGACCGTCAGCCCGCCGCCAGCCGTTCGACGAACCAGATCATCCCCATCACGAACACGCCGGCGGTCACGGCGCCCGTCACCCAGAGCGACGCCCGGTGTGCCTTCCGCCGCAGCAGTGAGAGCGGCGGGAACACGATGACGATGATCGCGAGCTGCACGGCCTCGATGCCGACGTTGAAGATCAGGAGCGAGACGAGCAGCTGCCACGAGAACGCCTCGTGGATGCCCAGCGCCCCGGCGAACCCGAGCCCGTGGATGAGCCCGAAGGCGAAGACGACGGCCAGGCGGGTCCACCCGGCACGATCGAGCGAGAAGTGTCCGTGCTCACCGACCACCAGCTCGTCGGCCCGCGATCGACGACGCCAGAGCCGCCACAGGTACCAGCCGGCGACCGCGGCGATCGACAGCGCGATGAGCGGTTCCACGACGATCGCGGGCGGGCTGACCACTCCGAGGGCGGCGAGGATGAACGTGATCGAGTGCGCGATCGTGAACGCGGACGCCGTGTAGACGACCTCGCGCAGTCGACGCGACCCGGCGATGAGCGCCACGAGGAACAGGATGTGGTCGATCCCGGTCAGCAGGTGCTCGGCGCCGAGGCGGAAGAACTCCCAGAAGCGCTCGCCCGCCGACTGCTCGGTCGAGAACGTGCGCTGGGAGGCGTCGAGGGTGGCCGAACCGGTCCGGTCGTCGACGTCGTAGGTGACGATCGTCTTGGTGTCGCGCACGAAGGTCTCGTCGTCGGGGAACAGCTCGGACGACACCACGTGCCCGGACTGCGTCTCCGAGGGTTCCGGGCAGGTGAAGTCCGCGGTCACGTGGGCGTACGGCACCTCGTCCTGCAGATCGACCGTGACGGTGTCGTCGAGCGTGCCCGTGCAGGCCTGCCCGCCGGCTCCGGTCACCGTGAAGCGGTCGAACACGTACTTCCCGATCGCGTCGGTGTGCGCCTCGGCAGCCGTCACCATCCCCGGGAAGTCCCCATCGTCCCAGGCCGTCTGCCCCTGCTCGTGCAGCGTGTCGTCGTGCTCGCTCGTGGCCACCGAGACGAGCATCAGGTCGTACTCGAGCCCGAGCTCCGCCTGCACGACCGTCGGCTCCGTGGACGTGACGTCGGCGTACACGACCGAGCTGAAGCCGTGCGCCGACGCCGGCGCCGCCCCCGCGAGCACACCGATCACGACCACCCCGAGCAGCACGAGCGCGGCGACGACCCGTGCGACGAGCGCGGACGCGGGAGACGAGTGGGCAGGGCGGGCGCGCAGGAGCGCGGCGGTGGTTCCGGAGGGCACGCGCAGACGATCCGGCCCGCAGACGACCGGCAGGTGAACAACCGGTGACCAGCGGCGGGACGGGTGTTGGACAGGTCCCCCGACCGGCCCGGGGCGGCCGTCGGGCGTGCTTGCATGGTGCCGTGACCCGCATCGCCACCCGGACGACCGTCCTGTTGACCGCCGTCGCCCTCGCCGGTGTCGGCGCCGTCCTGCTGGCCGGCTGCTCCGGGGCGTCGGACGGCACCACCGGCGGCGCCGGCCCGACGGCGACCGCGTCGGCGCACGCCTCGGCCGGGGTCCTGGGCGCCGGGTTCTCCGACCCCGACCAGCCGCCGGCGCCCGAGGCCACCATCCACCCGGAGCCCGGTTCGTGGTCCGGTGTGCACGCCCCCACCGGCTACGACGTCGTGCTGCTCTCCGACGCTGGTGACGCCGCCGACGCCCCGACCCGTACCCTGCTCGACGCCGTCGAGTCGTGGGCCGCGGACGAGGACGTCACCGTCACCCCGGTCTCGGCGAAGGACGCCGACGACCGCATCGCCGCGGTCCTGCGCGCCGTCGACGCCGAGCCCGACCTGGTCATCACCGTCGGCAACCACATGGTCGACCCGCTCGCGGCCGTCTCGCCGACCGCGCTCCACCAGCAGTTCCTGGTCGTCGGTGCCGAGATCGCCGAGCCGACGTCGAACGTCACGGCGGCGGACTGGACGGGCGGCGGGTTCCGCGGCGAAGGCCTCGGCCCGTCGAGCCACTACGACCCCGAGACCTTCACCGAGGACCGCGCGGCCCGTGGTCTGCGCGCCGGGCTCGCCGCCGTGCTCCACGACCTGCGCGGCATCGTCGTCTGGGTGCCCTGACCCTGGCGGTCCCCCGCTACGCGGTCTCCGGCTCCAGCACGCGCGCTCGCACCTGCGCCGCCGCGCCGAGTGCGACGGCGTCGGACCCGAGCGTCGACTGCGCGAGCCGGATCGTCGCCCCGCTGACCGGCGGTTCCGCGGCGATCGCCGCCGTGATGGCCGGTTCGAGCAGGTCCCATGACCGTGCGATCCCGCCGCCGATCAGGACGGTCGTGACGTCGAGGATCCCCGCGGTCAGCAGTGCGGCACGGGCCAGGCCCCACCCCGCGGTGGCGAAGACGGCGGCCGCGTCGGCATCTCCGCCGCGCGCGGCGACGGCGACGTCCCGTGCCGAGAGCATCCGCCCGGAGCGCTCGGCGTAGCGGTCGGCGATGCCGCGTGCGCCCGCGATGGTCTCCAGGTGCCCGGTCTGTCCGCAGGTGCACCGGGCGTCGCCGAAGCCGGGGACGTGGCCGATCTCACCGGCGGCGCCGCGCGGGCCGGCGAAGAGCCGTCCGTCGAGCACGAGCGCACCGCCGACGCCGGTACCGAGGGTCATGCCGAGCACGTCGGACTCCCCCACGACCGCGCCGGTGGCGATCTCGCCGAGCAGGAACGCGTTCACGTCGTTGTCGAGGGTCGCGGGGACGCCGAGGGCGTCCGTCACCGCCCGGGTCACGCCGTACCCGGCCCAGCCGGTGAACGAGTTGCCGGTGACCAGGACGGTTCCCGTGGTCCGGTCGACGACACCGGCCGCGCCCACCCCGACACCCGCCAAGGAGGCCCGGTGCGTCTCGAGCAGACCCGTCACGGCCCCGAGTGCGGCCGTCACGATCGCCGCCCCGCCCGCGTGCGCGGGCGTCGGCAGGTCGAGGCGGTCGATGACCTCGAGGTCGGGCGTGGTCAGGACGACCTTCGTGTTGGTGCCGCCGACGTCGACCCCGGCCAGGACCCGGGTCACGCGGTCACCGCCGCGAGCGAGGCGAGGCGCGCGGTCCGACGCTGCCGTTGCAGGACCGGGTCGGGCACCGGTACCGCTGCGAGCAACCGCCGGGTGTAGTCGGTGGTGGGGTGCAGCAGCGTCGTGCCGGTGGTGCCCTGCTCCTCGACGACGCCCTGGCGCATCACCACGACGCGCTCGGCGAAGTGCTGCACGACGGCCAGGTCGTGTGACACGAACAGGCACGCGAACCCCAGGTCGTCCTGCAGCTCGCCGAGGACCTCGAGCACGGTCTCCTGCACGCTGACGTCGAGCGCCGAGGTCGGTTCGTCGGCGACGAGCAACCGCGGTTCGAGCACCAGCGCCCGGGCGAGCGAGACCCGCTGCCGCTGCCCGCCGGAGAGCTCACGCGGCGCACGGGACGCCAGGGTCCGTGGCAGCCGCACCGCGTCGAGCACCTCGTCGATGCGGCGACGGCGGTCGGCCGAGGACATCCCGCGACGGTGCACGGCGAGGGGTTCCGCGATGCACTCGGCCACGGACATCCGGGCGTCGAGGGACGCCACCGGGTCCTGCAGCACGACGCCGATGCCGGAGCGGAGGGCACGACGGTCACGGCCCTTCGCGGTCCGCAGGTCCTGCCCGAACAGCGACACCGTGCCGGACGTCGGCTTGATGAGCCCGAGTGCCACCCGGGCCGCGGTCGACTTGCCGGAGCCGGACTCGCCGACCAGGCCGACGGTCTCACCGGCGTGCACCGCGATGTCGATGCCCGCGAGCGCGTGGACGGCACGCGCCCCGCGCCCGAACGTCACCGAGACGTCCCGCAGGTCGACCACCGGGGCCGCACCGGGCCTCCCGGCCGTCTCGGTCCCCGTGTCGGTGACGGGAGCCGACGGACGATCGCCCGCCACGTCGAGCCGCGGCACCGCGGCGAGCAGCCGCTTGGTGTACTCGTGCTCGGGGCGGAGCAGGACGTCCTCGACCCCGCCGGTCTCGACGATCTCGCCCTGGAGCATGACCGCGACCCGGTCGGCGAAGTCCGCGACGACCCCCATGTTGTGCGTGACGAGCAGCACGCCGGTGCCGGTCTCGACGGCGAGCGCACGGAGCAGCTCGAGGATCTCGGCCTGCACGGTCACGTCGAGGGCCGTGGTCGGCTCGTCCGCGATGAGCAGCTTCGGCGCGTTCGCGATCGCCATCGCGATGACCACGCGCTGGCGCTGCCCACCCGACAGCTGGAAGGGGAACGACCGGGTGCGCGACTCGGGGTCGGGGATGCCGACGCGACGGAGCAGGTCGACGGCCTCGGCCGCGGCGGCGGACGCGGAGACGTCACGGTGGTTCCGGATCACCTCGGCGATCTGCGCACCGACGCGGGTGAGCGGGTCGAGGGCGGTCGCGGGCTCCTGGAAGACCATCGAGACGGTCGAGCCCCGCAGTGCCCGGAGCGCGGGTTCGGGTGCACCGACGACCTCGTGCCCGGCGACGACGGCACTGCCCGAGGCCGTCGCGTTGCCGGAGAGCAGCCCCATCGCGGCGAGTGCGACGGTGGACTTGCCGGAGCCGGACTCGCCGACCAGGGCGAGGGTCTCGCCGGGGGCGACCGACAGGGACACCCCCCGCACGGCGTCGACGGTGCCGGACTCGGTGCTGAAGGTGACGCCGAGGTCGGTCGTCTCGAGGATCGGTTCGGTCGTCATCAGCGGCCCCGTACGTCGAAGGCGTCCCGCAGTCCGTCGCCCACCGCGTTGAACGCGCAGACGACCAGGATCACGGCCAGACCCGGCGGCACGATGAGCCACCAGCGTCCGGAGTAGGCGGCGGTGAGATGCGCCGAGAGCATGCCGCCCCAGTCCGTCGCGGGCGGCTGCACGCCGAGCCCGAGGTACGAGACGTAGGCGACCAGCAGGATCGCGTCGGCGACCTGGAACGTCGCCGCGACGACGATCGTCGACACCGAGTTCGGCAGCAGGTGCTTGCCGATCGCGCGGGCGTGCGAACCGCCGATCGCGCGCAGCGTCAGGACGTAGTCGCGGTTCTTGAGCGACAGGGTCTCGGCGCGGATCAGGCGGGACGGCACGAGCCACGACACCAGGCCGAGGATGACGATGAGGCCGCCGACCCCGGGGTTCGTGATCGCCGAGATGACGAGCAGGATGAACAGGGCCGGGATCGCGATGCCGGCGTCGACGACGCGCATCATCAGCGCGTCGACCCAGCCGCCGACGTACCCGGCGACGGAGCCCCACAGCGTGCCGACGACGGTGGCCAGGACCCCGGCGGCGATGCCCACCATCAGGGAGACCTTGCCGCCGTACATCAGGCGACCGAGGACGTCGTGGCCCACGGCGTCGGTGCCGAGCCAGTGCGCGGCGCTCGGGCCCTGGTTGGCCTGCTCGAGCAGCGTGTGGGTCTGGTCGGTCGGGTACACGAACGGGCCCACGAAGCAGAACAACACGATGACGACGATCAGGGCGAGGCCGATCACGGCGAGGGTGTTGCCCCGGAACCGGCGGGCGGCGAGCCGGAACCCGGTGGCCGCGACGGTGACGGGGGCGCCCGGGGCTTCGGGGGCCATCTGGACGGCGGTCATGCGCGGCTCGCCTTCACTCGCGGGTCGATCAAGGACTGTGCGACGTCGGCGAGCAGGGTGCCGATGACGGTCGCGATGGAGATGACGAGCACGCAGCCGAGCAGCGTCGGGTAGTCGGAGGACTGTGCGGCGTTCCAGAACAGCAGCCCCATGCCGGGGTAGTTGAACAGCTGCTCGGTCACCAGGGCGCCGCCGAACAGCACCGGCAGGTAGTACCCGAGCATCGCGACGACCGGGGTCAGCGAGTTCCGGAACACGTGCCGACGCAGGATCGTCGCGGTCGAGGCGCCGCCGGCACGGGCCGTACGGACGTAGTCCTCCTGCAGGTTCTCGAGCGTCGAGGCGCGCATGTACCGACTGAACACCGCGATCATCGCGAGGGCTCCGGTCACCACGGGCAGCACGAGTCCGGCGGGGTCCTGGAACACCTCGGCCAGGGTGGTGCCGCTCGGCGCCTGGGACGGCAGCCACGGCAACTGCTGGCTGAAGACGATGATCAGGACGAGACCGAGGAAGAACGCCGGCGTCGAGTAGAAGACGAACGCCAGGGCGGTGGCGGCGTAGTCGACCGCTCCGTTGCGGCGGGCCGCCTGGAGCATCCCGACCGGGATCGCGACGACGAGTCCGAGCACCGCGGAGATGCCGGTGAGCACGAGGGTCTTCGGCAGGCGCTCGGCGATGAGCTGCGAGACCGGCTCGTTGAGCGTGTACGAGGTGCCGAGGTCGCCGGTCAGCAGACGACCGAGGAACCGCAGGTACTGCACGGGCAGCGGCTGGTCGAGCCCCTGCGCCTGGTTGAACTGGGCGATCTGCGTCGGGGTCGCGGAGACGCCGAGCACGCCGCGGGCGGGGCCGCCGGGCAGCGCGTGCAGCAGGCAGAACACCACGACGGTGACGATGAGGATCACCGCGAGCGCCTGCAGGACGCGCCTGGTGAGGTAGAGAGCTGTGGTCATGCGGCTTCCGATGGTCGGATTGGAGACGTGCGAGGGACGGAAGGCGCGGGGCGCGTCGGACGCGCACCGCGCCTCCCGTCCGTGGTCACGGTCTTACTTGTTCCACTTCCACTGGGCCGGGTGGAAGTTGGCGAGCGAGTCCTGGTCGAAGCCGGACAGGCCCTTCTTGACGACCGAGATCTGGTAGTCGGGGCTCGGCAGCCAGATCACCGGAAGGTCCTTCGCGACCGCTGCGCTGTAGTCCTGCACGGCGGTGGCGTCGGTCGAGGTGGTGGTCGCGTCGATCAGGGAGTCGACCTGTTCGTTCGAGTAGCTGCCGAAGTTCGCCGAACCGCCGGTCTGGAAGAGCGACTCACCGGTCGGGTAGGCCGGGAAGTACCAGCTGCCCGCGGTGCCGAAGAACGACAGGTCCCAGTCGCAGCTGGCCTCGTCCGAGGTGCAGGTCGGGGTCTGCGACAGCACGCTCGACACCGGTGCCGTCTTGATGGTGAAGTCGATGCCGGTCTTCGCGAGCGAGGACTGGATCGCGCTCATCATGTTGTCGGTCACGGTCGAACCGGACTGCGACAGCACCTGCATCGAGAACTTCGTGCCCTGCTCGACGCCCTCGCCGCACTGGCTAGCGGACGTGCCCGGGTCGGTGCAGACCATCGTGCCGCCCTGCTCCTTCCAACCGTGGCTGGTCAGCAGGTCCTTGGCCTTCGAGGTGCTGAACGGGTACGGGTTCGACTTCTGCACGTCGGAGACGTAGTCGGACTCCTGCGCCTGCGGGATCGGACCGTACGTCGAGGTGGCGGTGCCGTTGAAGACGACCTTCGACAGCGACGTCTGGTCGATCGACATCTGGACGGCCTGACGGGCGTACAGCTGCTTGAAGACGGCGCCCATCGTCGGGTTGTTGAAGTTGTACGGCATGTACGTGATCGCCCAGCCGGTCCACGGCTCGACCTCGTAGCCCTTCCCGGTGAAGGACGACTTCTGGTCCATGTCGGTGGCGTTGATGTAGCCGTAGTCGACCTCGCCCGAACGGACGGCGTTCACCTCGGCGTCGGCGGTGGTGAAGGGCAGCAGGTTCACCGTGGTGATCGACGGCTTCTCACCACCGTCGTACTTCTCGTTCGCGGTCAGGGTGACCTTGCCGGCCGTGGTGAAGGTCTTGACGCCGTAGGGGCCGGAGATGGTCTTCCACAGGTCGTCGGTGGCGTAGTCGGAGATCTTGCCGGCGGCGGTGTTGAGGTACTTCCACACCTGCTTCGCGCCGGCGGTGGTCTCGTCGGCGTCGGTCACCTTCGCGGTCGCGCTGGTCTTGTCCCAGGCGTGCTGGGGCAGCGGGATGATGTGGCTCAGCTGGTTGGCGAGCATCCAGTCCGCGTTGTAGGCCTTGTCGAACGTGATGGTGAAGTGCGTGTCGTCGACGGCCTTGAACGACGTCCAGTTGTCCGGCGCCTTGCCCTTGGAGTACGAGCCCCACTGGTCCTTGTTCGCCTTGATCAGGTTGAACCAGAACCCGACGTCGCGGCTCGTGATCGCCTCGCCGTCCGACCAGTGCCGGTCGCCGAGCGTCATGGTGACGCTCTTGCCGTCGTCGGCGAACTGCGCGTCGGTGGCGACGGAGCCGGCCTTGTTCCACGCGATCTTGCCGGTGGACCCGTCGTACGCGACGAGCGGCTCGTACAGCGACTGGGCGATGGAGCCGTTGTTCGTGTTGAGGTGCGCGGCGGTGCCGATCGGCAGGATCCAGTTCGGCGTGAAGTTGGCGGGGAGCGCGTAGTCGATCTCGTCGGTCGATCCCTGCGAGGCGTTGCCGCCTCCGGAACAGCCGGCGAGCAGCGCGCTCACGGCGATCGCAGCTCCGGTGAGGAGCGCCCAGCGACGGGGCTTGGACATGCGGTGTCTCCTTGTGCGAGGGACTTCGGGGAGGTGGAGCACGGGTGCCGAGCGGCACGAGGACAGTCAAGGACCAAAGCGATTGGAAAAACAAACATCTCGATGTAAAAACTGCGTTACTGCGGAACGGACGAAAGGGTGGACTGCTCGATCCGCCCCGTAGGCTCGCGGCAGAACGGACCACCGACCGGTGTTCCGTTCCCGTTCCGCCCGGATTGGAGAAAGTCGTGGCCGATCTCAGCGCCCGCGTCCTGGAGCTCGTCGCCTCGGGGCAGGCCGCCAGCCGGACCGAGATCGCGAAGGTGCTCGGAGCCGCTCCCTCGACCGTCTCGCACGTCGTCGGCCAGCTCCTGGAGCACGGGATCCTCGCCGAGGAAGGCACCGACGTCTCGACCGGCGGTCGCCCCCGCAAGGTGCTCCGCATCGGCGGCGTCGACGAGTACGCGGTCGCCGCGGACGTCGGTGGCGGGCACGCGCGCATCGGCGTGGTCCTGCCAGGAGGCGCGCTCGAGTCGGTCGCGAACGTCCCGTTCGCGCTCTCCGACGGTCCGACCGCCGGGCTCCAGCGCCTGGCCGCGCTGCTCGAGCGGCTCGCCGACGACCGTGGTCGCGAGGGACTGCGGGGCGTCGGGCTCAGCCTGCCGGGGCCCGTCGACGTCGTCGCCGGCGTCGTGGACCTGCCCAGCCGGATGCCGGGGTGGAACGGGTTCCCCGTGGCCGCGTGGCTGAGCGACCGGTTCGGCCTGCCGGCGATCGTCGACAACGACGCGAACTGCATGGCGGCGGGTGAACAGACGGTGCAGGACCCTGCTCGACGCCAGACCATCACGATCAAGGCCGGGTCGGCGATCGGCGCGGGCATCGTCATCGACGGTCGGCTCTACCGCGGGTCGACGGGGGCCGCCGGGGACATCACGCACGTGCGGATCGACGCCGCCGGGGACACCCCGTGCTCGTGCGGCAACACCGGCTGCCTCGAGACGGTGGCGTCCGGGGCCGCCCTGGTCCGGATCCTGTCGAACGCCGGGGTCGACGTCGCCTCGACCGCCGACGTCGTCCGGCTCGCCTCGGACGCGCATCCCGAGGCCACCCGTGCCGTTCGGATGGCGGGCAGGTACCTGGGCGAGGTGCTCGCCGCCAACGTGAACTTCTTCAACCCGGACGCCGTGTACCTGGGCGGCATCCTGTCGACCCTCGACCCGTTCATCGCCGCCGTGCGGAGCCAGCTCTACGAGAGCTGCCACCCGCTGATGACCCAGCACCTGGCCATCGAGCCGGTGTCGCTCGGCGCCGATGCCGGGCTCGTCGGCGCCGGGCAGTTCGCGCTGCAGCGGGGCCTCGCCGCCTCGCTCGAGGAGCTCTCCGCACCCATCCCCCAGTCCACCACCAGGAACAGGAGCGTCCGTGTCTGAGACCGGCCCCGTCACCCCCGCCGTCCCCGTCGCCCCCGCTGGCGCCCGTCGTCCGGTCATCGCGATCGCCGGCCTGGCCATCGAGACGTCGACGTTCACACCGACCCGGACGCACGCCCCCGCGTTCCACCCGGACCGCGGGGACGAGGCCGTCGCCCGGTACCCGTTCCTGGCGACCATGGCGGACCGGGCGGACTTCCGCGGGGCGCTCATCGGGCACGCGCTGCCCGGCGGGATCGTCGACCGGGCATCGTACGAAACCCTGGCCGACGAGATCGTGGACCGGCTGCGTGCGCTGGGTCCGGTCGACGGGCTCTGGTACGACATCCACGGCGCGATGGTGGTCGAGGGACTCGACGACGCCGAGACGGACCTGCTCGGCCGCATCCGCCAGGTCGTCGGCCCCGACGTCATCGTGTCCGCGTCGATGGACCTGCACGGCAACGTCACGCGCGAGCTCGCCCACCGGGTCGACCTCGTCACCTGCTACCGGATGGCCCCGCACGAGGACACCCTCGAGACGAAGGAGCGCGCCGTCCGGAACCTCGTCGACGTGCTCACCGAACGACCCGTCGGTGCGCAGCGCCCCGTGAAGGCCTGGATCCCGATCCCCGTCCTGCTGCCGGGCGAGCAGACCTCGACCCGTCTCGAGCCGGCGAAGTCCCTGTACGCGCAGGTCCCGCTCGTCGAGCAGACCGAGGGCGTGCTCGACGCCGCGATCTGGGTCGGGTACGCGTGGGCCGACCAGCCCCGCGACCAGGCCGTCACCGTCGTCACCGGGTGGGACGAGGTCGCCGTCGCCGCCGGTGCCGAGCGGCTCGCGGCGGCGTTCTGGGACGTCCGCGAGGACTTCGTGTTCGTCGCCCCCACCGGCACGTTCGACGAGTGCCTCGACGCCGCGCTCGCCCCGGGCGCCGCGAAGCCGTACTTCGTCTCGGACTCGGGCGACAACCCGACGGCCGGCGGCTCCGGGGACATGACCTGGGGCCTGACGCAGGTGCTCGCCCGCCCGGAGTTCCAGGACCCGTCGGGCCCGACCGTCATCTACGCGAGCGTGCCCGGACCGGCCGCCGTCGCCGCTGCGGTGGACGCCGGCGTCGGTGCGACGATCACCGTGACCGCCGGCGCCGAGGTCGACGACGTGCACGCTGGTCCGATCACGATGACCGGCCGGGTGCACGCGATCAAGCACGGTGACCGCGACGCCGAGACGGAGGTCGTGCTGCAGGTCGGCAGCGTCTTCGCGATCCTGACCAAGCTGCGGAAGCCCTACCACCACGAGCACGACTTCACCGACCTCGACCTGGCGCCGCGGCAGGCGGACGTCGTCATCGTGAAGATCGGGTACCTCGAACCGGAGCTGTTCGACATGTCCGCCGACTGGATGCTCGCGCTCACCCCGGGCGGTGTCGACCAGGACCTGCTGCGCCTCGGGCACCACAGGATCGAGCGCCCGATGTTCCCCTACGATCGAGTGTTCCCGACGGCACCGGACCTCCGCGCCCGCATCGTCCCCGCCTCCAACGAACCGCTCGGAGCCCCTGCATGAGCACCACCGCCGCACTCGAGATCGCCGTCACCTCACCGGCGGGTGCGATCACCGCGCGGGACGGCGGTGCCGACCGCGTCGAACTCTGCGTCGGGCTCGAGCTCGGCGGGCTCACCCCGTCGCAGGCCCTGGTGGAGACGACCCACGAGACCGGGATCCCGGCGCACGCGCTGGTCCGCTGCCGTCCGGGCGGGTTCGTGCACTCCCCCGACGAGGTCGAGCTCATGGTGCGCGAGGTCCGCACGGTCCTGCGCTCCGGGGCCGCCGGCGTCGTGGTCGGTGCCCTGCGCCCCGACCGGACCCTGGACGAGGACGCCCTCCGCCGCTTCGTGGACGCCGCCCGCTCGGTCAGCGCCACCGCCGAGGTCACCCTGCACCGTGCGATCGACCACGCGACCGACCCCGTCGCCGCTGCCGGGTCGCTCGCGGCGCTCGGGTTCACCCGCGTCCTGACCTCGGGGGCCGCCCCCACCGCGGTCGCCGGCGCCGAGACGATCGCACGCATGGTCGAGGCCGCCGGGCCCGTGCAGGTGATGGCCGGCGCCGGGGTCACCCCCGCCGACGTCCGCGCGCTGCTCGCCACCGGTGCCGCCGCCGTGCACCTGTCGGCCAAGCGACCGGCCGCGGACAGCGCGCACGCCGGGGTGCCGATGGGCGCCGGGGACGACGGCTCCGCGCACTTCGTCACCGACGCCGAGGTCGTCGCGGCCGCGCGGCGCGCGCTCGACGCCTGAGTCGTCCCGGACCCGCACCGGGTCCCCGGACCCACACCGCGCTCCGGACCCGCACCGGGTCGGTGGTGCGGCGCGTGGCGGACGCGCACCGCGCCTCCAGGCCAATCCGTGACCACCCGGAGGGACCCGCTCCTACGGTCGACACCACCTGACCGAACGGAGAACCGTGTCCGCTCCCGTGACCGACAGCACCGAACCCGACACCCGTCGCGCCGAGGTCGCGCGGTTCCTCGAGGAGCGCCGCGAGCACCTGGTGCGGCAACTCAGCGAGTGGGTCCGCATCCCGTCCGTCGCATCGCAACCCGAACGGGCGATCGACGTCGACCGGTCCGCGCACTGGCTGGCCGGAGCGATGCGCGAGGTCGGCCTCGAGACCGAGATCCTGCAGGCCGGTCCCGCACCGGCCGTGTACGCCGAACTGCTCGTCGACCCGGCGCTGCCGACTGTGCTCGTCTACAGCCACCACGACGTGCGGCACGCGAAGCCCGAGGAGTGGCACGAGACCTCACCGTGGGAACCCGCGTTCCGCGACGGACGCCTGTACGGGCGAGGGGCGTCCGACGCGAAGGGACAGGTGCTCGCCCACCTGTGGGGGCTGCGCGCGCACCTCGCCACCCGACCCGACGGCACCCCGGCCGTGAACCTCAAGTTCCTCGTCGAAGGAGAAGAGGAGCTCGGCTCCAGCCACTTCGCCGACCTGCTCGACGCCGAGCAGGAGCGGCTGGCGTGCGACGTCGTCGTGTTCTCGGACACCCTGCAGTGGAAGGCCGGCAACCCCGCCGTCGTGACGTCGATGCGTGGCATGACGGGCGCGACCCTCACCGTCACCGGGCCCGCACGCGACGTCCACAGCGGCGCCGTGTCCGGCCCCGCGCCGAACCCGGTGCACGCGCTCGTCACCGTGCTCGCGGCCCTGCACGACGACCAGGGCCGCATCACGATCCCCGGGTTCCTGGACGACGTCGACGCGCTCACGGACGAACGCCGTGCCGAGCTGCAGGCACTCGACTTCGATCCCGACGTCTGGGTCGAGCGCACCGAGACCGGAGCGATCACCGGCGAGGCGGGGTACTCGGTCGAGGAGCGCCTCTGGGCACGACCCTCGATCGAGGTGCTGACCCTGCTGGCAGGCGACCCCACCGGGTTCCCACGAGCCGTGGTCCCGCGCGAAGCCACCGCCGAGATCAGCATCCGGACCGTGCCGGGGCAGCGCGTGCAGGCCGTCGCCGAGCAGCTGCGCCGGTTCGTCCGGGACACGATGCCCGACGGGGTGGCCTACGAGCTGACGATCCCCGAGGAGACCGGCCAGGATCCGTACGTGACCCCGTCGGGCCCCGAGCTCGACGCGCTCGTGCGGGCGATGGAACTCGGGCACGGCACCGAGACCGCCGGGCGGATGGGCAACGCCGGGGGCGGTCCCGCGGAGCTGCTCGGCCGGGTGTTCGACGTCCCCGTCCTGTTCGTCGGCACGGGACTGCCGGAGGACCACTGGCACTCCAGTGACGAGAGCATCGACCTGCGGACCCTGCTCGACGGCGCGGCGACGATCGCGCACCTGTGGAGCGAGCTCGGTGCCGAGGGGAATGGACTGCAGCACTCCGGGGCTTGATGTCCCCATGACATCGTCAGCAGAACGCCGCGGGTGGCTCAGCGTCACGTCCGTCGCACTCGGGTCGTTCGTGCTCGTCCTGTCCGAGTTCCTGCCCATCGGGCTGCTCCCCGCCATCGCCGACGACCTCGACGTCGGCATCGGCACCGCCGGTCTGATGGTCGTCGCCACCGGACTCGTCGGAGCCGTCGCGGCACCGGTCGTCACCGTCCTGACCTCGCGACTCGACCGCCGGGTGGTGCTCGTGTCCCTGACCGTGCTGCTCGTGGTCGCCGACGGCCTCGCCGCGATCGCGCCGTCGTTCTGGGTGCTGCTCCTCGCACGGATGCTGCTCGGTGTCGGCATCGGGGGCTTCTGGGCCATCGGCGCCGGGATCGCCGGGCGACTCGTCCGGCCGGAGCTGACGATCCGCGCGACCTCGCTCATCACCGCCGGCGTCTCCGTCGCGACCGTCGTGAGCCTGCCGCTCGGCGCCCTGGTGTCGTCGCTCGCCAGCTGGCGCCTCGGCTTCGTGATCGGCGGGGTGCTCGGTCTCGTCGCGCTCGTCCTGCAACTGGCGATGCTGCCGAAGATCCCCGCGCAGCAGCGGGTGCGGTTCGCCACGCTCGGGTCGCTGCTCCGCGTGCCCCGCGCCCGGGTCGGGCTCATCGCGGCGGCCTTCGTCTTCGCAGCCCAGTTCGCCGCGTACACCTACATCGCGCCGTACCTGCAGCAGCTCGTCGGCGTCGGCCCGGACACCGTGACGATCGCGCTGCTGGTGTTCGGCGTCGCGGGCATCGTCGGGAACTTCGCCGCGGGCTTCACGCTCGACCGCAGTGTCCTCGCCACCATCGGGGCGTCGAAGTTCGTGCTCGCGGCGGCCGTCGTGCTGCTGCCGCTGCTCGCCCACTCCGTCGTGGGGGTCTTCGTGCTGCTCGTCGTGTGGGGCCTGGTGTGGGGTGCGCTGCCGCTCGGGATGCAGACGTGGATGTCGACGGCGTCGCCGGCCGGGTCCGAGACCGGGCTCGCGCTGTTCGTCACGACGATCCAGCTCGCGATCGCCGCCGGTTCGGTGCTCGGTGGTGCCGCCGTGTCGTCGTTCGGTCTGGCTGCCGACTTCTGGCTGGCCGGCGGGGTCGCGATCGTCGGTGCCGTCGTGCTCGTCGCGATGGGGCTGCGGAAGTCGAGTGCCGTGCCGTCGGTCGAGCCGGTCGCGGCCGACCACGTTGCCGCCGAGCCGGTCGCGGCCGACCCGACGCCGACCGCTCCCGTGGCCGTCGCCTGCCCCTGACGCCGGTCGGGGACTGGTCGGGGGCGGTCGGGACCGGTCGCAAGACACCGGTGTTCGCGCGTTGAACACGTGCAGACCGCGGTTCAACGGGCGAACACCGGTGTTTTGCGGAATCGGTCAGGTCAAGGCGACGACGCGGTCGGCCGCGACGATCGCGGCGGGGTCGTGGGCCGCGTGCACGACCACGACCCCTGCCGCGGCCTCGTCGGCGAGCGCCGCCACCACGAGCGCCGCCGACTCGGCGTCGACCCCCGCGGTCGGTTCGTCCACCAGCAGCACCCCGGCCCGCTGTGCCAGCCCGAGCGCGACGAGCGCGCGCTGACGCTGCCCGCCTGACAGCTCCTCGATCGGCCGGTCTGCCAGGTCGAGGACCGCCATCCGCTCGAGCTGCGCGTCGACGATCACACGGTCGGTGCGTCCGAGCGGCCGCCACCACGCGCGGTGCCGCCACCGCCCCATCGTCACGGCCGCGCGGACGGTGAGCGGGAGCGTGGTCGGCGGCACGGACTGGGTCACGTAGGCGACACCGTCGGACGGGAGGCCCGTCACCCTCCCGGCGGTCGGCCGCACGACGTCCGCGACCACGTCGAGCAGCGTCGACTTGCCCGAGCCGTTCGGTCCGGTGAGCGCGGTGACGACCCCGGCGGGGAACGTCACGTCGAGCGCGTCGAGGACGGTCCGGTCGCCGAGGACGGCCGTCACGCGGTCCAGGTGGACGGCGGATCGGGGCTCGGTCGGCTCGGTCGGCTCGGTCGCAGGCACCTGAGCACGCTATCAGTATCGATACTCGTTTTCATGTAGCGTCTCGGACCGTGACCTGGCTGACCGATCCGTTCTCCGTCGACTTCATGGTGCGCGCCCTGGTCGGCGGCTCCCTGGCGGCGGTCCTCTGCGCCGTGGTCGGCACGTGGGTGCTGGTCCGGGGCATGGCGTTCCTGGGCGAGGCACTCTCGCACGGCATGCTGCCCGGCGTCGCGATCGCCACCCTGACCGGGATCCCGCCGGTGCTCGGCGCCGCGGTCAGCGCGGGCGTGATGGTGCTCGGCATCGGGGCACTGCGACGTCGTGCCCGGCTGTCGTACGACACCTCGATCGGCCTGCTCTTCGTCGGGATGCTCGCGCTCGGCGTGATCATCGTGTCGTCCTCGCGGTCGTTCACCACCGACGTCACCGCCATCCTGTTCGGCGACGTCCTCGCCGTGACCCGGGCCGACGTCGGCGGCCTTGCGATCGCCGCAGCCGTGGCCCTGGCCGTCGCCGTGGCGTTCCACCGACCCTTCACCGCGCTGGCGTTCGACACCCGCAAGGCCACGACGCTCGGACTGCACCCACACCTGGCCGAGGTCGTGCTCATCGGGCTCGTCACCCTGGCGGTCGTCGCCTCGTACCGGGCCGTCGGCACCCTGCTCGTCGTGGGCCTGCTGCTCGCGCCGGCGGCCGCCGCCCGCGCCTGGACCCGGCACGTGGCCTCGACGATGCTCCTCGGCGCCGGCATCGGTGCCGCCGCCGTGCTCGTCGGGCTGCTCGTCTCCTGGCACGCCGGCACCGCCGCCGGCGCGAGCATCGCCGCGGTCGCCGTCGGCAGCGTGGTGGCCTCGCGCACCCTGGCCGTCGTCGTCCTGCGGCGCACCCCGATCCCCACACCGGCGCGCGCGGCCGCGCCGGCAGCACCACGATCCGCCGCACCGTCTCGAGAGGGAGCATGAAGCACTCGACCACCAGCCGCGCCCCCGCGCGCCTCCTGTCCACCATCGGCCTCGCCACCGGCCTGGCCCTCACCGTCACCGCCTGTTCCACGGGCACCCCGTCGGCCGACAGCTCGACCGGCACCGCCCGTCCCCACGGTTACGTGGCGGGCGCGAGCGAGTCCCAGGAACCCCAGGTGGGCCTCCTGGCCGTGTCGGCGACCGGCGCGACCGCGCTGCACGACCTGCTTGCCGAGGAGACCACCGAACTCGAGGACGTGGACGCACCGGAGCACTCGGCGACCGACGGCCGGTTCCTCGTGACGAGCGGTGCCGACCGCACCACGATCGTCGACGGCGGGTCCTGGACGGTCGACCACGGCGACCACACGCACTACTACGCCGCCGAGCCCCGGGTCGTCGGCACGATCGACGGCGGCGGCCGGGTCGCGGTGCACTCGTCCGAGACCATGACGACGATCACCTGGCCGGACCGGGCCGAGGCCGTCGTGCTCGACCGCCAGGCACTGGGCCAGGGCGAGGTCGACGAGACCGCCCGGATCGACGCGAGCGTCCTGCTGCCGATGGGCGAGCAGCTCGTGGCGGCCGACGGCGACACGGTCCGCGTGCTCGACGCGGACGGCGAGGCGACCGACGCCGCCGACACCGCTGAGCAAGCGTGCACCGACCCCGCCGGCGGGATCGTCACCCGCGCCGGCGCCGTCGTGGGCTGCGCCGACGGAGCGGTCGTGGTGGACGACGCCGGCGAGACCTCGTTCGTCGACCTGCCCGACGGCGCCGAGCGTCCGACGGCCTTCGCCGCACGTGCCGGTCGGCCCACCGTCGCCGGACTGGCCGGCACCACCGGGTTCTGGTTGCTCGACGTGCGACAGGGCTCCTGGCGGCTCGTGCCGACCGACCGCCCACTGCGGGCCGTGGTCGCGGTGGACGACGAGGACGAGCACGTGGTCGGGGTCGACGACTCCGGGCGGGTGATCGTCGTGACCGCCTCGACGGGGAAGGTCGCCACGACCGAACCACTGATCGACGCCCGAGCCGGCGACACCGGCACCGACCCCGCACCGCTGCTGCAGCTCGACGCCCAGCGCGCCTACCTGGCCGACCCCGCGGACGGCACCGTGCACGAGATCGACTTCGCCGACGGCGCCCGGGTCGCCCGCACGATCGAGCTCCCCGTCGCCCCCGTCGCCTTCGCCGAGGTCGGACTGTGACGGGCACCAGGGCCCTGACCGCGGGCCTCGTCGCCGCGGTCGTCGCCCTCGTCGCCACCGGGTGCACCACCGCAGGCTCCGACCGCCCCCTCGTCGCGGTGACCACGAACATCCTCGGTGACGTCGTCAGCGAAGTCGTCGGGGACCAGGCCGATGTCATGGTCCTCATGCCCCCGGGCGCCGACCCCCACTCGTTCGAGGTCTCCGCGCAGGAAGCCGCACGACTGCGGAGCGCCGACCTGGTGGTCGAGAACGGGCTCGGGCTCGAAGAAGGGGTCGCCCGCCACGTCGCGGCGGCGGCCGAGGACGGCGTGCCGGTCTCCACCGCCGGAGACGCGTTCGACCCGCTGGAGTGGACCACCGAGGACGACAGCGGGCCCGACCCGCACTTCTGGACCGACCCCGCCCGGATGGTCGACGTGGTCGAGGCCCTTGACCAGGACCTGCGCGACGCCGGGATCGAGCCGACCGGCACCGACGCCTACCTGGACGAGCTCCGCGACCTGGACGACACGATGACGACCGCGTTCCGTGCTGTGCCCGAGGAACGCCGGGCGCTCGTCACGAACCACCACGTGTTCGGCTACCTGGCCGACCACTACGGGTTCCGGGTCGTCGGGGCGGTGATCCCGAGTGGGACCACCCTGGCCTCCCCGAGCGCCGCCGACCTGCGCGACCTGGCCGCCGCGATCGACGGGGCGGGAGTCCGGACGATCTTCGCCGACGCCTCGCAGCCCGCGCGACTGGCCGAGGTGCTGGCGGAGGAGGTCGACCTGCACGTCGAGATCCGACCCCTGGCGACGGAGTCCCTCACCGAGGACGGCGACGCCGCCACCTACCTCGGGATGATGCGCTCGAACACCGAGGCCATCGTCGACGGCCTGTCGATTGGTAATTGAGAATGAGAATCAATACAGTGAGCGACATGACGAACACGAAGACGCTCCGGGTCGTGTGGCCCGCCGCCCTGCTCGGCGCCGCCGCCCTGGCCCTGACCGGGTGCGCGACGAACACCGCCGACGCCGGGTCCGAAGACACTGCGACCCCGAAGGCCGACGGGACCCGCATCACCCTGACCTACGACGGTGGCCTCCTCGTCCTCGACCAGGACCTGCAGGTCGTGGCCGACGACGCGATCGACGGCTTCACCCGGGTCAACCCGGCCGGTGACGGACGCCACGTGCTCGTCACGGTGCCCGAGGGCTTCCGGGTCCTCGACACGCAGGCCGAGCCGGCCCTGACCGACGCGGTGTTCCCCGCCGACACCGGCGGCCACGCGGTCGTCCACGGCGACACCACCGCACTGTTCGCCGACGGCACGGGGGACGTGACGACGTTCGACCACACCGAGCTCGACGGCGCCGAGCTGCCCGAGGTGGAGACGACGAAGTCCGAGGCGGCCCACCACGGCGTCGCGATCGAGCTCGAGGACGGCACGCTCCTGACGACCATCGGCACCGAGGAGAGCCGGTCCGGCGTGCGCGCCCTGGACGCCGACGGCGAGGAGATCGCCCGGTCCGAGGAGTGCCCCGACGTGCACGGCGAAGGTGCGGTCACGGGTGAGGTCGCGGTGTTCGGCTGCACCGACGGCGCCCTGGTCTACGACGACGGCGCGTTCGAGAAGATCGACGCCCCGACCGAGTACGGCCGCACCGGCAACCTGTTCACCACCGAGGACTCGTCCGTCGCGGTCGGCGACTACAACGACGACCCCGACAGCGAGGGCTACCTGCTCGACCAGATCGCCCTGATCGACGCGGCCTCGGGCGAGTACACCGTCGCCGACATGCCCGACGGCGTCGGCTTCACCTTCCGCGACCTGGCCCGCGGCCCCGGCGACGAGGCCGTCGTGCTCGGCTCCGACGGCGCGCTGCACACCTTCGACGAGACCACCGGCGAGCAGCTGGAGTCGTACCCGGTGATCGACGCGTGGGAGGGCCCGGCCGAGTGGCAGGACGCCCACCCGGCCCTGAAGGTCGAGGGCGACGTCGCCTACGTCACCGACACCGCCGAGCAGAAGGTCCACGCGGTCGACCTGACCACCGGCGAGGTCATCGCCTCGAGCGACGAACTGCCGGGCGTGCCCAACGAGATCGCGGTCGCGTAGGGCTGGAACCGACCCGAGACGCGACAGGAGGCCCGTGGCGATCCCGCCACGGGCCTCCTGTCCGCTTTCAGCGCGTGGACCGCGCGACGTCAGCCGCCGTGCGTCAGCCCTTGACCGGGATCGACTGCGCCTTGAGCGCCGCGATGGTCTTGGACTGGCCCGACTCGAGCGCCTCGGCCAACGTGCCCGAGCCGGACGCCGCCTGCCCGAAGCCGTCGGACACGTCCGAGTAGGTCTGCGTCATCGTCGGGCCCCAGGTGAAGGGCTGGATGTCCTTCGCCGCGGTGGCGAACTCCTCGTAGATCTTCTGGCCGCCGTAGAAGTCGAGCCCCTCGGTCAGGGCCGGCAGGTCGGCGCCGGTGGTCGAGGCCGGGTACAGGTTGGCCTCCTTGTTCAGTGCGGAGAGCGCCTCGGTCGAGGTGTTCAGCCAGACCAGGAACTTCGACGCCTCGGCCGGGTGCTCGCTGCCCGCGAAGACGACGTTCGACGAACCGCCCCAGGCGGCCGACTTGGTCTCGCCGGACTCCCACTGCGGCATCGGCGCGACGGCCCACTTGCCCGAGGTCGACGGCGCACCGCTCGAGATGGTGTTCGCACCCCAGACCGCGGAGACCCAGGTCCAGTCCTTGCCGCTGTCGTAGGCGCTGTTCCACTGGTCGGTGAAGCTCGGCAGGGTGTTGACGAGCTTCTTGTCGATCAGGTCCTGCCAGTAGTCGGCGACCTTCTTCGACGCGTCGTCGTTCAGGTTGACCTTCCAGTCCTGGCCCGAGTTCTCGAACCACTGGCCACCGGCCTGCGAGACGAGCCCCGCGAACTGGTTGACGTCGCCCTTGGCGAAGTTGGTGATGTTGCCGCCGAGCGCCTTGATCTTGACGGCGTCCTCGGCGTACTCCTCCCACGTCTTCGGGGCGTCGAGACCGGCCTTCTCGAACAGGTCCTTGCGGTAGTACAGCGCCATCGGACCGGAGTCCTGCGGCACCGCGTAGACCGACTTCGACTCGCCGAACGTGACCTGGTTCCACAGGCCGTCGGAGAAGTCCTTCTCCGCGTCGCTGATGCCGGCGCACGCGCCGATGTCCTCGAGGCCGCCCTGCACGCGGAACGCCGGCAGGGTGTCGTACTCGACCTGGCCGATGTCCGGCGCCTGCTTGGCCTTCAGCTGGTTGAAGAAGTTCTGGTAGGTGCCGCTGTTGCCGTTCGCGACGATCGAGACCTTGACCTGGATGTCCGGGTTGGCCTTGTTCCAGATCGCGACGACCTTGTCCATGTTCGGCACCCAGGTCGTGAAGTCGAGGGTGACCTTGCCGTCCGAGGGCTTGCAGCTGGCGGCCGCGGTGTCGGATCCGCCGCCGCTGCTGCTGCCGCCGGTGCTGCAGCCGGCGAGGGCCACGGTGGCGGCCACGGCGATCGCGGCGACGCTGAGGAACTTCGTTGTCTTCATGCTGTTTCCGTTCGGATGTGGTGTGGGGAGAACTGGTGCGGGAAGGGGTGCGGGTCGAGGGGCTACTTCAGGCCGCCGGAGCCGAGGCCGGAGCGCCAGAAGCGCTGCAGGCTCAGGAAGGCGATGAGCAGCGGGATGATCGAGACGAACGACCCGATGAGCACGAGGGTGCGCAGGTCCGGGTACTGGTTCACGCTCGAGTTCCACGTGTAGAGGCCGAGGGTGACGGGGAACAGCGACGAGTCGCGGAGCATCACGAGCGGCAGGAAGAAGTTGTTCCACACGGCGACGAACTGGAACAGGAAGATCGTCACGAGCGCGGGCGACATGAGCCGGACCGCCACGGTGAAGAACGTCCGGACCTCGCCGGAGCCGTCGATGCGAGCGGCCTCGATGATCTCGTCCGGCACGCTCGACGCCGCGAACAACCGCGACAGGTAGACGCCGAACGGGCTGACGATGCTCGGCAGGAACACCGACCAGAACGTGTCGGTCAGGTCGACCTGGCTGAAGATGAGGAACAGCGGCAGGGCCAGGGCGGTCGCCGGCACGAGCACGCCGCCGAGGAACACGTTGAACAGCACCTCGCGGCCGCGGAACCGGTACTTGGCCAGGGCGTACCCGCACATCGCGGAGAGCACGGTGCCGAGCAGGCCGGCGACCCCCGCGTAGGCGATGCTGTTCAGCAGCCAGCGCAGGTAGATGCCGTCCTGCCGCGTGAACAGCTCGACGAGGTTGCCGGAGAAGTCCTGCACCGAGGTGGCACTGAACCACAGCGAGAACGTCGAGTTGAAGTTCGCGGCGGTCTTGGTGGACGAGACCAGCAGCCAGAAGATCGGCAGCAGGAAGTAGAGGGTGAAGACCCCCATCACGATCATCGCGGCGCTGCGCGAGATGACGCTCTCACGGGGACCGCGCGCTCCGCGCTGGTGCGGACGGGAGGCCCGGTTCGGCTCGAGCGGTCGGCCGACGTCGCGGACGAGGTCACCTGGGGACGGGGCGTTGACGGTCATTCGGCGGCCTTCCGCTGGGTCAGTCGGAGGAACCCGATCGACAGGACGAACGTGGCGACGGCGAGGACGACCGAGAACGCCGCGGCGAGGTTGAAGTTCGGCACCGAGGACGTCGAGTAGACGAGCATGTTCGGCGTGAAGGTCGACGAGATGGTCGAGGTGAACTGGCGGAACACGGTCGGCTCGGTCAGCAGCTGCAGCGTGCCGATGACGGAGAACACCGCGGTGAGGACGATGGCCGGCACCACGAGCGGGATCTTGATCGACAGGGCGATCCGGAGCTGGGACGCACCGTCGAGCTTCGCCGCCTCGTACACCTCGGCGGGGATCGCGAGGAGCGACGAGTAGATGATGAGCATGTTGTAGCCGACGTAGACCCAGGTCACGACGTTGGCGACGGCCCACAGCACGGTGCTGCCGCCCAGCAGGTCGACCCGCGAGGTCACCGCGGAGAACGGCGACAGGTCGGGGGCGTAGAGGTAGCCCCACATGATCGCGGCGATGACGCCGGGTACCGCGTACGGCGCGAAGAACGCCAGGCGGAAGAACCGCTTGCCGCGCAGCAGCGGGGAGTCGAGCAGCAGGGCGAACAGGAGCGCGAGCCCGAGCATCACCGGCACCTGCACGACACCGAACAGCAGCACGCGGAGCACCGAGCTCCAGAACTCGCCGTCCTGGAACACCAGGGCGTACTGGCTCAGACCGCCGAAGACCTGCGTCGGGGCGCCGAACGTGCCCTGCCGCTCGATCTTCTGCAGCGACTCCCACACGGCGTAGAGGATGGGGACCAGGTAGAACGCCGTGAACAGGACGGCGAACGGCAGGACGAAGATCGCGATCGCGCGGCGGTAGCGGAACCCGCCGCCCCGGCGTCGTCGGGTCGCGCTGGGCGACTGTGCGGTGGTGGTCATGAGCGGTTCCTGTCGGTGCGGATGATCTGGGTCCCGCCGGGGGCGATGGCGGTGGTCCCGGTGACGGGGCGGTCGGCGACGAGCTCGTGGCCGACCTCGTGGTGCTCGACGGTGCGGTCGGAGTGGTTCAGCAGGAAGACCCACTCGTGGGTGTCGTCCCGGCGACGCACGACCTCGAGTCCGGGGCGGACGGCGGGGTCGGCGCGCACCCCGGCCTCGTCGAGGACGCGGTGGACGAAGCCGCCCAGCGCACCGGCGTCGAGCACCGTGGACGTGTACCAGGCGGTCCCCGCGCCGTGCTCGTTGCGGGTGACGGCCGGACGGCCGGCGAGCGAGCCCTCGGCGTAGTCGACGACGCTCGTCGCACCGCGCAGCTCGACCGGCTCCGACCAGACGCTGCCGGTCGTGCCGTCGGACAGCGCGATCGTGGCGTCCGCGGCGAGCGGGAGGAACTCGTCCACCCGCACGCCGAGCAGGTCACGGAAGGCGCCCGGGTAGCCGCCGGTGCGGACCCGGTCGCGCTCGTCGACGATGCCGCTGAAGCAGCTGACGATCGCGTGCCCGCCGCCGGCGACGTGGTCGGCGATGACGGCCGCGTGCTCGTCGCGGACCAGGTACAGCTCGGGGACGACGACGAGCGCGTACCCGTCGAGCGGTGCCCCGGGGGCGACGACGTCGACGGTCACGCCGAGGTCCCAGAGCGCGGCGTGGAACGCGTGGACCTGCTCCAGGTAGCGGAGCGCGGTGCTGGGGTGGGCCTCGAGGTCGGCGGCCCACTGGTTCTCCCAGCTGAACACGAGCGCGACGTCGGCGACCACACGCGACCCGCGCAGCTCACCGAGCCGCCCGACCAGGGCGCCGAGCGCGACCACGTCGTGCCAGGTGCGCGACTCGGTGCCGGCGTGCGGCAGCAGCGCGGAGTGGAACTTCTCGCTGCCCTGCACGGATGCGCGCCACTGGAAGAAGCAGACCCCGTCGGCCCCGCGGGCGATGTGCGCCGCGGTGTTCCGGAGCATCTCGCCCGGGGCCTTCGCGACGTTGTGCGGCTGCCAGTTGACGGCACCCGTCGAGTGCTCCATGAGCAGCCAGGGGGCGCCGCCGGCCAGGCCACGGGTGGTGTCGGCGGCGAAGGCGAGCTCGACGTGCGGCCGGGGCAGGCGGTGGTCCAGGTAGTGGTCGTTCGCGATGACGTCCATGTCGCCGGCCCACGACCAGTAGTCGAGCGCCGTGATGTGCGCGGCGACCATGAAGTTCGTCGTGACGGGCTTGTCGCTCAGCTCGCGCAGGACGGCGGCCTCGGCACGGTGGTGACCGAGGAGCTCGTCGGACGAGAACCGGTCGAAGTCGATGGTCTGCGCGGGGTTCGTGAACGACAGCGTCGCGCGGGGCGGCAGCACCTGCTCCCACGCGGAGTAGCGCTGGCTCCAGAACGAGGTGCCCCAGGCGGCGTTGAGTGCGTCGACCGTGCCGTACCGGGCCTGCAACCAGCCGCGGAAGGCCTGGGCGGAGACGTCGCAGTAGCAGTGCGCGTTGTGGCAGCCGAGCTCGTTCGACACGTGCCAGAGCCGCACGGCGGGGTGGTCGCCGTAGCGCTCGGCGGTCGCGCGGACCAGGGCGAGGGCGTGCTCGCGGTAGACCGGGGAACTCGGGCAGAACGCCTGGCGGCCACCGGGCCAGCGGGTGGTGCCGTCGGCGACGACGGGCAGGACCTCGGGGTACCGGGTGGTGAGCCACGGCGGCGTCGAGGCGGTGCCGGTGCCCAGGTCGACCCCGATGCCTGCGCCGTGCAGCAGCTCGATGACGGTGTCGAGCGCGGCGAAGTCGTACTCGCCCTGCCGGGGCTCGACGTGCGACCAGCCGAAGACGTTGATCGCGACGAGGTTCACGCCGGCCGCACGCATGAGCCGGACGTCCTCGACCCACACCGCGGGGTCCCACTGCTCGGGGTTGTAGTCGCACCCGAACGCGAGGCCCGTCGAGCCGAGGCCGAGCGCGCCGGTGGCGGTCGTCGGCAGGGTGGTGGTCGTCACGGGGATCCTCGCTGATCGGGGCGACCCCGGCCGCCTCGGTCGCGTGCGACCCCTTCGACGGCGAAGGCCACCCAGTGTTCTGGGAGCGCTCCCAGTCCGCACCGGACGATCGGGGCCGGAGATTTCTGGGAGCGCTCCCAGATCAAACACCAGCGGCTGCACCCTGTCAACTGCGAGGCGTTCCGAGGGCTCCTCGGCGCCGGATATGGTTGCCCCATGTCCGAGGTCCGATCCGCTCGTCAGCGCGCCACGATCCAGGACGTCGCCGACGAAGCGGGGATGTCGCGCGGCACCGTCTCACGGGTGCTGAACGACGAGCCGTACGTGTCGCCCAAGGCGCGCGAGGCCGTGCAGGACGCCGTCCGACGCGTCGGCTACGTGCGCAGCGCCGCAGCCCGCAGCCTGGTCACCCGGCGATCCGGGGCGATCGCGCTCATCGTCCACGAACCCTCGGTCGTGGTGCTCGACGACCCCAACATCGGCAACATCCTGATCGGCACGAACGCCGTGCTGTCCGACGCCGACCAGCAGCTCGTCACGATCATGGTCGACTCCGCCCGCGACAGCGAACGCGTGGTCGAGTACCTGCGCGGCGGGTTCGTCGATGGCGCCATCGTGCTGTCCGCCCGCGACGGCGACCCGATCACCGGCGCGATCGAGGAGATCGGCATGCCCGCGTGCTTCGTCGGGCACCCGTCCGACGCCGCGAACATCTCGTACATCGGCATCGACAACCGCGCCGCAGCCGAGCAGATCACCCGGCGCCTGATCGACACCGGTCGACGACGGATCGGGATGCTCGCCTCGGGACTCGACCGCGACTCCGGCCAGGACCGTCTGGCGGGGTTCACCGCGGCACTCGGCGAGCGCTTCGACCCCGACCTCGTCGCCCGGAACCCCCTGTTCAGCTACACCGCCGGCGCCGAGGGCATGCGCGAGCTGCTCGAGCGAGCCCCGGACATCGACGGGGTGTTCGCCGCGTCCGACGCGGTCGCCGCCGGTGCCATGGACGTGCTGCAGCGCAACGGCAGGAGTGTCCCCGGCGACGTCGGCGTGGTCGGCTTCGACGACAGCGCCTGGGCGCTGCGGTGCGACCCGCAGCTGTCGACGGTGCGGCAGCCGGCGCGCCTGCTCGGCGAGCAGGCGGCGCACCAGGTCCTCGAGCAGATCGGCGGCGCCGACGACGGTCCACGCGGTCTGCTGTTGCCGACGGAGGTCGTCTGGCGCGGGTCCGCGTAGCCGGCCACGGAACGCCACGGGAGGCCCGTGGCGGCGTCGCCACGGGCCTCCCGTCCGTCCATGGGTGCGTCCCGCACCCGGCTGGGTCAGCCCTGCGGGGGCGAGTAGAGCTGCAGGTCGTTGCCCTCGCTGTCCTTAAAGGGGATGATCTTGCCCCACGGGTGCTCGCTGATCTCGCCCTGGATGTCCGCGCCGCGCTCCTTGAGCGCGGCGACCTCGTCCTCGATGCTGCCGTCCGGCTGGAACGACACGACGGCGCCGCCGTCGCTCGCCTGGCTGGCGGACTCGCGCCCGTTCAGGCCGATCATCAGGCCGCCGGCGTCGATCTCGCTCCAGTCGTCGGACTGGTCCTTGACGGTGAGACCGAGCGTGTCGCGGTAGAACGCGACGGCGCGCTCCATGTCGCTGACCGGGACCCAGACTGCTGCGACTCCACTTGCCATGGTGTTTCCTCTCGTCGTGGTGTGCCGTGGACGGTAGGCAGCGCTCGTGCACGGAGGCACAGGGTCACTGTCCCCCGAACGCATCAGCGCACGACACTGCAAACCGACCGGGGAAGCGCTCCGAATGTCATGTGCGCCGCACGCTGCGGCGCGTACAGAAAAGAGGGCTGATCATGACCAGCAGCGCAGCAACCGCACGCACCGGCTCTGGCTCGACGTGGACCCAGCGGGGCGCGTTCGTCTTCGGTGTCGTCTTCCTGATCGTCGGCATCGCCGGGTTCATCCCCGGACTCACCATGGACATGGGCTCGATGTCCATGGCCGGCCACGGCTCCATGGCCCTGCTCCTGGGCACGTTCCAGGTGTCCGTCCTGCACAACATCGTGCACCTGCTCTTCGGCATCGTCGGGCTGCTCGCCGCCCGCCGCGCCGCCTCGGCACGCCTGTACCTGCTCGTCGGCGGCATCGTCTACCTGGTGCTCTTCGTCTACGGCCTGTTCACCGCCGGCATGGCAGACCCCGCCAACTTCGTGCCGCTCAACAGCGCCGACAACGTCCTGCACGCGTTCCTCGCGGTCGCGATGATCGTGCTCGGCTTCGTCCTGCCGCGGATCGGGACGCGCACCGCGCGCTGAACCACAGCACACACCGGACGGGAGGCCCGTGGCGACACCGCGACGGGCCTCCCGTCCGTCGTCAGGGGCGTCCGTCGTCAGCGTCGACGACACCCGGGGTCGGGGTCGTGCCGGTGAAGGCGTCGCGCATCGCGCCGACACCGCGCTGCGGGTGGGCGCGGTCCAGGTACTTCGCCCGCGACTCCTTGCGCGGTTCCGGATCGGTGCGCATCGCCTGGTTCCGGTCCTGCTGCAGTGCGCTGTCCACCTCCCCCTCGCGGTTGAACGACCACATGAGCATCGGATCGCCGATCGGCAGGTCGTGTGCGGGCTGCGATCCCATCGGGGTGCTGTGCCAGGTGTGCCACGTCTTGCCGTACGAGTTCACCAGGTGCCCCATCAGCTCGGTCTCCACCGCGATCGGCAGGCCCGGAGCGACGAGTTCGCCGGAGAACACCTCGTGGTTGTGCGGGTGCCACGACGCCTGCTCGTCCTCGGGCAGGGAGTCGAACAGCCGCTCGGACACGATGTACTCGATGCCGATCAGGTTCGCGTCGGCGGTGTTGCCGTCGAAGAGCACGCACTGCAGCATCTCGGCGTTCACCACCTTGCAGAAGTGGTGCGCCTCCATCTGCACGTCGGGCTCGCCCTTCACGCAGTGGAAGCCGACCACGTAGACGTCGAAGCCCCGCAGCGGCGCCGAGGTCTGCAGCAGATCGGCACCGCGGTCGAGCAGGGCGAGCTCGAAGCCGCCGGCCGCTCCGGGCGGAGTGACACCGGTCTTCCGGTCGTGCACGGTGGGGTTCAGGGGCATGGGGGCGTCCTTCCGTCCGTTCGAGGTGGGCGCCATCCAACCCGGCAGCCCCTCGGAACGCTGTGCGGTTGCGGCGTACTGTCCGCTGCATGCCCGCACTCATCGACACGTTCACCCTGTCCAACGGTCTGCACATCCCGAAGATCGGCTTCGGCACCTGGCAGATCCCGTCCGGCTCCGACGCGTACGACGCGACGAAGACCGCCCTCGACCTCGGCTACCGCCACATCGACACCGCCCTGGCGTACGGCAACGAGGCGAGCGTCGGCGAGGCCGTCCGCGACAGCGGCATCCCCCGCGACGAACTCTTCATCACCACGAAGCTGCCGGCCGAGATCAAGACGGCCTCGGGCGCCCGCGACGCCTTCGAGGAGTCGAGCAACAACCTCGACCTCGGACACGTCGACCTGTACCTGATCCACGCGCCGTGGCCGTGGAGCGACATGGGCTCCGACCACCGCGACGGCAACGTCGAGGTCTGGAAGGTCTTCGAGGAGCTCTACGACGCCGGCCGCACCAAGAGCATCGGTGTCTCGAACTTCGCCGTCGCCGACCTCGAGGACCTGCTCGGCCGCACGGACGTCGTCCCGCACGCCAACCAGATCCGCTGGTTCATCGGCAACACCCAGGACGAGACGACCGCCTTCGACCGCGAGCACGACATCTTGACCGAGGGCTACTCCCCGCTCGCCACCGGCGGACTGCTCGAGAACGAGCAGATCGCCGAGATCGCCGCGAAGTACGACAAGACCGTCGCCCAGGTCGCGATCCGCTACCTGCTCGAGAAGGACGTCCTGCCCCTGCCGAAGTCCACGACCCCGGCGCGCATCGCCGAGAACGCCGACGTTGACTTCGTGCTCGCCGCCGAGGACGTGGCCGCGCTCGCCGCGCTCGAGGACACCGCGAGCTGACACCGGCCCACCCCGGACTGGAGGCGCGGTGCCCACTGGTACCGCGCCTCCGGTCGGCACATGCCGAATCACGGGCGAGCCTCACCCGTCGTGCGTTCGCACCGTTCCTGGCGAGCTGCTTCGTGCCGCCTGGTCGCTCCGCGTACCCGATCAGCTTCAGCCCATAACGGGTCCTGTCTCGCAACCAACGTCGAACACAACAATCGAGCGAGCGGCTTGCGACACACAGTTGCGAGATCGCATTGCTACGGAACACCACCGGTCTGACGCGTTCGACCACAGCACGGACGAGACGCCTCGTAACCGTAGACTCACGAGATGCGACTCCATGCGCCTGCACCCTTCCCTGCACCGTTAGAGGGATCGGGGAGGTGCTCGTTCACGCAGAGAATGCGTAAGCGAATACGAATATGAGAACCACATCGGCGACCAGGATCGCCATTCCTGACCAATAAGCGGAAGCACCCGGCCCGCGATGCATCCTGACTCGCCCAAAGCCCTCAGCTCGTACAGTGTGCCTCGCGCTGAGCAGAATTAGGAACAGGCCAAACACAGCCACAACTACCAATGCTGCCCAGATCAACCAGAACAGGGTCACGTTCACGGCAATATCTCCCTAGAGCCTCGTGGGTAGGAAACGTGTCGCAGCAACTCCGAGTCCGCCTCCGACGAGACCCGATACTCCACCTTCCACCGCTCCCTCGAGCGCGCTCTGGCCGTAATTCGAACCACCTTCAACAGCTTCGGATGCAACACCCCCAGCCGCACCAAAGGCGACCCCCACCGCAACGCCCCCAAGAAGGCACCCGAGCCCGCCAGTAGACGCACAGATTACCGCGCCGGCAGCCACGCCGAGACCGTTCACCACACCACTAGCAGCGGCACCGGCGACAGACCTACCTGAGGGATCCGAGGAGTTGATCGGGTCCGCTCCTGCGAACGCGTATCGGTTGGCGTTGGAAGGGCTGAGGGGTGCGTCGAGGGTGTCGCGGTCGATCCATCCACCAGTGGTGCTGGATTGCCAGCGGTAGCCAAATTTGGTGAGCCCGGTGTCGGTGTTGCTGGAGCGGAGTCCGTTCTTGTACCGGTCGATGCCGCCGATGACTTCGCAACTAGCGAGGTCAAGGGAGAGTGCCCCTTTAATACGAGGCGCTCTCCCTTGAGAATACTTCAGCGATTAGCTCGGCTTGAGGAAAATCGTAATCAGAAGCACCGCAATTCCAATCAGAATCGCACCAATTGCCGGCGCAATGAGCACTCCAGGGGAGAATCGCTCAGGATGCGCATCCCTGTTAAGGCGTGAGGCGGACTGGAAGAATTGTGCTGCTTTGCTCGGGATTACAAGCAATACAATCCCAACGATGATTACTGCCGGACCGAGAAAAAACCCTGGTATCCACATACTTATCCAATGTCAAACTGTGTTTGGTACTGACGCCCTACCGAGATACCCCAGCCTGCGCCGACCTCGATCCCACCGGATCCGCTCCAGCCCGAGCCCAAACTAGAACCGGTCTCATGGCTTGCGTTGCCGACGATGCCCCCACCATACGCGGCGTCTGCACTGATGGAAGTGCTGTCGCTATTAGTGTTCCCGCCGGGGCCACCCTGAACACTGAAGGATGCCGATGCACGCGGGCCGAGTCCCCAACCATAGGTCACGCCGATGCCCTTGTCGTTGAAACTGACGCCAACGTTGCCGCAGATGAAAGCACAGACGTTGAACGAAGGCCCAACCCAGGCGCGACCGGAAGGATCGCTGCCGTTGATTGGATCGTCTGCTGCGTATGCGTAGCGGTTGGCATTGCTTGGGTCGAGGGGTGCATCGAGGGTATCGCGCTGCGTCCAACCACCTGTCGTCGCCGTCTGCCAGCGATAGCCGAACTTGGTGAGGCTGTTGTCCTCGCCGGCGCGGATGCCGCCCTTGAAGCCGAAAGGGTTCTGCTTCCACTGCTGAGTGGTCTCGCCGGACGTCACTACTTCTGTCCCGTACGGGTCGTAGCTGACGGTGTACGCCTTCTCCCCGGTGTCAGCGATCGCAGCAGCAGGGTTACCGATGCCGTCGAGAACCCACATCGACGTGGTGCCGTCCGTGGTCCGCAGGTTCAGCGGCTGCCCGGTTGTCGGGTCGGCGAGCACTGAGGCAACGCCGCTATCAACGACTTCGCGGGAGGTGAGGCCCTTGCCGTACGTGTACCGGTACTCGGCGCCGTCTTCGGTTCGCTGCGACAGGAGGCGCGTCATGTCCGCGCCGGCGTATGTGTAGGTGGTCTTCTTCCCGTCCTTCGTTGACGACGTCATCTGCTGGGCGCCGTTGTACGTAAACGTGGCACCCGGTGCGGTGGTCATGTTGCCGGTGCCGTCGTAGGAGTACCCATCGTTGGTGATCTGCCCGACCGCGTTGAACTTCAACGCCTGCGACGTGCTGCGGTCCCCGGTCACGGTCTCGGTGAGCCGGTTTCCCGCTGAGTCGTACGTGTACGTCCAGGTGCTGTTCGTGTCGCCGCCGGCCTGGGTCGCCTTCTGCAGACGGGTCGTGTTTGAAGTGGTGCCGTCTGAGGCTTTGGTGGTGTAGTCGTATTCGGTGGTCTGCTCGCTGATGTTGTCCTTCAGCCACTGCAGCCGATCGCGGTCGTTCTTCCCATCCGTCGCCGTGCACGCCGAACCGACGCCGACACCCTCGAGGTAGCAGTACGTGGTGTCGACAATGACCTTCGGAGCGGAACTGTCGGCTGACGCCTGGACACGGGTGACCTTGCTGGACTTGTCGTAGGTCAACTTCTGGTGCACCGCCCACACCTCGGGGTCCTTCGCCGGGTCCGCGTTCGGCGTCGCGTTGAGCCAGGTATCCGTGCGGCGGCCGTGGTCATCGGTCTTGTACAGCTGCTTCGCCGTGCCGGAGTTCGTCGGGTACGTCGTCGCGTTGAGCACCTCGGATGCGTCGTACTCGTGCGTCACGGTGCCCTGTTCATCGGTGACCTTGACAGTGTTCCCGGCGAGGTCGTAGCCGTAGGACACGGTGCCGCCGCCCGCGGTGTTCACCGTGGAGGTGAGCCGGTTCCGCTGGTCGTACGTGTTCGTGACCGTCCCCGTCGCGGAGGATTCGGTGAGACGGTTCCCGTTGCCGTCGTACGTGTTCGTCACCGTCGCGGTGCCGTCGTCGAACTCCGTCGTCAGGAGCCGGTCGTCGTTGTCGTACGTGTACGTGGTGACGCCACCGCCACCGTCGGTGTGGTTCTTCACCCGGCCAAAGTCGTCGTAGGCGTACTTCTGCGCCCCGAGGCTGGTGCCGGTGGGCGGGGTGATCGAGCCGAGCTGGTTGTTCGTGTCGTACGCGTACACCGTCGGGTTGCCGCTGTTGCCTGGGGCGGTCGCGGTCTTCACCGCACCCCACGCGTACTTGTCGCCGTCGTCCTTCTTGTTGTACGTCACCTCGGCCATGGCCGCGGGATCACTACCGGACTGCGAGGACGTCTGGTTGCCGACACCGTCGTAGCCGATGCTGGTCGACGTCTTCGAGCTCGAGGTCACCTTCGACGGCAGGTACGCCGTCGCCGCGCCTGATGCGTAGTCCGTTGTCGATGTCGATCCGGAGCTGGACTGGGACTGCGTCAGCGATTGGCCGTCGTTCTTGTCATACTTGTTCGTCGTCGTGCCGGTACCGGCAGCTCCGTCAGCGCCGACCTGCGACGTCGCGACCCCGTTGTTCGCCGGGTTGTACGTCTTGGAACGCTCACGCTTTGCCGGGTCAACGGCCTTTGTTACGAGGTCGTTGCCATCGAGCGTGTACGTCGTGTGCTTCGCGGCAGCGACCGTCGCCGACTGATCCGACCGCGGGTCAGCGACCTGCGTCGTCGTGTCATCCGCGTAGGAGAACCGGGTGACCGCGGTACCCGGCGAGCCAGCAGTGGTGTTGCGCTGCTGGACCTGCGTGACCCGGTCGGACGAGTCGTACGTGAACGTCGTCACCCCGCCCGTCGGCGCCGTGATCGAGGCCAGGTCGCCGTTCGTGTACGCGAAGGTCGTCTTCGCACCCGTCGCGTCCGTGTACGTGGTGATGTCACCGGTGCTGTTCTTCGCCCACGACACGGACCGGCTGCTCGAGCCGCTGGTCTGCGAGAAGGTCTGCACGCCGTTGGCGTAGGACGAGTTCGCCGTCCGCGCACCGGTCGTGCCCGCGGTGGAGACGAGCGAGGTGAGCGCGTACCCGTCGGAGGTGTTGAAGCTGACCTGGTTCTGGTTCCGATCCACGATCGAGGTCGGCTGCCCGGCGAGGTTGAAGTGCGTGGTCGAGTTCGACGTCCACCCCTTCAACGTGTACTCGTGGGTGGTGCTGTTGTCGACCTTCGTGAGGGTCTGCTGCAGCCCCGCCGGCGTGGTGTACGTGCCGACAGTCGTGCCCGGGGTGAACTGCCACGCCGTGCCAACGGCGTCGGTGTAGACCACACCGTCACCGTTGGACGTGAGGTTCCCGGCGCCGGCGAGGGCGTACTGCCACCGGTTGGCGTTCATCGTGGTGCTGTCCGCGACGTTCTTCGCCCGCGAGTTGTACGCAGCCCCGATCGTGCTGTTCTGCGTCACACCCGGCAGCGACATCGCCGACGTCGTCACAAGCAGGTTGCCGGTACCGACATCGACGCTGGCGTTGGTCTGGTCCGTGATCGGGAACGGCAGCGTGGTCGCCGACGTCCGCTGCCCGGTCTGGTTCGTGTCCGCCGGCCCCGTCGGGAGGGCGTTGTAGTAGCCCTGCAGGTCGATGATGTAGTCCGCCGTGTCCGGACCGTTGGAATACAGCTGGATGTTGCCGTCTGCGCCGAGCGGCACGATCGCGGTGTTCGAGCGGATCGTGTTCTTCGGGAACACGATCGAGTACATCGAACTCGGCCGGCTCACCCCCGTCGGCCACAGCGTCGCAGTACCCTCATTGGCGCCCGGGTGGATCGCGGTCAGCGTCACCGCGACTGCGGACACGCCGGTGCCGTTCTCCGGGACGCTCTTCACGCCTGCGATCTTGATGGTGCGGGTCTCCTTCGCCGCGTAGGACCCAGCAGTGGTGCTCTTCGATTCGTAGAGACGGTCCGCTGCGGGCGTGAACACGCCACCCGGGTTGCTCTTGGTGAAGTACCCCTGCAGCGCGATGACCATGTCGATCGTGCCGTCCCGGTTGTAGACACTCATCTTGCCGTCCGCGCTCAACGGCACCTGCATCGACATCGACGACGTCACCGCCGCCGGGTAGTTCATCGCCGTCGACCCCACCGTGCCGCCCGTTGCGTACGGGGTGATGTACCCGTTGGTTTGATTGCGGCTCAGGACGAGGAAGTTCACTGCGACCGCGGACGCGCCCGCCGGGACACCATTTCGGCCGGTGACCTGGATCTGAACCGTCTTGCCCGGCCCGATCTGCGCCTGCGGGACCTGCGACCCCGACACCGAACTCGCCAGCGAGGAACCGTTTCCGGCGACGAACCCACCGGCCGCGACACCACTGTCGGTCGACGTGTAGTAGCCCTGCACGTCCAAGACCAGGTCCACGGACGTTTCCGTCGTGACCGTCACCTTGCCACCCGCGCCGATCGCGAGGGTCGACGAGTTCGTCGACGTGTCCAGGCCGCCACCGCCGTACACCATCATCAGCGACGCACCAGGCGTATCAGCGTCCGCACGGCCGAACAGCTGGCCCTGACTCGCCGGGTGCACCACCGTCGCAGCGAGCACCACCGCGGAAGCATCAGCGGGGATACCGAACTTGCCAGTGACCTGCACCGTACGGCTCTTGTTCGCCGCCATCGGCGTCGAGTACCCACCCGTGCCATCACGCGTGTCCAACACGCGGCCGGTGGTCGTGACGAACTGACCACCATCCCCCGTCACCACCGCCTGCGCTGGTGCAGGCGGGCTCACCACCGCCAACAGCGACCCGAACAGGGCCACCAACGTGATGACCGCGAGCAACACCCAACGAGAACGAACAGACGACAGCGACGATGCGAACACGCGCAGAACCCCTCAACAGGCCGCAACCAGCGATGACGCCCCCATGGCGTCGCCGAGCAACCAGAAAGTCACGCTACGGAACTACTCCCCCACCCGCACCCCCACATGAGGGGGTCGAATCAAGCTGCACCGACCCGATATAGCAGGCACCGATGCGGCTCGGGCCCGGTCAGTAGATAGATGCGCATAGCCTTCCAACCCAGTCCGGCAGCCGATCGACTTCCGGGGTGCGATCACGCCACGCGCGACGGCACCAGCATTCGGGAGCCGCACCGGTTACCTCAGCTTGCGCAGGCGTCTGCTGCGACACCACCACCAGCAAGGGCCAAAGGGGTCGATAGTTGCAGCGTGGAACCAATAGGGAGCTGGCACCGAGGTCCCGCTCGTAGGGTCGAGTCGTACCGACCGCACACCCGGGTGGGTCCGTGCCCCACAGCGGACCTGACGACGGGAACAGATCGTCCCTGTTGCCGGTTGCACCACACGGTGTCGCAGCCAGTGACACGAGAGCCCAGGAGGCCACCATGACCACCACCGAGACCGCCATCCTCGCCGGCGGATGCTTCTGGGGAGCGCAGCAGCTCCTCCGTCGTCGTCCCGGCATCGTCAGCACCCGCGTCGGCTACTCCGGCGGCGACGTGCCGAACGCGACGTACCGCAACCACGGCGACCACGCCGAGTCGGTCGAGATCGTCTTCGACCCGTCCCAGATCTCGTACCGGGACCTGCTGGAGTTCTTCTTCCAGATCCACGACCCGTCGACGAAGGACCGCCAGGGCAACGACATCGGTCGCAGCTACCGTTCGGCGATCTTCACCACGACCGACGAGCAGAAGCAGGTCGCGCTCGACACCATCGCGGACGTCGACGCGTCGGGCATCTGGCCCGGCAAGGTCGTCACCGAGGTCACCGCGGCCGGCCCGTTCTGGGAGGCCGAGGACGAGCACCAGGACTACCTCGAGAAGAACCCGCACGGCTACACCTGCCACTTCGTGCGTCCGGGCTGGAAGCTCCCGCGCCGCGACGAGGCGACCGCGGCCGTCTGACCTGACGACAATTGAGAGGCACGGAGCCAGCTGGCTCCGTGCCTCTTCCTCTTGTCGTGTCCGCCGAACGCGAGCCACGAAAGCGGCGTGGTCCCCCAGTTCTGGGTGGTCGCCGAACCACATCGCTGCGGGTTCGCGCAAGGTTCCGAGCTGACTCGATCTCTGCGGTGCAACCGTGTCCGGACCGGTTGTAACGTTTGCTCGCCTTTGCTGATCCTCAGAACTTCCGGAGAACCCGACATGCCCGAGACCACCCCCACCGAGCAGCCTCCTGCCTACGTCCCCGCGGCTCCCGAGCCGCGTCCGGCACGAGCCCGCCTCGGCACCGCAGCGGTCGTCCTCGGGATCCTCGGCATCCTCTTCGCGGTGATCCCGCCGACGAACGGGTTCGGCATCTTCCTCGGCGTCGTCGCAGTGGTGCTCGGCATCATCGGCATCCGTCGCAAGGGGCGCCGCGCCGTCGCGGGGACCGTTGTCGGCGCAGTCGCAGTGATCCTCGGCGCCATGCTCGCGGGCGTGTACAGCGGCTCCTCCGACGACTCTGCCACTGACGCTGCTGCTGCCACCGAGGTCGCCGCTGCCAGCCCGGCCGCTGCGAGCGAGGAGTCGAAGAAGGTGGAGAAGCCGAAGACCCCCGAGAAGGCGACCGCCGACAAGCCCGCCGAGGCATCCGGCACCGTCGGACAGCTCCAGGCAGCTGCGGCTGCGAAGAGCTACCTCGACTCCGGCATGGGCTTCTCCGCCGCCAGCCTGCTCCAGCAGCTGACCTCGAGCGCGGGCAACGGGTTCGCTCAGGCGGACGCGCAGTGGGCCATCGACCACTCCGGTGCCGACTGGAACGCACAGGCACTCGCCGCAGCCAAGGGGTACCTCGACTCCGGCATGGGCTTCTCCGAGGCCAGCCTGAACGGTCAGCTGACGTCGAGCGCCGGCAACCAGTTCACCCCCGAGCAGGCGCAGTACGCCGTCGCGAAGGCCGGGGCCGACTGGAACGCACAGGCAGTCACCGCCGCGGAGGGCTACATGTCCTCGGGCATGGGCTTCTCGCGCGCGAGCCTCATCGCACAGCTCACGTCATCCGCAGGGAACCAGTTCACGCAGCCGCAGGCCGAGTACGCGGCGACGCAGGTCGGGCTGAACTGACCTGACGACCGCCGCGGATCAGCGTGATCCGCCGAGCAGTTCCAACCAGTCCCCGGGAAGGCGATCCGCCGGCCCGGGGACTGCCTGCGTCACGGGGTGGCTGGTGGGTGCTGCGAGCTCGAGCCCCTCGGAGCGGGTGTCGTCGCGGTAGTCCCACGCCCAGGTCTCGCCGGGCTCGTAGCTCTGGATGACCGCGTGCCCGGTCTCCTCCCAGTGCCGCGTCGCGTGCATGTTGAGGGAGTCGTCGCAGCAGCCGACGTGGCCGCACGCCGCGCAGCGGCGCAGGTGCACCCACCACGAGCCGGTCGCGTCGCACTCGACGCACCCGTCTCCGCTCGGTGCGATCTCGGGGTGGATCATCTCGGCCTGGTCCGTCATGGCACCATCATGGCCTGAGACAGGGCACATGCGGTCGGGAGGCACGGGGCGGGCCCGCACCGCGCCTCCAGGCCGTCATCGGGTCGCGTCCAGGGCGAGGCATGGGGCGGTCGTGCGGGTGGCCGGGCCAGGATGGCCTGGGGCCGACAGCCGATCGGCTCGCAGAGGGAGGACACCGTGGACACAGCGCCGTACTCGCAGCCGTTGCGGGAGTACATCGAACAGCTGCGGACCGAGGGGTACAGCGTCGCGGACGGCCAGACGGCCGACCCGGAGCTGATCGACCCGCACGGCAACCCGGTGCTCACCTGGCAGGACGACTACCCGTACTCGGAGCGCCTGCCGCGGGACGAGTACGAGTACCAGAAGTACCTGCTGCAGATCGAGCTGCTGAAGTGCCAGTACTGGCTCGAGGACACCGGCCAGAAGGTCGTCGTGCTCTTCGAGGGGCGTGACGCCGCGGGCAAGGGCGGCACGATCAAGCGGTTCACGGAGCACCTCAACCCCCGGACCTCGCGGGTCGTGGCACTGAGCAAGCCGACCGAGCGCGAGCGTGGTGAGTGGTACTTCCAGCGGTACGTGCAGCACCTGCCGGCCGCCGGTGAGATGGTCCTGTTCGACCGCTCCTGGTACAACCGTGCCGGCGTCGAACGGGTGATGGGCTTCTGCAGCGACGACGAGTACGAGTCGTTCATGACCCAGGTGCCGCAGTTCGAGCGGATGCTCGTCGACTCCGGCATCCACCTGACGAAGTTCTGGTTCTCGGTGACCCGGCGCGAGCAGCGGACACGGTTCGCGATGCGGCAGCTCGACCCGGTGCGGCGGTGGAAGCTGTCCGACATCGACCTGCTGTCGCTCGACCGGTGGGAGGACTACACCGAGGCGAAGACGGCGATGTTCACCCGGACGAGCAAGCGCTACGCGCCGTGGACGATCGTGCGGTCGAACGACAAGAAGCGCGCGCGGCTCAATGCGATGCGGTACTTCCTGACGCAGTTCGACTACCCGGACAAGGACACCGACGTCATCGGCAAGCCGGACCCGCTCATCGTCCGCCGCGGCAAGCGGGACGTCGACGTCGAGTGATCCCCCACCGGTGATCCCCCGCCACTGATCTGCCCGCCGACTCGGAACGTTTACACGCCGAGGCCTGCCGTCACGCACTCGAAACAGACGGGCAACGGCGGCGACACAGGGCCGCAAGACACTTGTCGCACTACCTGTCACCCGACAGGTACTCCGCGAAAGGTCTGCAGTCATGCGTTCTCCGCAAGCACCGCTCCACGCACCGCGCGCCACGTCCGACGTCGACACCCAGGGGCTCGCCCGCCTGGGCTACGAGCAGGAACTCCACCGCGGGGTCGGCTCGTTCTCCTCCTTCGCGGCGGGCTTCTCCTTCGTCTCGATCCTCACCACGGTCTTCCAGCTGTTCGGACTCGGCTTCGGGCTCGGCGGTGCCGCGTTCTTCTGGGCGTGGCCGCTCGTCTTCGGTGGCCAGCTGCTCGTCGCGCTGAACTTCGCGCAGCTCGCGGCCCGCTGGCCGATCTCCGGCGCGATCTTCCAGTGGTCGAGCCGCCTGGCCGGAGCCAGGTTCGGGTGGTTCACCGGCTGGACGATGATCATCGGCCAGATCCTCACCGTCGCGGTGGCGGCCATCGCCGTGCAGGCCGTGCTCCCCGCGATCTGGGACGGGTTCCAGGTCGTCGGCGGTCCGGGCGCGGACCCGTCCGTCGCGTCGCCGACCGGTGCCGCGAACGCGGTGGTCCTCGGTCTGGTGATGCTCGCCGTGACGACGATCGTGAACATCACGAGCGTCCGGCTGATGGCCCGCGTGACGAGCTTCGGCGTGCTCATCGAGATCGTCGGCGTGGTCGTGCTCATCGGCGCACTGTTCCTGTTGCCGCACCGCAGCGCCTCCGTGGTGTTCACGACCACCGGGTCGACGAGCACCGAGCCGTACGTGTGGGCGTTCCTGGCGTCCTCGCTGATGGCCGCGTACGTGATGGTCGGCTTCGACTCGGCCGGTGAGCTCGCCGAGGAGACCCACAACCCGCGCCGGACCACCCCGAAGACGATCGTCCGAGCGCTCACGGTCTCCGGCCTCGGCGGCGGGCTGCTCATCATCGGCGCCCTCGTCGCAGCCCCGAGCCTGACCGACGGCAAGCTCGCCACGCAGGGCCTCGCCTGGGTGATCACCTCGACCCTCGGCGACGTCCTCGGTCGCCTCCTGCTCTGCACCGTCGCCGTCGCGGTCTTCGCCTGCACCCTCGCCGTGCAGACCGCCGGCGCCCGGATGGTCTACTCGATGGCGCGCGAGAAGGCGCTGCCCTTCCACCGCACCCTCGCCCGGGTCTCGCCCCGAACCGGCACCCCGATCGCCGCGTCGATCGTCGTCGGGGTCGGCGCCGGGCTGGCCCTCGCCGTCAACATCGGGCAGTCCGCGATCTTCACCGCCCTGTCGAGCCTGTGCATCGCGATGCTCTACCTGGCCTACCTCGGGGTCACCGGGCCGCTGCTGGTCCAGCGGATCAAGCTCCGGCGCACGGGGCTGCCGACCGGGGTGGACGAGGACGGCAAGCCGCTGTTCACCCTCGGTCGCTGGGGCATCCCGCTCAACGCGCTGGCCGTGGCGTTCCAGATCGGCATGGCGATCAACCTCATCTGGCCCCGGCCGGAGATCTACGACCTGACCGGCACCTCGTGGTGGCTGCAGTACAGCGCCCTGCTGTTCATCGGCGGCGTGCTGCTCGTCGGCTGGGCGTGGTCGAGCTGGCGTCACCGGACGCACGGGCCGATCACCCTGGCCGAGGTCCCCACCACCGCGGCGGTCCCCGTCCCCGCAGCCGCGACTGCGGCGAGCCCGACCGCCGCCTCCGTCGAAGCCTGATCCGGAAGGAACCCCATGCGCGACCTCCACCAGACCGACAGCGTGCTCGCCTCCCGGTCCGACGCACGCGCCCAGGCCGGCTCGCAGTCCGAGTACATGCCGTACCTGCCGGCGTCGTCGTCACCGTTCGCCCCCGAGGGCGTCGACCCCGCGCAGCTCGTCTGGGCCGAGACGGTGGCGCCGGGCGGGTACACGCACAAGGTGCTGGCCCGCGGATCACGGCTGCGGTTCGACGACCCGACGGGTCAGGCCTGCGCCAACGTCCTGGTGTTCAACGCGCTCGAACCGTGGGAGCGACTCAACGTCGCCGACACCCAGAAGATCCCGTGGCAGGCGTACCTGGGCCAGGGCTCGCCCCTGCTGAGCGGGGACGGCCGGGCACTCGCGACCGTGCTCGAGGACACCTCGGGGCACCACGACGCGTTCTGCGGCACCTCGTCCGACGCCTGGAACGAGCGGAAGTACGGCGACGCGGCACCCGAGGGGCGCACCCCGAGCGGTCGGTCGCTGTTCGCGAAGGCCGCCGCCAAGCACGGGCTCACCAAGCGGGACCTGCCGCCGAGCATCTCGTTCTTCCAGGGCGTGCGGATCGACGCAGAGGGGGCGATGACCTTCACCGGTTCGGCCGGCGCGGGCACCCACGTCACGCTCGTCGCCGAGCTGCCGCTGCTCGTGCTGGTCGCGAACGTCGCGCACCCGATCGACCCGCGCCCGGACTACCTGGTCGGACCACTGCGGGTGCACGCCTGGCGCGGGGCCCCGACGACCGCGGCCGACGAGCGGTTCACCGCGACGCCGGAGCTCACCCGCGCCTACCTGAACTCGATCGACCACGCGGAAGCCCGAGGCCTGTGATGACCGACACGACGACCCACACCCCCGCCTCCACCGTCCCGGTCGGAGCCGTCCACGACCCGGACGTCCCCCTCGACTGGAGCGAGTCCCTGGTGCCGGGCACCGTGGTCCGCGACGACCGGATCGCCCCGCTCGCGCCGTGGTCCGCCGTGGTCCGCGCCGGCGAGGTGCTCACCATCGTCGACGTCGGCGGCAACCAGAGCGCCGACTGCCTGCTCTACGACGCCCAGGACCCCGACGAGCGGTACAGCGTGCCGGACACCCTCGCCGCGCAGGGCAACGCGTACGTCCGGACCGGCACCGTGCTGATGTCGAGCGAGGGCCGCCCGCTGATGACCGTCGTCGCGAACGAGATCGACCGGCAGGACACCATCGGCGGCGCGTGCTCGAAGGAGTCGAACACCCTGCGGTACGGGCACCACACCCGGTACCAGCACGGCTGCCGCGAGAACTTCCTGGCCGAGGCCGGCCGCCACGGACTCGGCGCCCGCGACATCGTGTCGAACCTCAACTGGTTCATGAACGTGCCGGTCGAGGCCGACGGCGCCCTGGGGATCGTCGACGGCATGAGCGCCCCCGGCAAGCGGGTCGCGATCCGGGCCGAGCGGGACGTGCTCGTCGTCGTCTCGAACTGCCCGCAGATGAACAACCCCTGCAACGACTTCTCCTGCACACCGCTGCGCATGATCGTGGTCCAGCCGTGACCGCCGCGCCCGACCCCACCGGGACCGCCACCGTGAACCAGACCCCCACCCTTCGCACCGACACCGTCCTCGTCGCGAACCGCGGTGAGATCGCCCGCCGCATCATCCGGTCCGCGAAGGCGCTCGGCATGCGCACCGTCGCCGTCTACTCGGACGCCGACCGCGCGGCACCCCACGTCCGCGAGGCCGACACCGCGGTCCGGCTCGGTCCCGCCCCCGCCCGCGACTCGTACCTGCGCATCGACGCGGTGGTGCAGGCCGCGAAGGACACCGGCGCTGGACTCGTGCACCCCGGCTACGGGTTCCTGTCCGAGAACACCGACTTCGCCCGGGCCTGCGAGGACGCCGGCATCCGGTTCGTCGGGCCGACCGCCGACCAGATCGTCCGGTTCGGCGCGAAGCACACCGCCCGCGAGCTGGCCGCCGCCGCGGGGGTCCCGATGCTCGCCGGCACCGGGCTGCTCGCCAGCATCGACGACGCCGTGACCGAGGCCGAGCGCATCGGGCTGCCCGTCATGCTCAAGGCCACCGGGGGTGGCGGCGGGATCGGCATGCAGGCCTGCTCGACCCTCGACGAGGTCCGCGAGGCGTACACGAGCGTCGTCCGCCTGGCGACCGCGAACTTCGGGTCGGCCGGCATCTTCCTCGAGCGGCTCGTGCGGCCGGCCCGGCACGTCGAGGTCCAGCTCTTCGGTGACGGCGAGGGCCGCGTCGCGGTGATCGGCGACCGCGACTGCTCCCTGCAGCGCCGCAACCAGAAGGTCATCGAGGAGGCCCCGGCACCGGCGCTCCCCGAGCACGTCCGCGCCGAGCTGCACGCGTCCGCCCGCCGCCTGGCCGAGAGCGTCGGGTACCGCAGCGCCGGCACCGTCGAGTTCGTCTACGACCCGGTGCGCGAAGAGGCGTCGTTCCTCGAGGTGAACACCCGCCTGCAGGTCGAGCACCCGGTCACCGAGGAAGTGTTCGGCGTCGACCTCGTCGAGCTCATGCTCCGCCTGGCCCGCGACGGTGCCGCCGGCATCGACCCCGACGTGTTCGACCGCACCTGGACCCCGAACGGCCACGCCGTCGAGGCCCGTGTCTACGCCGAGGACCCGGCGAAGGGCTCGCTGCCCTCCAGCGGCCTCGTCACCCAGGCCGTGTTCCCGAGCGCGACCACGGCATCCGGCGAGCGCACCGGCATCCGCGTCGACGGCTGGGTCGAGACCGGCTCCGAGGTGTCCGCGTTCTACGACCCGATGCTCGCCAAGGTGATCGCCACCGGGGAGACCCGCGACGACGCCCTCGACCTGCTGCGCGACGGACTCGCGACCACCCGCATCGACGGCATCGTCACGAACGCCGGGCTCCTCCGCGCGCTGACCGACGACCTCGAGCTCCGCACCGCCACGCACTCCACCTCGACGCTCGACGCGACCGAGGACCCGGACCCGCGCATCGACGTCGTCGCGCCCGGCACCATGACGATGATCCAGGACCTGCCCGGCCGGGTCGGGTACTGGCAGGTGGGTGTCCCGCCGAGCGGCCCGTTCGACGCGGCCTCCTTCGCCGAGGCGAACCGCGCCGTGGGCAACCCGGACGGTGCCCCCGCGCTCGAGGTCACCGCCACCGGCCCGACACTCCGGTTCTCGGCCGCCGCGGTGGTCGCGCTCACGGGTGCACCGGCACCGGTCACCCTCGACGGCGAACCCGTGGCGCTGTGGGAGCCCGTCGAGGTCGGCGCCGGCCAGACCCTGGCGATCGGCACGGCCCCCGGTCCGGGCCTCCGCACCTACCTGGCGGTCCGGGGCGGCTTCGACGTGCCGACCTACCTCGGCTCGACCGCGACCTTCACGCTCGGTGGCTTCGGCGGCCACGCCGGGCGGGCCCTGCTCGCCGGCGACGTCCTGCGCCCGGGCTCCCCGGACTCGGACGCCCCGCACCCGGCGTTCCCGGCCGGAACACGTCTGGGCCTGGTGGGCGGCCCGACCCCGGCCGACCGCCGCACCGCGGTCACCGACGCGTGGGAGATCGCCGTCACCGAGGGGCCGCACGCGGCGCCGGACTTCTTCACCCGCGCCGACCTCGACGTCTTCTACGCCACCGACTACGCCGTGCACCACAACTCGGCGCGCACCGGCATCCGGCTCATCGGCCCGCGGCCGAAGTGGGCGCGGACCGACGGCGGCGAGGCCGGTCTGCACCCGTCGAACATCCACGACACCCCGTACGCCGTCGGTGCGATCGACTTCACCGGGGACACCCCGATCATCCTCGGACCGGACGGGCCGTCGCTCGGCGGCTTCGTCTGCCCCGCCGTGGTCGCCAGCGGCGACCTGTGGAAGCTGGGCCAGCTCCGACCGGGTGACACGGTCCGGTTCGTCCCCGTCCGCGAAGCCGACGCCGCCGAGCTCGACGCACACCGGGCCTCCAGGACGGTGCCGCGCACCGGAGGCGACGGCGACGACGGTGTGATCGCCCACCTGGACGCGACCGACGTGCGGCCGAGCGTCGCGTACCGACGCGACGGCGACGACAGCGTGCTCGTCGAGTACGGCGACATGACCCTCGACATCGCTCTGCGGATGCGCGTGCACGCGCTCATGACGAAGCTGCAGGAGCACACGCCGAAGGGGATCCTCGACATCACGCCGGGCATCCGCTCGCTGCAGGTGCACACCGACGCGTCCGTGCTCAAGGCGCGCGACGTGGCGGGGCTGCTCCGCGAGCTCGAGGACGAGATCCCGCCGACCGACCAGCTCGTCGTGCCGTCGCGCACCGTCAAGCTGCCGCTGTCGTGGGACGACCCGGCTACCCGGCTGGCGATCGAGCGGTACATGAACGGCGTGCGGAACGACGCCCCGTGGACCCCGTGGAACATCGAGTTCATCCGTCGCATCAACGGGCTCGAGAGCGTCGACGACGTCTTCCGGACCGTGTTCGACGCGAGCTACCTGGTGCTCGGCCTCGGCGACGTGTACCTCGGCGCCCCGGTCGCGACCCCGCTCGACCCCCGGCACCGCCTGGTCACGACGAAGTACAACCCGGCCCGCACCTGGACCGCCGAGAACTCCGTCGGCATCGGTGGCGCGTACCTGTGCATCTACGGCATGGAGGGGCCCGGCGGCTACCAGTTCGTCGGCCGCACGGTGCAGATCTGGAACCGGTTCCGCCGCGGTGGGCTGTTCCAGGAGAACCCGTGGGCGCTGCGGTTCTTCGACCGGATCGAGTGGTACCCGGTCGGTGCCGACGAGCTGCTCGAGCTGCGCGCCGAGACCGACGCCGGGCGGGGCTCGTTCGAGACCGTCGAGGGTGAGTTCTCGATCGCGTCGTACAACCGGTTCCTGTCCGACAACGCCGGGTCCATCGCGGACTTCCGGGCGCAGCAGGCGCAGGCGTTCGGCGAGGAGAAGGAGCGGTGGCGGGCATCGGGCGAGTTCGACGTCCGTGACGAACCGGCCGCCGTGGTGGCCGACGCCGTGACCGTGCCCGAGGGGTCGACCGCCGTGTACGCCCCCTTCACCTCGACCGTGTGGCAGGTGGACGTCCGACCGGGAGACCGCGTGGACGAGGGGCAGAAGCTGCTGGCCGTGGAGGCGATGAAGATGGAGTCGATGGTGCACGCACCGGTGCCGGGCCACGTGCTCGAGGTGTACATCAAGCCGGGCGACCAGGTCGCGCCGGGGCAGGTCCTCGCCGCGATCGGAGCGGCAGCGTGAGCGGGATCAGCGCGGCGAGTGCCGGCACGAGCGCCGGCTCGGCCGCCACGACGTTCGCCTCGGCCCGCGTCCGCGACGCCTTCGCCCGCATCGACGCCGTCGACCGGCCCGAGGTCTGGATCACGCTGCGCGACCGCGCCGACGTGCTGGCGGAGGCCGAAGCCGTCGACCCGACGCTGCCCCTGGCCGGCCTGCTCTTCGCCGTGAAGGACAACATCGACGTCGCAGGCCTGCCCACCACTGCAGCCGCCCGCTCCTACGCCCACGACCCCGCCGCCGACGCCACCGCCGTCGCCCGGCTCCGCGCCGCCGGCGCCGTCGTCGTCGGCAAGACGAACCTCGACCAGTTCGCCAGCGGCCTGGTCGGCACCCGCTCGCCCTTCGGCGCGGTCCGGAACGCCTGGGACCCCACGCGGATCTCCGGCGGCTCGTCGAGCGGTTCCGCCACGGCGGTCGCCCTGGGCATCGTCGACTTCGCGCTCGGCACCGACACCGCCGGGTCCGGCCGGGTGCCCGCCGCGCTCGGCAACCTGGTCGGGGTCAAGCCGACGAAGGGGCTCGTGCCGAACACCGGCGTCGTCCCCGCCTGCCGCTCGCAGGACTGCGTCACGGTGTTCGCCCGGTCGCTCGACCTCGCGCGCACGGCGGCCGAGCTGATGGCCGGTCCGGACGGCGTCGACCCGCTCGCACGGCCCGACCGCGCCCTCGCCGACCTGCCCGCCGTCCCGCGCATCGCGGTGCCGCTGCCGTCACAGCTCGAGGGGCTCGCACCCGGCTGGGCCGAGGCGTTCGCCGCGGTCGTCGACCGGTTCCGCGCGCTCGGACACCAGGTGGTCGAGGTCGACATCGCACCCCTGCTCGACGCCGCGTCGCTGCTCTACGACGGCGCCTTCGTCGCCGAACGGTACGCGGCCGTCGGCGCCCACATCGAGGCCCACCGCGACGAGATCGGTGCCGACCTCGACCCGTCGGTCGCCGCGATCGTGCTCGGCGGCGCACGACCGACCGCCGCGGAGCTCTTCGCCGACCAGGAACGGCTCGACGCGTTCGGGGCAGCCGGTCGCGCCGCACTCGAGGGCACCACCGCCCTGCTCACCCCGACGACGACGTGGCACCCGACGCTCGAGCAGGTTGCGGCCGACCCGATCGGCGCGAACAGCCGGATGGGTCGCTACACGAACTTCGCGAACCTGCTCGACATGGCCTCGCTCGCCGTGCCCGCCGGGTTCGTCGACGGCCTGCCGTTCGGCGTCATGCTCACCGGCCCGGCGTTCACCGACCGGCGCCTGGCGGCGTTGGCGGCCGCGTTCGCCGCCCCGACCGTCGACCTGCTGGTCGTCGGGGCGCACCTGCGCGACGGGCCGCTGAACGGACAGCTGGTCGCGTCCGGCGGATCGTTCGTCCGGGAGGCCCGCACCGCGCTCGACTACCGGCTGTACGCACTCGACACGGTGCCGCCCAAGCCCGGGCTGGTCCGCGTGGGTCCGGTCGCGTCCGGCGCCGCTGCGCCGGGGTCGGGCATCGTCGGGGAGGTCTGGCGCCTGCCCGCCGCCGGCTTCGGCACCTTCGTCGCGGCCCTGCCGGCACCGATGGCGATCGGCACCGTGGCGCTCGACGACGGTACCGAGGTCACCGGGTTCCTGGTCGAGCCGTTCGCGGTCCAGGGGGCCGAGGACATCACCCACCACGGCGGCTGGCGCGCGTACCGGGAACAGTCGTGACGGACACCGGCTGTCAGGATGGGGGCATGTCCCCCGACGACCGGCCCGTGCGCCCCGGCCGACCGCGGGTCGTGCCGAACGCCGACTCCGCGATGAGCCCGCGTGACCAGATCCTCGACGCCGCCGCCGCGCTGTTCGTCGAGAACGGCATCAGCGCGACCTCGACCCGGGCGATCGCCGAACGGGTCGGGATCCGGCAGGCCTCGCTGTACTACCACTTCGCCGGCAAGGACGACCTGCTCGTCGAGCTGCTCACGACCTCGGTGCGCCCGAGCCTCGAGCTGGTTCGCGGCCTCGAGCAGCTCGTGCCGGAGTCGGCCTCGGCAGCCGGTGCCCTCGCCGCGCTGGTCGTCGCCGACGTGGACACCCTCGCCCGCACCCCGCACAACATCGGCACGCTGTACCTGCTGCCCGAGGTGCAGGGCGAGCGCTACGACGGGTTCCGGGCCGAGCGAGTCGAACTGCAGGAGGCCTACGGGCGCCTCGGCTCGCGCGCTGCCACCCCGGACGTCGCCGCCGGCGTCTCCCCGGCGCGCCTCGGTGCCGTGCTCATCCAGATCACCGAGACCGTCATCCAGCTCCGCCGGTCCGGCCCCGTGCAGGACGCCGACCGCGACGCCCTCGTCGCGACCTGCCTGCGCGCCTGCGGCCTCGACACCGCCGCCGTGGAGGGGGCCCGGTGCGACGCCGAGTCCCTGCTGGCCGCCGTCGCGGTCTGACCCCGTCCCTTTCTCCCGCAGCTCCTTCTCCCCCGGCTCCTTCCCCCAGCGAGGAACACCATGACCACGATCACCCCCGCCGCACACCGTCCGCTCGCCGACGCGCTGCTCCCCCGCACCGCCGTCGTCAGCACCGCCCTGGTCCTCGGCGGCGCGCTGCTGACCGCCGGTGCCGCGCAGGTGTCCGTGCCGATCTGGCCCGTCCCGATCACCGGGCAGACCCTGGCCGTGCTGCTCGTCGGCAGTGCCCTCGGTGCCCGTCGTGGTGCCCTGTCGATGCTCGTCTACGCGCTGCTCGGCGTCGTCGGGCTGCCGGTCTTCGCGGACGGTTCGGCCGGGGTCGGCGTGCTCGTCGGCCCCTCCGGCGGGTACATCGTCGGCTTCGTCGCCGCCGCGGCCCTGGTCGGCTGGGTCGCTGAACGCTTCGGCGACCGCCCGCTGCGGAATGCGCTGCTGTCCTTCGCCGTCGGCACCGTCGTCACCTTCGTCGCCGGGATGGCCTGGCTCGCGGTGGCACTCGGCCTCGACCTGCAGCAGACCCTGCAGTACGGGCTGTACCCGTTCGTCCTCGGTGGTGTGGTGAAGACCCTGATCGGCGCCGGCGTGATCTCCCTCGGGTGGACCGCAGCCCTGCGCTCGGCCACCCGCCGGTGAGCGCTCCGTCAGGACTCCGGCGCCGACCGTAGGGGTTCCGTCAGGAGGCCTTCCGCGCCGTTCGAGCGCGCGAGAGCGTGTGGTCGTGACACTGACTGCGATCATGCCGACGCTCCGCGCGTCGCTCCCCGATCCGATGGACCCGTTCCTCTGGCCGGCCCGCACCACAGCGACCACCGACGACCTGCTGGTCTCGGCGATCTCGATGGTCCGGCTCGCCGACCTCACCGGCACCCCGACCGTGCACACCGCCGAGCAGTCCCCGCCCCGGTACCGTCCACGCGGCTGGACACCCCGCGAGGTCAGCGTCGCCGTCGCGTCGGTCACCCGCGTGCGGCGACCACGCACCGGCGTGGTGCTCCTGGAACTGGACGCGGTCCTGCCGACCTGCGCCGTGCTCGACCAGGTGCGCCTGATCGGACGCCGGAGCACCGCTCCGCTCTCCCCGATGTACGTCGTCACCCGCTGTGACGGTCAGGCCGACGGTCCGTTCCACCGCCTCCCGGCTCCGTTGCCCGCCGACGTCCGCGAAGGCGACCTGGTCTGCTTCCCGTGCCTGGCGACCGTCCGGCACCGCGACGTCGTCGAACCGGTCCGGGCGGAACTCGCGCCGGTGGATCGATGACCGTCGCGCTGCCGGTCCGCACCCGGCTGCTCGACGGCGCCCACCTGTGGGGCCGGTACACGGTCCGGCCCGTCGGCCGAACACTGTGGAGCTCGCGGACCCTCGTCGTGTTCCCGCCCGGCACGACCACCGGCGAGCGCCTGCTGCTGCGCGCCTGGCACGTCTGGCCGGCCGTCGGGGCGGTCGTCGCCCTCGCTGCCCTGGTGCTCGCCGTCTCGGTCCCCGCCGTCGGCACGACCACCGCGCTGCTCCTCTACGGCGGCGGCTTCGCGGTCCTCGCCCGCGCCACCCGCGCGCTGCGGCCACGGGTGCGGTCCGTCACCGTGACGACGTTCCTGGGCGACGGCCGCCGCGAGGTCCACGGCGACGAACGCCTGCTCACCGGCTCCCTGGACGCGCTGTCGATCCTGGAACAGGCGCTCCGGGCCGACCGCATCCGCCCCGTCGACTTCGAACTCATCTGGGGCGACGTGTGGAACGCCCTGCCCGCGCCGGCCCCGGACCACCGCGCACAGCGGTCATCCTGAAGCCGGTTCCCGCGCCGCACGTTTGTATGGGTTCGGGAAGGAGTACGCGATGAAGCACATCCACTACGACGCCACCACGATCCTGGTCGGAGACGACGTCGCCGACGCCGTGATCGAGTACGCCGCGGCTCTCGCCGGGGGCGACCGGGCCGACACCGTCGACGTGCCCGCCGTCGCCGACGACGGGACGATGACCACCACGAAGATCCTCATCGGGCCCTCGAGCGAGATCGTCATCGAGGACGCGGAAGAGGACGAACTCGAGATGGACAACGGGGAGTTCGTCGGGCGGCTGCGCGCCGCCGCGAAGACCTTCGGGCACAGCGAGCCGATCCACGCGAACACGAGGACGGACCTGGCGGACGCGGCGGAGGCTGCCGAGGAGTCCTGACGCCTGGGCGTCGCGCTTCAGCGTCGAAACGGAGAGGGTCTCCTGTACTGTGGTGATTCCGGAGAGCTTCTCCGGTTCCCGACGCCACAGCCTGGAGGCCCGCCATGCCCGAGCAGACCGCTCCCGCCGGGCGCGCCCCGCGCGCTGACGCGCTGCGGAACCGGGACCACATCCTGCAGGTCGCGGAGCGCGCCTTCGCCGAGCACGGCGTGACCGGCTCGCTCGACGCGATCGCCAAGCAGGCCGGCGTCGGCGCCGGCACCCTCTACCGGCACTTCCCCACACGCGAGGCCCTGATCGCCGAGCTCCTCGCCGCCCGCGACGAGCACCTGGTGGCGCGTCGTGAAGCACTGCGCGACGGCTCCGTGGACACCGGCGACGCCCTGCACGGCTGGCTCGACGCGGTCACCGAGTGGGCCGGCACGTTCGACGGACTGCCCGAACCACTCCGCGCCGCCGCGTCGTCCGACTCGTCGCCGCTCGCCCTGACGTGCCAGGGGTTCATCACCACCACGGACGAGTTCCTCCGTGCCGCGCAGCGTTCCGGTCGTGCGCGTGCCGACGTCCGCGCGCGGGACCTGTTCCTCGCCGCGTTGGCGACCAGCTGGGTCCAGGGTGCCGCGATGGCCGACGACTCGTCCTCCGCCGCGCTCTCCGCCCTGTCGCGGCGCGGCTGGGAAGCCCCTGCTCTCCCCTGACCTCCACCACTGTTGAAAGGGCACCACATGAACCGCATCGGCATCATCGGCAGCGGAGCCATCGGCACCGCGATCGCACGCCTGGCCGTCGCCGCCGACCTCGACGTCCTCATCGCGAACTCGCGCGGCCCCGAGTCGCTGCAGGACCTCGTCGCCGAGCTCGGCCCGCACGCCCAGGCCGGCACCGTGCGACAGGCCGTCGAGTTCGGCGACGTGCCCGTCCTCGCGATCCCGCTCACCGCCTACCCGGCACTCGCCCCCGACCTCGACACCTTCGCCGGGCGGACCGTGCTGTCGACGGGCAACTACTACCCCGGTCGCGACGGCCGGATCGAGCAGCTCGACACCCTCGCGACGACCACGGCGGAGTACGAGCAGACACTCCTGCCCGGCACGCGGATCGTCAAGGCCTTCAACAACATCGTCGCGCACCACATCCCGAACCTCGCCGACTCCACTCCCCGCACGGCGCTGCCGATCGCGGGCGACGACGAGCAGGCCAAGGCCGTGGTCGCCGAGCTCGTGCAGCTGCTCGGGTTCGACACCGTGGACGCCGGGAGCCTCGCCGACTCGTGGCGCTTCGAGCCGGAGTCCGGGGCGTACACGGGGATCTACGCGGCGAGTGCCGAGGGGTTCGCGGCGGACTACCTGGCCGATCAGGGAGCACCGTTGCCCGCGGAGCGGCTGCGGGACGTACTGGCGGTGTCGCACCGGGCGGATGTGGCGAACCGGCAGTTCTGACGATCGCAACTCTTTGGGGGACCCTTGCGACGACGAGACCATCAGCTCCTCACTGCAGCAGCGGGCGTGGTCTGCATTGCCGTGGTCACCGGGTTGTCCGCATGTGCCGCGCCTGGGGGTGCCTTCGGGTCAAGCACGTGGTCGAGCCCGCATGCCGCGCGTGCCCCGGGCGCACGATCACGGCCAGGAGCGGCTGCGCAGATCAGGTCGCCATGCGCCGGTCGACGGTTTGAACGTGATGCACGATCTGCTGGCGCTTACTTGCTCCGAGACTCGTGTAGTCGGTACTGCGTGCTTGAGCGAGGAACGAACCGAGACCATCGGTCGGCTCGAAAAGGTTGGGATAGGCGGCGGTGTCGGCGGTTAGGTCGCCGAGGAGTGCCCGCCACTTCGGAGGGTAGTCACCTCGCACACTGTCGTCGGAGACGTAGTGACGGACTCTGAGCCCATCGACGGTCATATAGGTGAGGTGCACAGCGATCGCGACAGCGGACCCGCCACCGGTGGTGTACGTCGCGGGCAGGACTGTGAAGTCGGAGAAGCCGGCGCGGCCCGCTGCCTTCCACGTCAGAAGGTCATTGCTGAAGAACTCGTCGTTGGGGTTTGCGTAGTCGACGTTGCGGTCGCGTCCAGGGAATCGGTGACCGACATCGATGCTCCGCCCCGCCGGGATGTCCGGCAGGTAGGACATCGCGCTGACACCGATGTCGAACAACACGAGGTAGTCGCGGCCTTTCAACGCGGCCGCGAGATCACTCGGCCGGATCAGCTGGGTCGTGAGGACCACGGCGACCGGGCGTGCGGGGTACGTCACAAGGAATGCCTTCAGCTCCGCGAGCCCTTGACCGTCCGACTCGCGGAAAACTGGGCGAATGTGGGCAGCGTCGGCGAGGTCTGCTGCAAGGTGACCGAGTGCTGTCGCTTGGGCCGTCAATGTAGTCAGCTTGCCTCTTGTTGGGTTGGCAACGATCATCGCCGACGCACCTGCTGCACGAATGATGCTGACCTTGTTGTGAAGTTGCACGGTCGTCGCGGCGGGTTCGATGAGCGGGACAACGTGCCCGCTAGCGGCGAGGCTAGGTGCAAGTTCGGCGAGGGCGAGAGCCTCCTCTTGCCGACCGTAGAGGTAGGGGACGTACAAGGAGATGCTCCGATCCAGTTCGGAGCAACTCTCGCGTTCGAGGTGAGTGGCTTCAAGCCCCCAACATGAGGGCCATCGGCTGATGCAACCGCCGGAGAAGGCGTCCACGGCCGACGCCAGAAAGCTCCGCCCCGTAGGCGAGGGCGCGAAGGCTAGTGGGGAAGCCGACCGCACTGGTCAAACTGGCTGCAGCTCGCCCCCGCTGTCGAAGCTGCGTGACAACGAGTCGGTGCGCCTCTGCGACGTCGAGTTCACCGAAGAGTGCTCCCATGCGCTCGGAGAGACGCCCGGTGGGCACGTCGGGCGTGTACCCGATGCGGCTGTGTAGGAGTGCCTGCGCTTCGTTCCTTCGAAGCATGCGGAACAGGTGCTCGTGGCGGATCTGGTCGAGGTTCGATGTTGCGAGGCGGACGGTAGACAGTGCGCCGGACCGCTTCAGAGCGAGGATTCCAACGTGGTTGGGGACAAGAGTTTCCGCAGCAGCGGCCCTTCCATCGGAAGTGACCACGTAGACCCGGTCCGCGCGAGTGCAGTAGTCGCGGAGCTGGCCGTTCAGGCGGGTGAACTGATCGAGGTCCGTCTTGATCTCGTACACGGTGGACGTGCCATTTAGGACAAGGAGGTCCGCTTCGGAGTCGCCCATCGGCATTTCCAATATCGCCGATGCTGTCGCAGGTCGATGCTTGCCGAATACGATCTTCGACACCAGCGTGTTCTTGAAGACATACTCGGACCGATACGACGCGACTAGCCGCCGATGGGCCTCCTCGAACCGCTCACCAAGCGTCGCGGTACTCGGGGCGTCAAGGGCTGCCAGCGGAGCGAGTCGAGCTAGGACGTCTTCTGGGCGCTCCGCCGCGAGCGCCCGGAAGACACGCGTGCTGAACACGGACGCGAGGCGTCGTGCTGGCAAGGCGGTTACGGCTGGCATTCTGCTCCTGCGACTGGACGACGGCATGTCCATCACCTATGCGGCGAACGAAGAACCTGTCCGACGATAGACGCCCGTTCCACTGTCCGCGACTTCGCTGACGCTGGTAGGCCCTGGCTGAGTTCGCAGTTGAGCAGGGCCGGCAGTGCGAACTCTCCAGCAAATGTCCCGAGCAGCACCGGCTCCGCCACCGGCACTGGCCGGCCGACGGTGACGGACCGTCGCGACGAGAAGATGGCCAGGCGGCAGCGAGACAGCGGCAACGTGGCAATGCACGACCGGCGCTCCGGGTCAGAGCGGTGCTGTCGACTTCGCCGTTGCACTCATCCTCGCAGCCGACCGCTCGTCGGTCCGCGCGAAGGACGAGGCGCGAGCGCAGGTTCGAGTCCGGCCACTGCTTCGCTCGTTAAGGCGGCACTGTCGCACCCTGCGCTCGATCAGTGATGACAACGACAAACTGCTTCTAGAAGCGCAGCGTATGCTACGGGTTATGAAGCAGTCTGTTCCGACGCTCACTCCCCTGCTCCGGTCCGACGCCCAGGGACGCCTCCTCGCAACCTTGTTCCTGAGACCCGACGAGGAGTTCAGCATCAACGCTCTAGGACGCGAGGTTTCCGTCAGCGGCGTCACTGCACTCCGCGAGGTGAACCGCCTGTTGAACGCCGATTTTCTGACTGAACGACGGTCCGGTCGGAACCGGTACGTTCGCGCGAACGAGGCCCACCCCCTGTTCGCACCCCTTCGGCAGATTGTCGAGTGGGGTTACGGCCCCCTCGTCGCACTGCCGCCGCTGATCCGGGAGATGGAGGGTGTCGAAGAAGCCTACGTGTATGGCTCGTGGGCCGCGAGACTGAACGGCGTCGAGGGACCTCCGCCTGGCGACATTGACGTCCTCCTGATCGGCACGGTCGATGAGGCTGAGGTGTACGACTTCGAGTACTCCGCCCGGAAGCTACTACGACGCGACGTGAACGTTGAAGCGATGTCCGCCGCCCGATGGGCTGATGACGGGGATCCGTTCGTTCGAACGGTCCAGTCACGCCCGGTCGTCCGCCTTCTTTCGTGAGTTTCTGACAGGATCGGCTCGTGACTGATCGCATACTTCGGTGGGAGGCGGGCCGCGCGTCCGTTGAACGGGCGCTCTCCGCCCGCGAGCTCGAGCGCGTCAGCCCAAATCGTGCTCACGCCGACGACCTTCTGAAACAGGCGCGAATCGCGGCGGCCTCTGCGCGTACCCTTGCAACCTCCGATCCAGTCTCCGGCGTCAACGTGGCATACGACGGCGCACGCAAGGCCCTGACTGGGATCCTCGCGGTACAAGGGCTACGCCCGACGGCGCAGGGTGGGCATCGTGTCGTCATAGACGTTCTCGGCGATCAGTTCGGAAACACCTTCGAACCCCTGCTGAAGCGCTTCGACAGGCTGAGGCGGCGCCGCCACGCGAATGAGTACCCAAACCCCGATTCCCCGATCGCAACGCCCGACGACGCACTGAATGCAGCGGAGGTCGCCGAAGCGGTCGTGGAGGCAGCAGAACGAGTGGTCGGGGTTCTACCGCCGTTCTGATCCGCAGCACAAGTGACATCCGCACTGAGCACCCCATACACGCGGCCCAAAGGCGACGACAGCTCGGCCTGAGGTCCTGTTCTCAGGGATTGAGATGTCGCTCCGCGCGTGCGAAACGGAGACTTGATGAACGGCGTTGGTGCCGCTATCCCGCTTCCGGATGGGCTCGCTGACCTGTTCACTGTCGTCGTCTGGTCTGACTCTCCTGGTGATCTCGTCCGTTGGGTTCGAGGCGGCGAGGCGTGGGCGGCCGAGTCCTCGTGGGGCGGCGGTTTTGCCCTGCAAGGGCCCGAGCAAGGGACTGCTGCAGCTTTCGTTGACTCGTCCGTTTAGGCCGCGAGTGCGACCTGTGGGTTGATGATTGCTTCGTACTCGATGGGCGTCAACTTCCCGAGGCCCCGCTGTCGACGCTTCCGGTGGTAGGTCCCCTCGATCCAGTGCACGATCGCGACGCGCAGCTGCTCCCTGCTCGCCCACCGGCGCCGGTTCAGGACGTTCTTCTGCAGGAGCGCGAAGAAGGACTCCATCGCCGCGTTGTCGGCGCACGCGCCGACCCGACCCATCGAGCCGAGCAGTCCTGCGTCGCTGAGCGAGCGGACGAATCGCTTGGAACGAAACTGACTGCCCATATCGGAACGAACCACTGTTCCGATCGGATTCCGTCGAGAGATCGCCATCTGCAGCGCCGCGACGGCGAGCGAGGAACGCATCCGAGAGCCGATGGAGTACCCCACGATGCGTCGGGAGCAAGCGTCTTTCACGGCGCAGAGGTACAGCTTGCCCTCGCTCGTGTTGCGTTCGGTGATGTCGGTCAGCCACAGCTTGTCGATGTCCGGCGCTGTGAACGCACGCTGCACCCGATCATCGTGGACGGGTGGTCCCGCTTTCCGGTTCAGACCCCGCTTCTTCGCGTGCAGAGACCAGAGTCGCTGCTGTGAGCACAGGCGCCAGACGCCCCGTTCCGACACGAGGTGGCCGGCTGCGGCGAGGTCGTCGGCGATGAACCGGTACCCGAACGTCGGGTCGTCCCGGTGCGCGTCGACGGCGGCGTTGGTCAGGTGGGCGTTCACCCAATCGCGTCTACTTACGGGGTCTTTCCGCCAGGCATAGAACGCCTGCTTTGTGAAGCCCAGCACCCGGCAGGTCACCGCGACCGGGATCCGGTCGGCGGCGAGTTCGAGGACCAGCGGGTACATCATTTTGGGAGGTGCGCTTGCGAGAGATACGCGGCCGCTCGGCGCAGGATCTCGTTCTCCTGCTCAAGCAGCCGGTTCCGTTTCCGCAGTTCTCGAAGCTCCGCGTTCTCCACGGTCGTGACGCCGGGCTTGACGCCGTCGTCGACGTCCGCGCGGCGCAACCAGTTCGTCACGGTTGCCTCGGAGATCCCAAAGTCCTTCGCGACCTGCGTCAACGGGATCTCCCCGCGACGAGCGACCGCGACCACGTCGCGTCGGAACTCCTCCGGATAGCGCCTGGGCATGATCGACATCCTTCCAGCGAGGAGCACGTCCTCACAGGTCAGGAGTCAACCGAACCTGCAGCAGTCCCCCCGCAGTCGCGCAGGACGACGCATCCGGGTTGATTGGGGCATCGAGTTCATCGACATGCTCCGGCCGGGCGAATCACGCGAAGCGCGCTCGCGCGGCCTCCACAACGATGTCGTCCTCGCCGAAGAGGAAGTGCTCGCGCCGCAGATTGCACCACCGGTGCGTCACGCGGAGGTTGGCGAGTTCGTCGCCTCCGCCATCGGTCACGCGAACGATGTGGTCGACAGCCGGCGCGCGATCGTCGAACGGTAGCGCGTCGCGGTCGATCGGGATCTCGCAGATCTGGCACAACCAGCCGTCGCGCTCAAGGACAATCGGCCGGTTTCTCGCGAACTCCGGTGACACCTCGCGCGTTCGCGGCTGAGGAGCCGGGCGAAGCCTTGGGGCAGCGTCACCTCGAGCTCGTCGGCACGCCGAACACCCACAGCCAGCCGGCCGCCCGGACTCGTCGATGATCTTCCGTCGGCAGCCCTCGTGCAGGGCCGCGAACGCAGTCGAGACCGCTTCCCACTCGCCTGTGAGGTGCGCGACGACCTGCTCGTCGAAGCTCAACGCCATCTCTGCTTCGCATCCGTAGCAGCGGCCGGTGCGCGCCGTCAGGTACAGCAGCCGACACTCGTTCGTGCAGTACTTCCGATTCCGCAGGTGCGTCGGGTACTCGACGCCGCAGCCGCCGCAACGAAACGCAACGAGCGGTCGGTCGGCCGCGAGAGGGCGGGGCATCGGGCTCCGATCATCGAACTAGCTCGTCATGAACGTACCGGCGCCGCGTCTCACCGTGAAGCCCTCGAACGGACGAGATCACCAGGCTCCGCGGAGCCTGAGACGCGTCACAACGCGCGGGGCACGTTCGATCGCACGTCGTCGGCCTGCGCCTCGTCGAGCTCCCAGCGACCGTGCTTCGGGTGCTCCGGGTAGCGCTCCCGCAGGTACTCGCGCACGACCCGCCCCGGACGAGACTCGTTCGTGTAGCCGAGCTCGGATGCAAGCTCTCGCGGGGTGTACGTCGTCATCGGTTGCTCTCCCTCTCAGTCGCGGCCGAGCAGCCGCCGGAGCCAGTCGGAGCGCATCGTGGTCTCGCGACTTGCCTGGGATGCCGGTGACTCCCCCGCAGGCGGCACGGACCCAATCATGGGCGCCGGCACGCCGATCGTGATGCTCAGCTCGCGCTCCGCCGGGTCCGGCATCGGCGTCATCGGCCAGTCCGACGGCTCGTAGTCGTCAGGCACGACGTACCCGCCGCAGTCGACGACCTCGCCGGCGGCGTTCACCGTGATGTACTGCACGTACAGCGTCCCGTCGTCGAAGTCGTAGGGGCTGGGCCCGTCCGGTGCATACGCCGTCTGCTCGCGAAGTCCCTTCGACCAGGAGAGCCTGCCGACGGCGCCTTCGTCCGACGTCGCCCACCAGTGGGTGCCTCGCCACTCGACGTGGAGCTCGTCGCCAACGCGGACTGATCCGATGTGCTCGGTGACCGTCGAGTGGTACAGGCTCGACAGCATCGGCGTTCCTCGACCGGCGAGGACGCTCGACAGGAGCCCCGCGACGCCGAAGCGGCGATCGCCGTTCTTGTGCACAGAGCCGAGCTGCGGATGCCCGTCCGCTGCTACTGGTGAAGCCATGGCCGGCATCCCTGGGTCGTCGTCATCGCCGGGACTCGCAGACCGCCGTGTCCGGGAACACACCGCAGGCGATCTCGAGGTCCTGATCGCCGGTGGCGCGCGTCATACCGAGGAGGCTGGGGTGCTTCGCGAACGCCTTGTTCCAGTCATCGGCGTCCCGGCACATGTCGAGGCTCCGCTCGACGTAGAAGTCCGCGTTGTAGTCCGCGTCCGAAGCTTGCCGCTCGGCTTGTTCCATCGCCATCGTGCAGTTCGCGGTCGGTCCGATGGCCGTGCCGATTTTCACCGCGCCGATGATGCCGCCGAGCACGGCGAGCGTCAGCACGGGCAGCAAGATTGCGCTCCCCCACGGCAGCAGCTGCTTCCGCTTCACGACCGGTCGGACTTCCGGCGCAGCCTCGCCGTCCTGGAGCCATCGCTGACCCGTCCAGTACCGGTAGGTGTCCAGGCGCCACGGGTGGAGATGCCACCCGATGCGCCGGCCCGACTGCCGAGGATCTGTCATGGTGCGATTCTCGCAGAGATCGACTGCCTCAGCGGCTGCCCGCATCCGCAGACAGACGCAGCATCAGGTCACTTCAAGGGGTGCGACTCACACCGACGGTAATGGCACTTAACGAAACTTTTCGGCGCAGGCTCGGGTAGGAAAATCCGTAGCTTGAGACTCAGGGACAACACGCCTTCAATTGCTCCGATCAAATACCCTCGGGAGGAGAATCCCAACCACCCTTTTCAGAGAGCTCGCTAACGCGAGGCTTCCCCTTCTTTGCGCCGCTATACGATAAACGGAAGCTTCTCGATACACCCTTTTCATCTTGGAACGTCAGGACCCAAGGAACACCTTGCGTAGTTCGAGACTTGTTCCAGGCTCGGAACCCACCCGACAGCCTTGAGACCGTCCACCGCCCTACTTGCCCGCCTTGCTGCCACCAACGCACGAGGTCCGAAATGACAAACAATGGAACGTCGCCTGGACGGTAATATCGACCATCCTCAGTTTCAAGCAATGAGAGTTTTATACCCTCGGCCTGATCGTCCCCTTCGGGCACACCCGGCTGGCCTGAAGCGTCTTCCGCTGTAGGTAACTCCGGAGACGCCAGATCGGCCCGTACTGCCTCGTTCATCGTAGTCTTGAGCTCGTCGAAGCCCGCTGCCACCGTCGATGAGTAGTCGACCGACCGCTGAGTGAGCGAACTCAGCTTACGCAACAGCGTCGCCTGGTTGCTGCCTTCCAAACGAGCGGTTTCTTCTTGTACTACAAAAATGAGCAACGCCACGCCCGCCGCCGCGACCGTAGCTGCACCGAACACCAATCCCAAGCCGTTCCACAGCCAGTTGGTGTTAGCGCGCTGAAACACAAGGTACCAGGCGGCAATGGCCAGGACCACCGCCGCCAAGATGAGCAGCACGAATGCCGTACCACGGAGCCACTGCCTCCCTTCGATCGGCCGAGAATCTTGCTCGCGCGGAACGAGTGCCGTACGCCCACCCCTCCCGGGGAGCTTTGTGACAACGCCCTGCTCGAGCAAAGCATTACGAGCCGCCCAGTACTCGGAGTCAGACACGCCGAGGGTCTCTCGGAGTTCTCGGTTGGTTCGAGGAGTGCCATCTGCGGGAAGTAGTTCGACCAAGCGGTCAGAGATAGCCTCCTTGCTTGACGCCCCCGTCTTCCAGAACCCCTTACCGCGCCGCTTTGTTATCAAACCGCTTCCCCTCCCAGAATTAAGACATCGAAATGCGTTCCTCGTGCCTATGACGAACCACAATTCCTCGCGGTACGATTGAGCATTGCCGCGACGACTCGCTAGCGGCTAGACAAACGTTCCAGTGCCGGAGGGTTCTTCGTCACCCTCGCATCCAGCACACGCGGTCGCTGCCACAGGCGGTAGCTCAAGAACGCCCCCACTGTCGACGCAGTGGCCGACCTTGCCCATGCGAGCATAGTTGACGCTCACTCATTCATGGACGGGGGCAGACTTGGCACGAGGGCGACGAACCAGATAGACGGCTCGGCACGGGGAACAGTAGAGCTCCGGGGACGCCCTGAGGTTGCGGTTGCTCACACCTTCCACGAGAAGCTCCGTTACCGCCCGGTTACCGCCACAGCCCACGGGGTAGACCGAAAGAGCCCCAGATGCCCGTAGTGACGGGTATCTGGGGCTCTTTGCGTTGGCGGTACCGGTGGGATTTGAACCCATTGCCGTGCGTTCGCTTGAGAGTGACCGAAGGGCGTAACGCTGTAAGTACGGGGCTTGCCCCGACTGATCAGGCCAGGCTGAGCCACCTTGAGACAGGTGGCGGTGCACCAAAATGCACCACGGATGCACCTCGACGATGCCGCCCAGAAGGAGCCGCGATCGCATGCGTCCGACGCCGACGGGCGTCCGCATAGCGCCCCCCGATCATAGAGACTGCTCGCAGACCACCCATATGAGACAGGCGCCACGAGCTGCGCCGGTGCGATCTGGCTTGTACTCCGCAGGACCGGCTTACGGGACGCGCCGGAGCGGGCTCCGGCGCAGGATGAACGTGTGCGCGTGTTGATGATTCAGATAATGGCGATGGGTGTCTCCGCGGAGCAGGAGGCTGACTGGCCGCGGCTTGCAGCCGCCGCGGTCCTGGCCACTGATGAGGGTCGCGAACCCGTTCCCGCGGTGTGGTTCAGTACAGACGAAGGAGCGAGTGAGCTGATCCCGGTGTCCGGACTCACTCCCGTGACCTTTACTAATGACGAGGAACCGGCTCCATTCATCGGGACAATGATCGCGCTCGGCCCGGACGCCGCTCCGTCGGCCTAAGCGCTGTCCGGTCGTCGACCCCCTACCGGGCGGCGCCGTTGGCCATGATGCGCGCCAGCACGGCAGCCTTGATACCCACCGCTTCTTCCGCGTAGTGATTGACCAGCAGGCCGTGCATGCGAGCGGAGCGCGCGCCAGCGATGTCGTGCGTTGCGCTGTCGCCGACGAAGAGACAGTCGGAGGCGTCGACTCCCAGCTCGAGCGCCAAGGTCAGGAATGCCCGTTTGTCCGGCTTCTGGAAGCCGATGCGTTCGGAGACGCAGACCGCGTCGAAGGTGCCGTCGAGGCCGGTGTACGCGAGCTTGTCGAGCTGTTGCTCTTCGGCGCCGTTGGTGAGCAAGCCCAGGCGATATCTCCGCCCACACGGAGCTCTTGCAGCAGCGACACGCTCTCGGGGAACGCCCACCAGGACGCACGCTACGAGCTCAGGTAGCTGTCGAACAACGAGTCCAAGCCGACCTCATCCGTCGGAGGGTGGCAGCCGAGCGGTGGCAACACGGTGCGGAGACGCTCGCGTCGTTGCTCTTGGAAGCTGATCTGCCCGGACCCCCACCGCTCGAACTGCGCGTCTTCGGCGGCGAACCACGAGTTCAGAGCAGACTCCGTCGCGGCTACCTCCAGGCTCTCGAGGAAGCGGGTGGCACCTGCTCGTGCTGACCCCCTGTGATCGAACAGGGTTGCGTCCAGGTCGAAGCAGACTGCTCGCAATACCCCCATCCGCCCAGACTAGAACTCGCCCCGTCCGGTCAACGTTCCTACCGGACCGTGGCCAGTGTTCACCTCGGCCCTCGTCAGCAGGTGCACGCTGCGTGTAGACACCTATTTGTGAGAAATGACGCCTCGGGGCCGGACGGACGCTGGGCAGTACCGCTGCGCCGTGTCTTTCCATGGTGGTACGTAGCCGGCGCGGTGGCGACGATAGGAATCTTGATCCTGCTGAACCCCGAGGGCAGCCTGGCCGCGATCGCCGTGTGGGGCCCGACGATCGGTGTCGCCATCCGAGATCGAGAGAAAGCCGCACGAGCACGTTTAGATAAGGGTCTCCCGGTCGACCGAGCATCGTTACTGTCGCCGCCGTGGATCGAACCGGTCTGCGCTGCGCTAATCGCCGGATTCGCGGTCGGTCTAGGTCTCCTGCTCGACGCCCTGTTCGGACATCGGACGTTCGTTACGGTGTGGGTCGGCCTGAGCTTCTTGGTCAGCAGTGCGCTCGGTTTCCTGCTGTTGCTCATCGTTCTTCGCGCGCTGCGTCGGCGGGGACGGGCATCCGCCTGACGTCCCGACCTGTCTTGCTCACCGAGCGGCTATCTCTAATGGTTCTTGGTCGGCCTGGGGTCGGCTGACAGGCTGGCACCGGTCCCGGCTTGTGGTGTGACTCTTCGGCTATCTGCCCGTCGTCATGACGTGGCATTGTCTCGACTCGTCCGCTGCGGGTGGCGGGGCTGGTGCCGGCCCGTCCGCTGCGATGGCTTGATAGAAGGTCGTCCAACCAGTCACCTGGTTGTGACTCGTTAGAGATCCGCCCCGCAACGACTCTCCCGGGCCGGGCACCAACACGGTTCCCGTCTTGGAAGGAGTCCCGCAATGCCCATCGTCGCAGACGAGTACACGCACGTCATCGGCGTGCGACACGCACGCCAAAACACACACCTACGTCATCCTCGACACCCGCACCGGCGGCGTCATCGACACCGCGACGTTCCCGACGAATCCGGCTGGTCTCGCTCGCGCCTAGCATGGATCGACCGTCGAACGCCCGCCGGCCTGCTCGCAGCCGTCGAGGGAACCAGCTCCTACGGGGCTTCCTTGACCGAAGCGATGCAGCAGGCCGACATTCCCGTGGTCGAAGCGCGACCACCACGACGAGCGGACCGCGGAGCCCGCGGGAAGTCCGACCCAATCGATGCTGAGGCCGCGGCTCGTGCCGTGCTGCGCACCGACACGGCGCTGCTCTCCTGGCCGAGGACCGGCAAGATCCGGTCGGCGCTGCGCGTGTTGCTGGCTGCCCGGAGATCGATGGACGGTCAACGCACCGCGAGCAGGAGCGCGCTCACCGCGCTGCTACGCACCATCGACCTCGGCATCGACGCTCGTCGCCCGTTGACGGACTCGCAGATCACCTCGATTGCAGCGTGGCGGCACCGCCCCAGCGACGACGTCGACAGGACGATTGCGCGGGCCGAAGCGGTCCGCCTCGCCCGCGACGTCATTGCCCTGACCGGCAAGCTCAACGCAAACCACAACGCACTCGAGGAATACGTTTCCGCTCTCGCGCCTACGGTGCTGGACATTGCTGGCGTCGGGCCGGTCTCAGCGGCTGTGCTCCTCACCGCCGACAGATCGGACAGATGCATCGTCGCGGTAGCGGATCGGCTACCGGGCGTGCGCTGCCCCGTGGCGATCTCACTCGTCGCGAGTGACTGCTCTCGGTCGTCGCAGAACAACCCCTGCGCTTCCCGCGGCCAGGCAACCGCAGACGGCTGCCGCCGGCAACACAAGTTGCCAACCACCTACAGTCAGCAGCAGACCGCCGATGACGGCAGTGACAAACGCCAGCGCTCCCACGACGGCCGATGCACGGCGCACCGGATGCGCCACAAGCTCATCCTCCGCGCGGTTCCTCACGGCTATTCCGACCCGCGCGACGGCCGCGGCAACCGCAACTCCCAATGGGATCGCGACCTGTGAGGCGACAGCCACCGATCCCCAACTCACGTAGCTGTAACGGATCTTCCCGAGGCTGAACATCCCGACCGCGAAGACTGCGCCAGCGAGAACGACCACCGCAGGAAGCGTCGCTCGGCGTAGCCAACTCAGCACCGCTTTGTCGCCGGATCGCATCATGTCGACAGATTAGAACTGCACAACGCAGTGCAGGTGCAACGTTCACCGACCTGCGCGCCGGAACTCAAAGCCGATTGCCCTCCAGCGCGCGCTCCCGCGGGCGAGCAGGTCGGCGTCCGTCGCCCTCAGACCTCGACGGTGTAGTCGAGCGCGAGGTCGGCGGCGTTCCGGCCCCGGATGCCCCAGTTCACCTTCGGCGTCTCGGTAATCGTGATCTCAATACTGTGCGACGAGATGCCTGCCGCGGATTCGATTCGAGTAAAGAGCTCGCTGATGAGCGTTCGCTTCGCTCCGTCGCTCCTGCGCTCAAACATCGAGATCTCGATGATCGTGTAGTTGGAACCCCGGTCCTCCGGGTAGACGAAATCGGAGGGGTCGAGACCGATGAACCGCTGGAACCGCTTCTCTGGCGGGTAGTCGAGCGCCTTCATGATCGCGCCATGGATCGCGTGCGAGAGTTCAGCACGGTGTGCATCCAGGGAAGGACGAAGGCCGAAGACGACTACTTGTGCCATGACCAGATGCTAGCGAGCGCGTCCACCGCGGGGCGTCCCGTAAGCCCGGTCCTTCAGTGAGACGGAGCGTCTCGGGCCTTCGTCCGCGCGCCTCCGGCGCTCCGAGCGTCTCAGATAGCTGGTCTGAAACTGATTCCGGCAAGGTGTTGCGTCGATCGAATGAATCCGGGTGTCCTATGCGAGACGGTGTCACGCGAGGGCGCTCGAGTTTCAGGACGGAGGAAGGGCGTACCCGTGGCCACGGCCGTCACCACGACCACGACCACGACCAGCGTTATAGCTGTTCCGCTCGTTGCCGGCTCAACGCGGAGGTGACGTTGTCGAGGTCGTCCGGGAACAGCGCCGCGTAAGTGTCGAGAGTCACCTTCGCCGACTTGTGCCCCAGCATGCGTTGGATCACCTTGACGTTGGCGCCAGCACTGATCGCGAGTGACGCGGCAGTGTGCCGGAGGTCGTGCGGCGTGATTCGACGGAAGCCTGCGTCGGCCGCCATGGCCCTGTGCACCGCTTGTGCGAACCACCCCTGCTTGGAGTGCCCGGGGCGGAGGAAGCCCCCAGCCGGTGACGACCAGAGGCGTTCGTCAGGATGCTTGCTCCGACAGGCCGCGGCAACAGCTGAGTCGAGGAAGTCGGGGAACGCGACTGAGCGTCGCTCATGCGACTTCACACTGCCCAGGACGTGCTGGCCGTTTACCTCAGTCACTCCCTCTCGGATGTTGAGGCGACGCCGGCCGAGGTCGACACTGCGAACCCGCAAGGCCGTCACTTCGCCCCACCGGAGCCCGGTGTAGGCGAGTAGCCGAACAAGATCGCCGTACCTGGCCTCGAAGGCGAGCGCCTCGACTTGCCGATGAGTCAGGAACACCTCGTCAGGGATCGGCTTCTTCCTGACTGTGAGTCCACGCGCAGGGTTCTTTACCACGCGGTTCTCTTCGACGGCTTCATCGAAGATGCCGGCAAGCAGATCTCGGGCCCTCGCCACCGAGGTGTGCGAGAGCGAACCGCCGAGTTCGTTCAGCCACGCTTGGACGTCTCTCTTGGTGACCCGGCCTACGGCGTACCCGCCCCACTTTGGTTCGACGTGCACGCGCCAACAGCTTTCGACGGAGTGGAAGCTGCTCTGGGTGAGCTTGAATCGGTGCATCTCGAGCCAGCTTGTTCCGAGCTCGCCGATGGTCACTCGCGCATCCGTCGGATCGACGTAGGATCCCCGCAACTTCGACACCTCGACGGTGTTGAGGTAGTTGAGAGCGTCGGTCTTGCGGCGGAAGCCGCGGTCATGACCGCGCGTCCCATCAGGCTTCGTGTACCAAACCTCATAGAGCTTGCCGCGGGTCTTTGTCTCGTAAGACTTGACTGTCCCCATGGCTCAGCGCAGTTCGTCGGCGGTGCTGGCGTACTCCTGCTCGAGAAGCCACGCATCAACGGCTTCCTGACGGTACAGCGGGAACCGCCCGACTCGAACAAATCGCGGGCCTGCCCCGGTGATGCGCCACTGCCGCAAGTTGCGAGTCGTCACGTGGAGCCGAGCGGCGAGGGCGTCCGGGGTGAGCAGGTCGCTGGGCTGCGCGAGCGGGGCGAGAGTGGACTGAGACATAGGTACTCCTCGAAAGTCGATGCTTTCGAGGAGGCCTTCTAGCCGAACCTGTTAACGGTTGCTTGGCGTACCCACTCGTCGAGCCGTCACTGGCTCTGGCCCTTTTCAATCATTCAGACCTGCAGCAGACCATACACGTCCAGCCAGTTGGCGACAAACGTACGCGGGTGGAGCATCGGATGATGTCGCTCCTCACGCGTCTACTGCTGCGCACACCTCAACCATCGTCGGCCCACTCGCGAGACATCACTCCGCCGGAGGGCATCGCAAGCCCACGAGCATCCACTGCGGATGCAGGTCCCGACAGCGCGGAAATAGTTCCTGAAATGATTTCGGGCTACTTAGCGGCCCAGCGCAGGAAGGACCGGCACAGCCGTTGCCGTGTCTGTGGTCCACGCCTCGCGCGGGCGTGGTCAGCCGACGGTGTCCGTGGGGAGCGAAGCGGAGGAGCGGCACCGACGGAAGGCACCCGAGAACGCCCCCGATGGGGCGCTGGAGGGCAAGGAGCGTAGCGACGCAGTAAGGGCCACGAGGAGCGCAGCGACGAGTGGTGAGGGGGACCCAAAGACCGAGCACAGCGAGAGTCTCAGGGGCTCCCGAAGAGGTGTCGGCTGAGCCGACCGACGAGCAAGTTTCCAGGTCGCGAAGCGGACTGGAAACGCAGCTCGGCGTCACCTCCCCTTATGCCCTTTCTCTCTGCCGCGAAGATCCGGAGCTCCAGCGACGGATCGAGGTCACGATTGCTGCTGTGATCGGGGGAAACGGATGGATCAGCCTCATCTTGATCAACACCAGCTCCGAAGGATCAAGCCTGGAGGTGGTGATCAAGTGGCATCCGTTTGCCGCGGGAAGTCGGGGTTTGGGTTGATCCACGGTTTTGGGCGTCCTGACGCCGGGGATCAACCCATGGAGCGCAGCGACGCCAGGGGCTGAGGAGCTTGCGGATCAGCCCCTGATCAACCCCGACGCAGACGCGGGCACGCGGCTGCCTGTGCCTTCAGAGCAGCGCAGGTCGGAGCATCGCGGAGACCTCTCACGTAGCGCTGTTGCCACATCGTCACGGGGGAGGAACGACGTCGTGGCGGGTCCCGCTGCCGCCGCTTCAGCGGCGCCTTCGGTTCCCCTTCGCCCCATCGGGCCGGGAGTGCGCGTCAAAGACGGACGCAATAACAGGTCGGGCTCTGATTAGCTCGCGCAACCGGGCCCCCTCATGATCGAGCCACATCCGGTGCGTTCAGCACCGGGTTTCTGTGCCCCGTTCCTGGTCACGGCTGATCAAGTCGTGGGCGAGTCCTCGCCAGGGGCGTCCTTCTCTGGGCCACGAGGCGACCGCCGAAGCTCCCTCAACGGCACATTAGAGGAAATAAGGGGCCACCCGGACGCGCTCAGCGTCGGATGACCCTGTTGTGACCGCCTTGCGGTCACATTTAGGTCACCGCCCGGTTAGGCTACGGGCAGCGCCACTGAAACGAGCATCGAGCGCCAGCGAGAGGGAGCGCGGTGGCCCTTGCGCGGCCACGAACGACCCTCCGTGGGCCGGGTGGTGGCCGACGACTGCCGGCGGCCCCACTCGCTACGCTGCGGCTGTGAGCACAGCGCACGCATCTGACTCCCTCGCTCGGCGCGACGCCGAGCCGTTGATCATCGCCGCGATCGCGGAGCACGTCGGGGTCCCGCTGGCGCCAACCCGGGTCGTGATCGAGGACGGCGTCTGTGTTGAGCTCGATGGAGTATCCGAGGACCGGAAGGTGCTCGTCGAGGCGTACGCGCACATCGGCGCGCTTCGAGGCGGGCAGCCGAAGAAGCTCGCGACGGACGCCTTCAAGCTCCTCTGGGCCGGCCGGAAGCTCGAGGCGACACGGCTCGTAATCGCGGTCATCGACGTCGAGGTCGAGCAGTACCTGATGCGGCCGAAGGCGTGGCTGACCGCGGCGCTGCGCGACAACCGAATCGAGTTGGCGCGCGTGAGCATCGACGAGGACGCGCATGCGCGGGTCCGGGCTGCGCAGCAGGCGCAGTTCATGACCGGCGGCACCCGCGAGGTCTGACCGAGTCCGGCCTCAGTGCTGCATTACGCGACTGCGGAGACATCTGTTGCCCCCAGTCCTGGTGCATCGGGACAGATCTGCTTGAACTGTCGCCGGTGCTTGCGAGGACGGAAGACATGAGCATTGATGCGGTGTGGGGACCGTCATTCGGGGACGAGCTCGAGGCCGCCGGCGCGCTGTCGGCGTTCGACGCAGCCGAGCAGCGGTCCCGAGACGACTCGCTGGCCGAGTGCCTCAAGGCAGAGCCGACACTGCTCGGTGAACCGCTGATGGTGGTCGGCACCAGCGTGCTGACGAAGGACGGCGACGTCGTCGACGTCCTCGCGCTCAACGAGCGCGGCGCCACGCAGGTCATCTCGGTCGGCAATGGGATCGCGTCCGTCGAGACCATCGGCAACGTCCTCGGACAGGGCGCGTGGGTCGACGAGCTCGATGACGCAGCCTTCCGCGACATCTTCGACGCGCACCACCAGGACGAGACGTTCGACGAGTCCTTTCAGCGCCACTTCGGCGAGCATGTCCCGGTCACGCTGAACGGCGCGCGGGTCCTCACCGTCGTGACTGCAGGGCTCGACGACGCCGCCGAGCGCGTGCCCGCTACCTGGCCGACCAGGACATCGAGTTCCGGGCGTTCGGCTACCAGGAGTTCGTCGACGCCGACGACACATACGTCATGACGAGCCGACTCGTCTGAGACCAGCCCCGCTGGGGAAAAGAAGAACCCCCGACGCCGTGAGGCGAAGGGGGTTCTGTCGTTGATGGGGTGGCGGCGTGGCGCTGACCCGTCACCACCACACACCGCTGAAGTGCGACGTGTACGTCGGGAAACCATCGCCGCCCCGGCCCTCGAAGAGGAAGCCGTCGTCGACGAGTTCGTGGAGCCATCGACCGATGGTCTTGTACGTGCCCTGGCCGAGTCGGATTCGGCTTCGGTAGAGCGTGTCCGCGACGTCCTTGACCCCGAACGGCACGTTCTGCCGGCCGGCGATGTGCACGAAGTACGCCACGCACTTCCACTGTTCGAGAGCACCCTCCGGACCGAGGTCCCGCGGACGCCGATTCGCGAGGAACCGACCGATGAGGACCGCCGCTGGGTGCGATTCACCCCAGGGCGCGCGCGTCTCAAGAGCAGCGCGGATCGCGACGATCTGCTGCTCGCGCTGCTGCTTGGTCCGTTCCATCGCCGCCTGTTTGGCGACTTGCTCCCGCTCTTGGCGTGCTCGGTCGCGCTCGAGCTGCTCGGCATACAGCCGACGCTGCTCCGCGTTGTAGCCCGCGAGCTCGCGCGCATTCTCCATGAGATGCTCGATCCGCTCCGAGGTCAGAGTCGGACGGCCGAGCCGGAAATCGTTCAGCGAGTGCACCTCGAGCGTTGATCCGTCGGCGCCACCGAGGACAGGCACGTCCGGGGGGAGAATCTCCCGGCCCAGCTTTGCGGAGAAGGACGAGACGTAGGACACGGAGAGCGCGAGCTGCTCGGTGGTCGGGTTGATGAACAGCAGCGGAGCGCCGGTCGCCGCGACTGCGGCGAGGGCGGGGTTCGACCGAAGACGGCCCTGGTCGTCGAGCTTGAGCTGCTTCTCCGTGTGCCCGAAGAGCCACACGTCCTCGACATCGCGCGACCGGTAGGACTCGTGACGCGTGGTCCATGCGTCGTGCGTGAGGGGTGAGTACTGGACCTCGAAGGCGACGCGGGCTCCGGACGGGTGCGTGATAAGTACGTCGGCCCGGCGCTCTCCCTCGGCGTTGATGTAGTCCTCGCGGTTGACCGCGCAGTGGGGGTACTCCTTCGAGAGCCAGGCGTGGACCAGGGCGCAGCCCTGAGCGTGGAAGACCGACTCGAGTCCGTGGCCGCCGCCTAGAGTGAGGTGACGCAGGTGATCGCGCTTCGTCGTGGCGTGCACGGTCGTCAGGGGACTGGCGCAGCCGGGGACCGGGCAGACGACGTTCTCTCGGACGTGCCCGTGCTGGGCTGCAGCCTGGTCCTCCTCGAGGAAGAACATCCGGTCGGTGGTGCGGTCGAGACCCCAGACAAACCGCTCGTCGCCTGAGGTCTGGAAGGACGTCAGGGCCGCGCGGTGGTCGAAGGCGAAGGGCTGCTCCACAGGAGCCGACCGTAGCGGGAAGCTGCGACATCGTCAGGTTCCCCTTCGAGGGGCACTGGCCCGAAAGAAAAACCCCCGCAGCCGGATGGCTGCGGGGGTTTCGCGACATGCGCGATCCTGGCGGATCCTCCGCCGGTTCGCTACCAGTTCTTCCGGATTGTCTCCAGGCGCCGCTGCACTTGCTGGTGTCGGCCGTCCAGCCTGAGCGATACCGCCAGACCGAGCAAGGCAAGAGCGAACAGGACGTTGAACAGCACTGCAAGTGGGTGACTTCCCCGCCCTGTGATCCGCCTCATGTGCTCACCGCAGAACACAGCACCCCCGCAGCCATTCAGCTGCGGGGGTGCTGTGTTCGAATGGAAACGAAATGGACCCCACTCAGCTCTCGGCGGCGAGCTGGTGGAAGTCCATGACGTTCCCAACGCGCGGCCAGCGCACGACGACGTGGCTGTCGTCGTCGAGGTCGAGGTCCATGACGACGCCGGCGTCATCCGGGTGCAGCATGCCGAACGGCGTCCACACCGGTTCGAGCACCCGGACCAGCGATCGCGGAGCGGGGCGCAAGGTGAGCGTCTCGGTGAGTCGCCTCGTTGCCCGTGCTCGGGCGCCCCGGCGGCTCCTGCTGCACCGGTGCCGGCGCCGGCTGCTCCGCGACCCGCGGCTCCGCAGCCCGCCCCGCCCGCCGGTGGCGGTGGCGGTGGCGTCGGGAGCGGCGGCGGTGGCTGCTGGACGTCCAACGGCAGCGGCGGCTCGATCCGCTGCTGACAGACCGGGGGTGGCAAGTCCACCCCGAAGAGCTCACCCACCAATGGCGGGCAGAGCAGCGGGCCACGTCACCATCGGGTGGCGCGCCCAGCCTGTGCGAGCACGCCCTGCCGGCGTCGACCACACGAATCATCCCCTGAGGAGCGTCTGCTCCTCGGGGGATTTTTCGTCGTACCGGTTTGTACCGGATTTCTCGGTACAGGCGCGCGCTCTGCGACGCCACGAAAACCCCAGTTCAGAAGGCTAATGGTCGCTGTTCGGCTGATCGTGGCCACGCGGTGTTCCACTTCGTGTACCAGGAACAGAAGGACCTGAAACCGGTCCTGATCGGGGGAAAGCGTGCCCTGTACCGGTTGTACCGCTTTTTTCGACGAACCCCTGTATGTGCGTGTGCGCGCATGCGTGCGTGCGTAAAGGTCCGCAGAAAGCGGTACAACCGGTACAACCTGCCTCTCTACCCTCCTACTTCCTTGAAAAATCAGGGATGTAGGGCTCACAGGGCGTACCAGTTCTCGAAAACCGGGCCTCAAAAGTGGTACACGAGCCACCCCTGCACGAGCCCTGAAAAGTGGGGTTGACCTGGGAAAAGCTGCCTTGCGCGCCTGTACCGGTTTCCGAACGTAAAAGTGGTACACGTGGTCCGGGCACACCCTCGAGTGCGTCGACTGGCTGGCGAGCCTGAGCATCCGTGCCCGACGATCGGCGTGGCTTCTCGCCGTAGCGGTTCAGTCACACCGCATCGGACACCACCGGAGGGTCTGTGCTGCGCGGACTCCGAGCTTCGGCCGGTGCATTCGATCGACCGCCTCGCAACAGTCATGTCGACTATTCATTTCCCATAAGGATCAGTCATCTGACATAGTGAGAGCGCAATAGCCCCGCAATAGGAGAATCACCATGGCGCAGAAAGTCATCACCACCCTCGTCGACGACCTCACCAACGAAGAGCTGAAGGACGGCGCCGGCACCACGGTGCAGTTCGGCTTCGACGGCAACAACTACGAGATCGACCTCTCGAACGACAACGCGGACAAGTTCCGTGAAGCGTTCTCGAACTACATCGCAGCAGCCCGCAAGGCCAGCGCGCGCACTTCCCGCCCCGCCTCTTCCGGAGCTGCCTCGAAGCCCCGCGGTAACGCGGACGAGCTCGCGAAGATCCGCGAGTGGGCCAACGCGAACGGCTACGAGGTGTCGACCCGCGGTCGCATCGCTCAGAGCGTCCGCGACGCGTACGACGCAGCGCACTGATCTCGAGCGGGGCCAGGAGTGCTCACGTAGCCCTGGCCCCGCGAGCTCTGTTCAGCGCTCTCTCCCCGCGCGGGTCACCGCGCCCCTCCAGACCCACACCCGGTACTTCGAGCCATCCCGCCTGGAGACCTCCACTCGCACGGCGCGGTCCGTGTAGCCGACGACCACAGCGCGCTCCTGCACTCGTACCTCAACGAAGCGCAGCCAGACGTCAACGGTGTCACCGTCGGCTACCTCGACGACCGGAGCCGGACCGATCTCGTCATCGGACAGCGAGACCGGTGAAGGCCTCGTCAGGAACTCGTTGATCGCGCTCCGCGAGACGTCCGTGCCGTACCTGCGGTTCTGTCCCATCGGTCCATTAGAACAAACTTTCGATCCGAGTGCGTCTACCGCCCACCGCGGAGGAGTCGCCGCAGCCATGAGGACGGGCGGGGCTCAGGTGTTGGTGCTGGTTCTTCGGTCCGCGCCGGCACCCCGATCGTGATCGTGAGCTCGCGCTCCGCGGGGTCTGGCATCGGCGTCATTGGCCAGTCCGACGGATCGTGGTCGTCCGGCACTACGAACCCACCACAGTCGACGACCTCACCGGCCGGGCTGACAGTGACGTTCTGCACGTGCAGCGTGCCGTCGTCGAAGTCGAATGGGCTTCGGCCTCCGGGTTCCGCTGCCCCTCTAGCGCGATCGCCTTTCGACCAGGACAGTCGCCCGACGCGCCCGACCTCCGACGAAGCCCACCAGAACGCTCCGTCCCATTCGACGCGCAGCTGATCCCCTACGCGGACGCTGCGAACGTGCTCGGTGACCGTCGAGTGGTACAGGCTCGACAGCTTCGGCGTCCCGCGACCGGCGAGCACCCTCGAGTAGAGGCCTGCGATGCCGAACATCCGGTCGCCGTTCTTGTGGGTCGAACCGATCTGCGGGTGACCACCTGCGGCCGCCGGCACGTTGCCCTTCGCCATCGTCGACTCCCCTCTCGCGTCATCGAGAGGCTACGTGACGCGGATCGAGACCCCGTGGGCCGCCGACCAATCTGTCCCGACCTGCGCTGCGAAGCACCCCGCCACAGAGCCGATGTCCAGCACCGCTGCCAAATCAATTGTCCTGACGTAAGCAGCGTCCCGATAGCCGATGGTCTATCGGACACTCTTGGCTGTGCCGTGGTCGGCTCCGTAAGACGGCTTAGCCGGACGCGTTTGTCGGCGTCACCCGCATGCGAAGCCAAGTCCGGCCGTTGCAGTCCCGCTCGGTGGGACGGTCCTTACCAGCTGCGGGAGGCCTGCCGAGTTTGCCTGGGCAGCTCGCCGAACTCGTCCCGATACGCTCCGGCGAATCGTCCGAGGTGGGCAAACCCAGCCCACCGGGCGACCTCCGCGACGCTGAGGTCGTTGTCGGACTCGAGCTGCTCCCGCGCGAGGAGCAGTCGGATGTGTCGCAGGTAGGCCAGCGGTGTGATGCCGTGGTGACGGTTGAACGCGGCCTGCACGCCACGGACGCTCAGCCCGGCCGCCTCGGCAATGTCCGCGACGGTGATTGGTTCTCTGGCGTGCTCGAGGAGGAATGCCTCCGCTCGTGCGAATCGTGTGCCCGCGGTGGCGGGCGGGGCGTGCTGACCGACGGGCCAGTGCGGAATTGCTGTGAGGAGGCCGCCGGCGGCGAACCGGGCCAGTTGTCGTTCGCGCTCCTCGGAGACTTCGTCCGGCCCGGCGAGTACGTCCGCGGCGACGGTGCGGACCATCAGCCACCAGGCGGCCAGTGTCGGGCCCTCCGGTACGTGGTGGGGATGGAACTCGAGCGGTCCCGGGTTCCACTCGCCACGTTGCGCGGCGACTTGTTCCACCGTGGCGCGGTCGATGCGGATGACGTCCTTCTGGAACGACTCGAACCGGACGGGTTGTGGTGCGTTCCGGTACAGCACGGGGCGGCCGATCGGAACCTGCTTCCCGTCGATGGTGCCTCGCCCGGACTTCAACCAGGCCAGCACCATCACGCTGTCCGGCTCGATCGTGCCGCTGACCGCCCCCGTGCATGACGTGGTCTCCAGTGACAGCAGCCGGGTGCCGCGCACCCGCTCCTCGAACAGGAACGCCGCACCGTCCGGGTCAACGTCCACACTCTGTGTGGAGTGCGTGCGAGCGATTGCGTTTGCGGCAACGATTGGGTCCCCGGTGCGGGTCATCCGTTGGGTGCGGCGCATCAGTTCAGGCACAACTCGATCATCACCAGAACTCAGTCACCGCGCACATGGGTTCCGAAAATGGATAACGGGTTCGGAATACGGCTCTCGTGGCTGGAGCCGACGAGGCGCCTCCAGCATTGCCGGGAGCGGTGGGCTCAGCCAGGTCGACAGGACAGCTTGTTTGCACATCGTGGGCGCGTACTTTGAGAGACGTTGTCAGCTCGCGGGTCTTCTGCGAAGACGCCTACAGGAAGCCGCACGCATGGTCCGACCGCAACGCATCGTGTGGCATGAAGGGCCCGGCACCGACTGGACAGCGCACGCCGACGGCGTCACCGTCGGCAGCATCCAGCACCACGACCAGTACGAGCTCCACACGACCGACAACCAGGTCCACGGTTCACACAGCACCCTCTGCAACGCGCAAGCACAACTCAGTGCCTGGTACTCCTGGATCGCCGCGCAGCAGGCCTGACCAGCACGCAAGACTCTTACGCGAGGCGAGCGTTGCCGATCACGTGACCCGAACACGGACCGGCAACGCCCGTCCCGCAGCCTGATCCGCCACGGGTTCCCGCACCGTACCCAGGGTCGGGCTGGACGGGCAGTCAGCAGAGTGAGTGCCTGCGCAGACCGGATCAGCCCACCGCACGCTCACATCGCACTCACACTCGGTGCCGCCGATGGCGGGAGAACCTCCGGCACGGAATGCAACACCTGTCGACGATGGTTCACAAAGCGGTGGGGCGGCTGGTTACCGCCCAAGCGAAAGCGTCCTGAGTCCCTGATCCTCGGACGCACGCGGCTGCCCGCTCTCACCCCAACGAGAGCGGGCACCTCCCATCTCGTACTTGCGGACGCCCTCGACCATCGGATCCTCAGACTGACGTGTGCGGTTCACGACGGCTTACGTCCCCAGCGACGACGATCCCGAAGTCGCTGGCGTTGCAGCGCCTGATGCTGTCGCTGGTCATCCGCCGCCGGAAGCAGCTCCACAGCCAGGATGAGAACGCCTGACCTGCTGAGCGGTGACAGACACGGCGAGGGCCGGCCCCGGAACATCGGGGCCGGCCCTCGCTCATTGCGTCCGGCTCGAACGAGCAGCAAACAACGAGCAGGTGGGTCGAACGCAACCCGAATGTGAACGGCCCACCTGAGTGCTGCGCCCTGATCCGACGAAGCCTCACCACCATAGCCGTTTGTTAGCACATGACAGGAGGGGTTGACATGGGCGGAAAAGTGCGGGTGCCGCTGTCGGTTCGGGTCACGGCGGCGGCACCCACACGGCCGACGCTCCCAGCGTGGAAACGCCCCTGGTAACGGGTCCAGCGCATCACTGCGGCCGAGAGCAGCATGACCCTCACGCGCCTTCCCTGCAAGAGCATTCAGATAGGGCCCGGGGAAGCCCGCGGCGTCGAGTTGCTTTCCACCCCAGATTCAGGGACTACATGAGCGAATTCGGCGCTCCTAGTATCGGCACTGAGCGGCCCGACAAGCCGCGCTACTGCCGCCGCCCGCGGCCGAGTTCCTGGGAGATTCGTCATGCCTGAACGGGCCGAGCAGATGAGCAACGCTCCGGTGCGCGGCGTCCCGCACGCCGAGACATTCACCAGCTCACGCGACGGTGCAACCATCGCCGTCGCATGTGACTGCGCAGTCGGCATCGACCACCCGTACCGGCGCGTCTTCACCACCTGACGTATTTCCGAATCTCGTCCCGCGGTGCGCCGCGATGTTTCTACGGCGGCCGGTTGCCGTCGAGCGTGGCCGTCTCAATGCTGATCCTTTGAGACAGCACGGCTGCCCGCCTCGCCTCGAGGCGGGCAGCAGCCTTCCGAGAGGGCGGTACTCAGGGGCTTGTCGCCCGCGTCGCAACCCATCGGAACAACGACTCTTCGGAGGCGGTCGAGGCGCCCCTGCGATCACTACGCGAACCATGCCAAGGACAGGCGAGCCCGGCTGGGTCCGAACTTCCGGGGCTGGGCGATCGCGCTCCGGCCCGAGCATAGGGGCGCTCCAGGGTCGGAGCTTCGATGCTCATGCGGGCCTGCGCGCGGAAGCGCGATCGGGTGTGGCTCGCTGACACTGAGCCTACGTGTCCTCCTTAAGGCGGTCAAGCGGCACCGTCATCCCCATTCGGGTTCCGGCTCCCAACGCGCTGGTGCGGGGTGAGCGGCTGGGTTAGTCCGCGTCGGTGAGGTCTGAGCGGGTGTCGGCGTGGATCGGTTCGTTGTGGCCGAAGGTTTTGGCGGCAGCACGTAGCCGTGCGACGAACTCTCGGTCTTCGACTTCGAGTTCGTCCTCGTCGGCGTCCTCGATGACGATCTCGCTGGACGGGCCGATCAGGATCTTCGTGGTCGTCATCATTCCGTCTTCTGCGACCGCGGGCACGTCGACGGTGTCGGCACGGTCACCGCCGGCGAGGGCTGCTGCGTACTCGATGACAGCATCGGCGACGTCGTCGCTGGTGAGGATCATGCTGCTGTCGTAGTGGATGTGCTTCATCAGACGCTCCTTCCACTGACATGAAACCGATCCCAGCTGTATGCAGGTGCAGTGCAGTGCAGGTGCAGGTGCAGGTGCAGCGCCGTGCTCCGCTCCGCGCAACCAGCCTGGCGTTGAAGCGCCCGATCCTGACGAAGGAGATACCCGATTCCGCGGTCGCTCCGGGGTCACGTCCGCTTCGCCCCTGGCCCGTTATCCGCGCGACGTGGGACGGGTTGAACCGGGTCGTAGCGCATCGTAGATTCCCGGCATGATCGCTGCCGAGCCGCGCGATCCGCAGGACCGGATCGCCCAGGAGCCATACTGGCTCGATGACTTCTTCGACGAATACATCAGGTCGTTGGACCCGTCCAGACCGACCTCGACGGCCCCGGGAGACACTGGCCGGCAGTAGGCGCCCCTCAGGCTGTTTCCCTGAGGTCGGCGCCGTGGTGGACGACGTCCTCAGCTCTCGCGCGCATGCCGCCGCCGGCTATGTGCGCTGCTCGACGTAGGACTTGGAAGGCTTCGTCGATCCGGATGCCGCGTCGGTAGGCCAAGGCCCCCTTCGCTTGCTCGACGAGTACTCGAGCCTGGATTGCGTCGTCGATCTGCTCCTCGAAGGTGCGCAACCGGCCGGCATCGCGTTGCCGCACGAGCGCGGCGGATGCCGCGTCGGCGAACAGCTGGATCAGAACCACGTCGCGGTCGTCGTGCCCGTCGGCGTGGTCGGCGAACAGACACATCGAACCGATGGTCCCATCGCGCAGCCGGATCGGCTCAGCGAAGGTCCCGCGAAGCCCCCTCTCGCGCATCGTCTCAGCGAACGTCGGCCACACGGTCTCGTGGGTGGTGACGTCGGGCACGTCGATCGTCCTCCCGGTCCGGAAGCAGTCCAAGCACGAGCCCTCGTTCGTGCCGAGCTGCGCCTCTTCCGCATCGCTCGTGCGTTCGCTCGTCGAAGCGATGACGTGCAAGGTCCCGGACCCATCGGCCAGGACGATCCCCGCTTCCGTTGCTGAGGTGAGCTCCACGCACCCCGCGATCACGCGGTCCATGGCGTCGAGGACCTCGAGGTCGGGGTTCAGAACACTGCTCAGGCCTTCGGAAAGGCGCTCGAAGCGGTCCTCACCTCGATGCGCCTCTGACCTGGTCATGGTCGGACTGTACAGCGGGACAGTTCGCGAACCTACCAGCCGTAACGCGTATGCGGGTCGGGGATGAACGGCACGAGCGTCCGCGACGTAGCGTCAGGGCATCGCTCGCGTTGCGTGGGGTGCTGCTGCGTTCCCGTCCGTTCCCCGGTGAGTTGTCGTCAGAGCGCACGTCATGAATGCACCACGATCCAAGCGCTATACGCCTTGCTTGCCCGGAAGGGGGTGGGCTACCAAACGCCGTCTCGGTCGCTCGTGGTCGTTCCGGTAGGGGATCGGCTACCGGACAGTCGTAGAACGTCCGGTAGCCGGTCGAGGGGGTCAGTCGTCGTGAGCGAGTGAGGAGGACAGTTCCTCGTGTGCGGCGACCTGCTGCAGGAGCAGGTTGGCTTTGTCGACACCGGTCTGCACGGCATCGGCGCCCGCGACCCATCGCAGCGGCGGCTCGTCGGAATCGATCAAC